>CAZSPU010000006.1:0-53112 GCA_964608555.1 uncultured Candidatus Saccharibacteria bacterium
AAGAGATAAGCGAAACTACCAGAGACTTCATTGTCTGGGCCGGAAGTAGGGAGCTAGTTTTCTCTTTTAAAATGGTACGCGCAAATTATTCTGTATACATTTCATTATACACAAACGTTTTCTTTTTGTCACGCACTTTTTTTATTTTTCTTACTTTTCACGACTTTATCTTTTCCAAAAATCCTCAAAGCTATATTCACTCCTAGGTATAATGCTAACTTTTTGTCATATGTTTGCTATAATAAAAAATATTACCACGCAGGGATGCACTGAACGGAGAAATACCTAAGGCGAACCTGCTTTTTTGTTAGACTGTTTTCAATCTTCTTCCTTTTTTTACATATTCTATTATAATGAAAATATCCCGACGTGGCCGGGCCGAACAGAGCGATACCTAAGGCGAAGCCACTTTTTATTTTGACATTCCAAAACTATCATAATACAATAAGCTTATGCCAAACAAAAAACCAATTAAAACGAGCTCACTCGAGCAGCTCGACCGTTATGACCTTCATACGATCGAAGCAAAGATTGCCAAAATTGAGCAGGAACCAGTCTCTCCGGCTCGCACCAACAAATTACGCATCGCCCGCCAAGCCCTTCGCAGCCGTCAGCGACAAATCAAAGCCCAAGTTATGGAATTTGAATCCCACAACGACCGGCATCTTCTCTTTTTTAACTCTACCAGTAACTTCAGTAAACTCGCCGGTCACTCGGTGTTATTTTTTACGATGACCATCGCCGAGCGAATTCATTGGCGCTATTCTGTCAAAGTCGACACTGATCATTATTCTGTTTCTGAAGATGGCACGATTTCCTTTCGTTCGCTCGACCAAATTACCACGTTGCTAGCCAACATCAACATCTTCCCTGATCACGATCTTAATACCGACGAACTACATTTTTTTAAGCTCACCAAAGTTTACTCGCCCGAGCAAATTGCTTCCCTACGCGATCGTGCCGAACGCGACACCGAAAAACTCATGTCAATCATCCTTCCCCGCTCTCCTTACCCGCTACTTTATGACGCGATCAATCAAGTCAGCCGTCTGATTTATTATCAATACAAACACACTCCCGAACAACTTGCCCGCGACACCGTCGGGCAACACATGGTTTTGGAGACTTATGATTTGACCTGTCAATATCTTGCTTATGCCAATCAAAAAAATCCCACTCCCGAGCAAAACCTCATGAAAATGATCGAAATCTCCCGCCATCTCCGCAACGGCATGGCGTTTGTAGGTGAATTGCGTATTATTCATCACCGCGAAATCTGTAAAATTCTTGAACATCTCGTCACTATTGAGCGCATTGCTACTCGCGGCCTCCAAACTCAAAACGCCCAAAAAATCCAAAAATCTAAGAAACCTCACCGCAATGCCTAATTATAATTCATCATTCGCTGATTTTTTGTTACAAGAACTTTGGCGCGCCTACGAAGATGCCCGCAAGGGCAAACGCAAAACCGTCGACGAACACCGTTTTGAACTCAATGCCATCGAAAACATCATCCTCTTGCGCGACAGTATTTTGCGCCGCAACTACCAACCTTCCCGCGGGATCGCTTTTATCGTCCATGATCCTGTCACTCGCGAAATCGTCGCGGCGCCCTTTCGTGATCGCATCGTTCATCATCTACTCTATAACTTTTGTAGTGATTGGTGGGATCGCCATTTTATTGCTGATTCTTATTCTTGCCGTCGCGACAAAGGCACGCTCTACGGCCAAAAACGTCTCGCCCATCATCTGCGTTGCGCTACCCAAAATTACCACGTTCCCGCCTTCGCCGTCAAACTTGACATTCAAGGTTATTTCATGAGCCTCGAGCATGACAAACTTTTTGCCCGTACTCTCTGGGGTCTCAATCGACAATTTCATTACGCCCGCGATCAACACCCTCGCGTGCCGCTCGACCAGCCCGAATTTTTCGCCAAAAACTCTATTTTTTGCCGCCCTCAAGATCGTTATGAACTTTATCAAACCTTAAAATTTCTCTGGCAACGCATTATTTACGATCACCCCATGGACGGTATTACCCTACACGGATCGCGACGCGATTGGCAAGCTTTGCCTCCCGCCAAAAGTTTGTTTAATCAGCCTCCTCACCGCGGCATCGTAATTGGCAATCTGACCAGTCAACTTCTCTCCAATATTTATCTTGATCAGCTCGACCGTTTCGTCACTTTCGATCTCGGTTACTCACATTACGGACGCTACGTTGATGACTTTTTTATCATTGTACCCGACCATCAACGCGAACAACTTCTCCGCGATCTCAACATTATCGAAAATTATCTCGCCAACGAGTTAAAACTGACCTTACATCCACGCAAACGCTATCAACAACCAGCCGTCCGCGGCATCCCTTTTATTGGAGCGGTCATTTATCCGCATTGTATTATCCCCGGACGCCGCCTCCGTAGCAACACTTACCGCGCCGCCTACAAACTTGCCACTTCCGGCGAAGGTAGCCCAGAAAACTTCGCTACTCGCATCGGCAGTACCAGACACATCAACAGCCGACGATTTTTCAAGAAACTCTTCGACAGCTTCGGCTGGGACGGTGAATACTAATCTTATTTATAATACGCTTTTCCTTCAATACGCACATCCGCATATTCCGGATGCAAATCACGCTCCTGCAAATATTTCAAAACTCGCACCATATCTTCCGCTGTCACCGCCGTTCCCCGCTCCATACTTATTTTAAAATAAGTCTCCGCCCCCACCAAATCCACATACAATTCTCGACTAGTATTCACTGGCAAAATCACTTTGGCAACATCATATCCCAAATCATGCAAATCCTGCTCCAATTGACCAATATACTCTCGCGTGCGCATCGACACTTGCTCGCGCCCTGTTTCATCCAAGATCTGCGTTTTAATCTGATAGCTATCTCCAGTTGCCTCCGGCGGTTTACTCACTTCTCTCACTACTTCTTTCATCGTCAAATAACCCAGCAACGCCAACGTCGCCATCATCAAAAGTGCAATCACCACCGAAGTCACATGCTTACGCCGAATCCGTTTACGCTCGCGCATCCGCTCCGATTCCGACTCAGCATATTCACGCTCCGCCACAATCGTTTGTCCACGCTTCAAACGCCGCATTTTTGCTTTTCGCCCACTCATTTCTCTATCCGCCTATTTCCAATCTTCCGTGCTGCGTTTTTTAATTTTGCGTTTCATTTTCTCCATCCGTTTCTTTTCTGCTTTGTAAACTCGCAATTTCCGGGTTTTAGAGCTATTTTCTTCCTGAAAACCCTGCCCTTTTTTGGCTTCTTTGCGCATTACTTCTTGCTCTACGGATTCGACTTTTTCAATATCAGAAATTAATGGTTTTGCCGGATTTTCTGACCGTTGGTCAGTTTTTTCAGATTCTTTCTTATCTTCAGCCTTATCGCCAAACTTCTTCTCTGTTATTTCCGCCTCATTTACACCATTGTCAGGGTCATTTTTCTGACCAGTGGTCATTTCTTCAATCTTCGTACTACCGTTCGCCACTTCTACCAAAATTGTCGCCAAACGCGCCGCCGCATCTGGCGTTGCCGCTGCGCGCAACTTCTCCGCCAGCAAGGCTCGCTCGCGTGGCGCCCGCACCAAATGTCGTACTTCGTTCAACAAAATCACTGGTTGCTGCCGCATCCGCTCATCCTCCACCATCAAGACCGCGTCCATAGCATAGAGATCTTTCGCGTTACGCAATTGATGCCCACCCGGCAAACGTTCAAACGGCACCAAGATCACCGCCTTCTCTAGCGCCGCCAACTCAGCAATCGTCGTCGCCCCCGCTCGACTCACCACTACATCTGCTGCCCCTAGCAAATCCGACATCGCCGAATTAAACTCCCACATTCGGAAATTCGACTTCAATTTTGCCTTGTCCCACTCTTCGTAGCGCTTTAGCTCTACCATATTTTCATAATGCTTACGCCCAGCTACTAAGCCAACATTCGCAAACTTCAGCATTTCTGGCAGAATTTCTTTCATTGCTTCATTGATATTTTCCGAACCTTGGCTACCACCGGTCACCACGACAAGCGGCTTGTTCTGATCAAACCCAAAATCCTTCTTCAGATTTTTTTGCTGCGCAGGAGTGACCGCCTTGAACTCTGGCGCAACTGGAATACCAGTCTGTACAATGCAAGCACCTTCCATCTTTAACGATTTCCAACCCGTCGCCACCACGGTCGCATGTTTCATCAAAATTCGATTTGCCAAGCCCGGCACCGCATCCGACTCGTGCACGACGTAAGGAATTTTGAGCTTTTGTGCCACTAGGCCCACCGGCAACCCTACGAAACCACCCTTCAAAAAGATTACATCTGGCCTTCGACTAGGCAACAATAAGCGCCAAAAACCCTGAATAATTCCACCTACAAATCCAAAGAAACCGACTATATTTCCAAACACGAGATCCTTCAGTACGATCCACCAGTTGCGAATCCAATCTCGCCAAGTCCAACCCGCATAACGACGGAATTTACCGGCACAAACTTTGCGCACACGAATGTACGGCACTTTGCCGCGAATCGTCCCCGCATCCGAACCCCAACGCACGCCTAACTCTGTTGTAATTTTTACAACATTCTTATAATACTTGCGATCTGTCCAAAATTCCACACGTGCTCGCGGCTGCTTCTCCAATAATTCTCGTACTACCGCCACCGCTGGCGTAATATGCCCACCTGATCCTCCGCCTACCACTAAGATTTTCATGAACTTCTCCTTCCCATCTCCGCAGTGCGCACTGCTCGCGGCGTCAAAGTTGTGCGTTTGGTACTTTCGGTCTCTTTGCGCGGTTCGCGACTGGTCCAACACGATAGTTGCAAAGCCAAGCCCAGCGCCGCCGACATAAACAACAGGCTCGATCCACCATAGCTCAACAGTGGCAATGTAATCCCCGTCAATGGAATTAAACCTGTCATTGAAGCAATATTCACTACCACATGCGCCAACACCCACGCAAAAATCCCAATCACCACTAATGACTCTTCGTCATTTTCTAGATAATTTGCCGTTCGCAAAAGTCGCATCAATAGAAGTGTAAAAGCTAGTACAATTGCCACTAGCCCTACAAAGCCAAACGTCTCTCCCATCACCGCAAACACCGAATCATTAATCGACTCCGGCAGATAACCAGTCGCCTGCACGCTATTACCCGGCCCTACCCCCAACAATCCACCGCTACCAATCGCAATCATCGCATTTTCGATATGATAAGTATCGCTCGAATCCGCGTCTTTAAAAGTCAGCAACCGTTCCATCCGATGCGGCGAACTTATTACCGCCAGCACACCCCCTACCAAAACTACACCCACCGTTGCAATAAAATATTTCAACTTCACACCGCTCATAAATAACATCGCCAAAATAATTGCCATAATACTTACCCCCGTGCCCAAATCTTTTTGCAAAATTACCACAAAAAACAACGACAATCCCGCCACCACCGTAAACGGAATCCAAAAATCCAACGTTTCTAACTTCCCTTCTTTTTTGCGCTCCGCCATTAGACTTGCCAAATACAAAACTAAGCCAATTTTCAGAACTTCTGCTGGCTGTAAACTCATCAAGGGTAAGTTAAACCACCGACAGGCGCCCAGCTCACACTTAGCCAAAGGCGAATTCATCACCGCCATAATTGCTAATAACGCACACAGACCCAAAGCACCCAATATAATTATCTTCGAAAACTTGCGAATCGTTTTGTATGGCACCTTAAATGCTAAAATAAAAATCAACAGTGACAGCGCCACATTAATCAACTGACGCACAAAGAAATAATTATCTTCATAGTTCGATCCATAGGCTGAGTTAAGGACTTTTACTCGCATCGGACCAATCGCATAAATCACAATCAGACCCGCGCCCAACAAACCAATCGTCAGCGCGCCAATAATTCGATCACTTTTGTGCTTACGCATCAATCATCCTCTTATTCATCATCCTTCCAATACAGTCTCTTGCATCCGCACTTTCATTTCGCGCTCATCGTTTGCAATACCGCCCTGCACCGCCAAAAACACGCCCAAAATCGCAAACACGCCAGCAATTACCCAAAATCTCATCACGATCTTTGCCTCTCCCCAACCTTTCGCTTCAAGATGATGATGAATCGGCGCCGAAATAAACAACTTTTTATGAAAAACCTTTTTCCAAAAAATCTGTAGCAGCGACGAACCCGCCTCTACTACGAACAATACGCCAATCACTGGCAGCAAGAAAAAAGCATTTGTCATCATTGCAATTACGCCTAAGCCCGCGCCCAGCGCAAAGGAGCCCGTATCACCCATCATAAACCGCGCCGGCGGCACATTAAACCAAACATAAGACAGCAACCACCCAATCACCGTCAAGCAAAACGCCGTCAACATCCATTGCCCCTGAAACAGCGCAATCACGCCATACGCCCCATAAGCCATAATCGCCAGACCGCCCGCTAGCCCATCCAGGCCATCAGAAATATTCACGGCATTTGAAGTCGCTACGACTGCAAAGGCAAAAATCACAATCATACCCACCGTCCCCACCGAAAAATCACCAATAAACGGTATCTCAATCGCCGTCCAGCCCAGCTTGACCGCAAACCACCACCCTAGAAACGCTCCGATCGCTGTAATCATCGCAAACTTCACCGGCGCCCGCAACCCTGCCGCACCGCGCCCGCTACCGAAGACATTGATCACGTCATCAATAAACCCTACAACACTACCACCCACAAATCCGACTAACGGCAGCCACGTCTGTTCACGATTCAAATTACAAATCACCGTCACCAAGATTACCGTCACTACCCCAATAATTCCTGCCATCGTCGGGAAATGCCGCTGGAATTTCTTGGCGTGAAGCTTAGTCATGACTGGTAATTTCTCTCCAGTCAGAGTTTCTTGTTTCTGCTTCTTCCAAAAATGATATTTATAAGCAAAAAAAGTATAAATTGGCGTCAAAAAAGTTGCCAAAAAGAATGAACAGAGCGCCAAAATCAAACCATAGAATGTTTCATTATTCAATGTGTCAGCCATATCTAATCTAATTATAGCATAAAATTACTAATTCCCTACCTTTATCTTAATTTTCCGCCTTCGGCTTAATTTTCAGATAATCCTGAACGTAATCTTTGAGCGCATTAAACGTCGGCAAAGCATGCTGCTGACCATCGGCTTTTTTGTTTTCTTCCCAAACTCGCACCATAATAATATATGCTGGCAATTCGCCTTCCGTACCGCCCACACCTACGTACGTCGCCCAAGTCTCGTCAAAAGAATAAGCACCATTTTTAATCACTTGCGCCGTACCAGTCTTGCCGCCAACATAATAGCCAGGTTTATCCGTACCATTATTGCGCCAGGCCGAACGCGTACCATACAACATTCGCCGCATCGTCTCACTAGTCGATTCCGAAACCGTCGTCCGCACCGGTTGCGCCTGCTCCTTCTCCACAAATTCCCCGTTCACCATCTTGCCCGCCACGATCGTCGGAGTATAATATTTACCACCATTCACCACCGAAGCCATCGCTGCCGTCACCTGTAACATCGTCACCTGCATATTCTGACCAAAAGTCATATTTGCATAAGTTGAATTAATTCCAAAAATATCCGCATTCGGCTCCTGGATCACGCCCGTCGACTCAATCAGTTCAATCCCCGTCGCCCTGCCTAACCCAAACCGATTGTAATAATAATCATACAACCGCTCCCGCGCCTGCGCTGTAATTTCGGTCTCACTACCACCCAACCGACGCAAAACTTGAGTTGACCCAGTATTTAATGAATAATTAAAGGCAATTTGCATGGTTTGTTCACCCAGTAAAAACGATTCCTGGCTAGCATTCCGAATCGGCCAATTGTCAATCGTAATCTCACCATAATTCGTAAAAGTCGACTCCGGCGTCATCACTCCGTACTCCACGCCCGTCGCAAATGTAAAAGTTTTGCAAACACTCGCCGGCTCAAACGGATCTTCCACCACGTGATTAATATAATCTTCAGCACTATTTACATTACCATAGTCCGCCGGATCATAACCTGGATAATTCGCCATCGCCAAAACTTTACCACTGTTCGGATCCATCACGATCGCGCTCATATTAGCAAAACCCAGCTCCTGCGACTTCTGCGCCAAAATCTTCTCCACACCGTGCTGCATCCCCTTTTCAATTGTCAAAACTACACTTTCCCCGTCTACCGCCGGTTCCTTGATATTGTCCTCCCCAATTGACAACGCCACATTATTAATATCTTTAACTGTTCTCAATAGTCCATCTTTACCGCTCAACTGCTCATTCAAAGCCCCTTCTATACCATACTGCCCTACACCATCCGCGTTCACAAACCCCAAAACATTCGCCGCCAAATCCCCCTCCGGATACACCCGCTGCGTGTTCGCACTCAACCACACGCCGTCCAGCTCCAAATCCGCAATCTGCTCAGCTTCTTTGCGCTCAATATTCTTCGCTACCACATAATAACGCCGCGTCGGGTCTGCAAACGCCTCCTCCCAAGTCCCGACTTGCCGATCTGCAATAATACTCGTCAATTTCTCAATCACCTGCTCACGATTCGCTAACATCGGATCAACAATCACCGTATAGACAGTTGCATTCATTGCCACCGCTACCGGCTCACTCCCGTCCATCATATAAATCTCGCCCCGTTCCGCTTTCAAAACGTGCCGCAATGTCTGCTGCGCCGCCGCCTTTTCCACCCATTCATCATGCTGCACAATCTGAATCACAAACAATCTCACCACGATCACCGCCATCACCGCCACCACCATCAAGCGCAAGAACTTATTTCTATTCATAACCATTATTATAACATATAATCTTCCATCTCTCGATATCTTCGTGCGTAGTGATATAATTTGGGAAGCTGGCAATACTGGTGCGTCTGGGCAATTCGGGCATAGCTGGTCTTCCAAAACGGTAGAGTCAAAAGATTACAACGTAACTTATGACCTTGAGTTTGGTAATTGGGGTACAAGTCCTAGTTTGACATCTAACGCTCGTTACTGGGCCTTCCCTCTCCGCTGCCTAGTACGGTAGGGATAATGGTAATGGATATATTCTTCGTGCGTAGTGGACTTATGGCGGTAGATGGAAATATTAGACTGGGTTTTGTTGGAGATTTTTGGTCAAGCCGCGCATTTAAAGGTATAAACTCTAACTCATACTATCTTGGTTTTGATTATCTTCATGCCTATTCTTCAAATAACAATACGAGGCTAGATGCCTATGCTCTCCGCTGCCTAGTACGGTAGGGATAATGGTAATGGATATGAACGCAAAAGAAAATGACGAGACCCGAGTCCCGTCATCGTCACAGATAAATACCTTTACCAAATTTGTTTTCTTTTATTCGTCCGCATAACCTGATACCGTTGCATTTTCCATATTAGAAGCGACCGTGCTATTTTCTGACGAAGCAATCGACGTCAATCGCGCCCGCTCAACTGCTAAATCTTCTTTTTTCGCCTGCAATTCCGAGATTTCATTCTCGATTTCCGACAACTGATAATCATAGTTCGTTGCCTGTGTCCCTTGGGAGACATAAATCAACCCCACAATCAACACCAAAAGCCCCACGATCGTCGCATTAGAAATTGATCCCAGAGTTTTTGGCGTATGTCGTACTGTATTGCAATTGCGCGACCAGCCATTAATACTCGTCACGTTACCACGACGAGTCGTGTAGGTCTGTGCCCTCATTTTTTAATTTTCCTCGCTGTTTTGTGCCTTGCGGCATTTATTTTTATTTTTCAAAATCAAAAAGTTAAGGTTGTTGTTGTGTAGATCGGGAAAGGATGTGCGACAGAGCTACCAGTAATCGCACAAATCCCGAAAAGGTCATGTATTTGTTTTCAAACACGCCTCGGCTTTAACTCTACAACCGATGGTGAGCCAAAAGGCCCATGCAGCGGTGCGCCGCCCTGAATTACAGCGCCCCGCGAACGATAGACTAGTCAAACGTAACTGTCCAAGCCAAGATAGTCAGCACGCTAATCTATCATGCTAATTCAAATAAATTAGCGGAAGTGAACTTGCACTTTTTGAGCGCGAGAACGATTGCTAGTTACAACGATTTTACGTGGCATATTTGCCTCCTTTTTTATATTTTTAATTTTTATTTTGCAGCTCCCATCCAGGCCAACTTAGTAACTCCACTCACTAAATCAACCCATCAAAAAGCCGCCTTTATCATCCAAAAACCTTCCGCTCTCCATTGCTAGCTGCTAAATTGTAAGTTTCCACACTCTACAAAGATTTTATTGCAGCACGCAATTTTGCACTTCTGGCTCTCGGGTTGATAAACAACTCCTGATCTCCCGCAACTATCGGTTTCCTCGTCAAACTCCTTAATACCGACTCCTCGCCATGACTTTCCGTCTCACGCAGATAATCTTTTACTAGCCGATCTTCCAAACTATGAAAAGTAATCATTGCCACTCGTCCACCCGATTTCAAGACTTTCGGGAGCAATGGCAAAGTTTTTTCAATCTCGCCTAGCTCATCATTTACAGCTATGCGAATCGCCTGAAAAGTCCGTGTTGCCGGATGGACCCGTCCACCACGTCCGTATTTCGCTAATGCTTGCGCGAGCTCCGCCGTCGAATGCCATGGTCTCCCATGCACAATCTCTCGTGCGATTAGCTTCGCAAAACCCGGCTTCTCTTCGCCATATTTTTCCAAAATTTCCACCAAATGCGCTTCGCGATAATGATTCACGATCACATCTGCCGTCAACTCTTGGCGCTGATCCATTCGCATATCCAAAGGACCGTCATGGCTAATCGAAAAACCTCTCTCTGCTCTATCCAGTTGCGGAGAAGAAACTCCAAAATCCATCAATATCATATCGAAAGTTTTTCCACACTCAATATTGTGTAGCACCGCACTATAAAAATCCTCGTGCAAAAGCGTAATTCCAGTCCGACGAAATTTCGCTTCCAGCACCTTTATAGCATTCTCGTCTCGATCGACTAAAACACTATCTTTATAATTCTGTGTTACATCCAAAATTTTACTCGCATGTCCTGCATACCCCGCCGTCAAATCTAAATATGATTCACCCAGCTTCGGCTGCAAAACTTCGAGTACTTCCGACCATAATACAGGTTTATGAAGTTCTTCCATGTGTATAATTATACACTCTTTGTTTGAGATCGTTCAACTAGAAATTTCCGCATTTTTGTGTTTTCTAGTTATTTTTGTTTAAAAAAGTTTATACACTGTAATCTACTACGATCAGATCCGCCTAAGCACATCACATATCATAGCCGTTGAGAGACTTATAGCGTATTAAGTGGGTTTGGTATCATCATTGACAATACCAATAGAGTTAATTGGGAGGTGTTTGTTAGTAAGAACGTATTGGATTCGATGACGCGTATCCCAAACGCGTGCAAAAACTCCTAGTTGGTCGATCTCAAACCTTGTTAAAATACTTATCCTACGATAATGTTTATTTTTGTGTTCAAAAACCCCGACTCACAGTTTCTTCTACACTAATTTTTATTTGTATTTTTGTGTAATTTTACTTGTTTGTGTGGGTGTTCGTCCACTGAACTTAGTATAGCTAACTTTTCCGAAAAACACAAGCTTATTTTCCAAAATCATCACAAACTCATCCCAAAGTTTTCCACAGGCCACTTCGCATTTCCCTGTTCATATCTATCAACTTTTTCCACAAAGCACCTTCTGCCGCCACACACCAAAAGTACCTACTTATCTCTGGATATGAAGACAGAGCTCCTATACCACTCACATACTTAGCGCTTCCACATCACTTCGCCGTAGAAGCACCTGCATATCTTCGTCTCTTAGATGCTTTTGTCATTTTCCGAGGTTTTGCTCCAGAAATAACTGCTTATCTTCTGCCGTTTCGCGTCAGAAATGCCTGCTCATCCTCCGATACTTCTTCTGCTGTTTCGCGTCAGAAATACCTGCCCATTCTCGGAAATAAAAGTAAAACTTTTATTTCTCTCGAATACTTGTTATTACTATCGCTTTGCTCTAGAAATGTCTGCATATCTTCGGAAAAGAGAATAAGATTCTCTTTTCGCTCAGATATTTGCCATTTCGTGCGTAGTGATTCAATGCATATCGAAGGTAATATCGTAAATACCGGTGAGTGGGGGCCTTATTGGTCGTCTCGCACCTGCATTAATGCTGGATTTCAGTACAGTTTTGCTCTACTCTTCGGTCCTTCAGGTGTCTACCCATCCAGCAGCGGCAACGATGATCGTTACTGGGGCTTCCCTCTTCGCTGCCTAGCACAGTAGGGATAATGGTAGTGGATTATTACAATCAAAAACCTGCACGAGGCTAACTCGCATGATATGTACATAATAGCACAGTTAAGCTATTTTGTCAAGTCTTCGTGCGTAGTGGTGAAACAAGCGAAGTTAGCTATCTCAAAACACCCGGCCAAAATGGAGTCTATTGGTCAGGACGCGTATATAGTGGGATAGAGACTCTATATGCTCGTGACTTTTTCTTTGACGTATTAAGCAATCACCCGTCGTATCAATATAATAATGAACGTTGGTGGGGTCGTTCTCTCCGCTGCCTAGTACGGTAGGGATAATGGTAATGGATCATGAATATAGAGTAAAAAGGACTTGACCTCGCTATAAAAGCTTGGTAAGCTGGGATTAGGTAAAATTGTTTACTATCGCTTTACGGCGATAGTAATTTTTATTATGCCGTTATGGCATAATAAAAAGACAAGAACATGTTTAGTTTTTAGACATATTATCATACACCAATTCTCCTTTTCCCGCTCCCACCCAGCATTAATGTTAATATGCAAGGCCTCTAGTATCTTAGTATTGATACAAACGCCCATTTTTACTCTATACTATAGAGACTAACACCATTTCTTTCAAAAACACAAGCATAAGCATGCAAAAAAGTCGAAAGCCTTACTCGGCCATATCCATTACCATTATCCCTACCGTACTAGGCAGCGGAGAGAAAAGCCAAACCAACGAGAGTTATAGTCGGACGGGGCGACCGATGACGCGTTGAAGCCGAGATAGTAAATATGTTGGAAATTAGTATCGACACCTGTACTAGAAGGCCAACCGTAGCCGTCGAGGCCTGGGTGGATACGACCACCATCCCAGACATTTCCACTACGCACGAAGAATATCCATTATCATTACCCCTACCGTACTAGGCAGCGAAGAGGAAAGCCGTATTGTCGTTGACCGCCATATCGCACATATGAATAATTGGCATCAAATCCAAAATTATCAGTAGCCGTCAAGGTAGCGCCCGCATTAGAAGACCAGCCAAAACCTGCATTTCCTGAATAACTAGTAAAGTCATTCGACCAAACCATTCCACTACGCACGAAGATATGTAGTCATTTCTAGAGCAAAACCTCAGAAAATAACAAACATCTGCAACATGCAGTCGTTCATAAAACTAAAACTCTTACTATCAATAAAACTATTTCCACCACGTAAAAGTATGCTATAATACATCTAATATTCTTTGGAGGTAAAAAGTTATGGATACAGATTCAGCAGCAACCGACGCATCAGTGTCAGATACATTAAACGACGCTGCCGATACCGCAATCGAGGCTATCAATCAAATCACCGATCAATCATCTGCAGATTCTGCCACCGATCAAACTGATACCGCCGACACTTCAGCTACTACTACAGATTCCGATGACAACGAGACAAATTCCCCTGATGATACTGATTCCGACATTCCCGTCAGCGATCTTTCTGATCATCTTGACAGCACCGATGCCGCTCGCGACGATCACGGAGAATCTGATCGCAACAATTACACTCGCTCAGAAGGCGGCTTCGACGTTTTTCACTGGGCCAACGAAATCGACGAGGTCAAAAACAACGTTTCCGTCGAACTCTTCCTATTCAATAAAAATTACACGCCCTTCCGCGTACGCTATTCCGACGCTCTCACCGCCAGCGTCAAAGCCATGTTCATGCAAGAAGCCACTAGCTACATTATCAAAGAAGCCGACAAAGGACTCGAATGCCGCGAATACGAAAAATCCGACGGCGAAGACAAAGTAATCTACCGCACCAAGCTTTCCAACGTCGGCCGCGCCGAAACGCTCATCCATCTTATCGAGCACGAATATCGCAACATCGACTCTTACACTGATCACGTCGATGAATTCAAAAAAGTCAAAGGCATTCTAGCCAAATTCTCTTATCCAGACAACGACGGCGAGACCAAAGTCTTCTATATCGCCAAGATCATCTCTCCGAGCTCCGCGCTCAAAGGCGGCACCAGCTGGGAGCTCAACGGTGAAAGTTTCGAACCGTTCTCTGCCGAAGTTGCCCTCAAAATGCCCGACGACAACCAAGTTGCCATCATCGACGACACTATTATCATTTTTAATCAATCTAAGTTCGAATCCCTTTTTCAGTACGACTACAAATCACAAGTCATTGCCGACGAAAAAGCCAAGGAAATCACCAACAAATACAAACTTTCGTTCGCCGAAGGTTTAACCCTTAATTCCCTTCTCCAAGACCGCAAACCCCTCGTCAAAAAGCTGCAAGCCCTCGACATTTCCGAACAAATGCCTCAAGAAAAACTCGTCGATTATGCCGACGAAATGCAGCTCGAGCTCATGACCGATGACGACGGCTCAATCATTATCATGGACGACAAAGATCTCACCATGTTTATCAACTTACTCGACGAAGACTATTTCATTTCCCCAGTCAATGGCCGACGTTACGAAGTAAAATCTAAGAAACTTCTCTCCGAGCCCGAAGGTGAACCGCCCCGCGGATAGCGCAAGCAAAGAAAGTTCTACTTTTTGCCGAGCAACATAAAAGCGCAACTGGCATCAGCTACGCAATCGCCACGTAGACCAAAAACTTACAATCCTGACTTGTAATTATCACTCACGGTTTTTGATTCCATATCTCATTACCATTATCCCTACCGTACTAGGCAGCGGAGAGGAAGACCATACCAACGATGACCACCACTTCTGCCCGTGGAATGAACTACAGTATGGAATGAAAGTTGTAACGCAAAAAATAGCTGCCCGTCATTACTAGTCATTTGTGACCACAAAAAACTGTTATATCCAAAACTAGACGTAAAATCAACAGCATCAATATAGGCACTACGCACGAAGAATAAGTATATGTTTATTTTTGTTATTGGTTATTGCCTCTTATCCATCACCATTATCCCTACCGTACTAGGCAGCGGAGAGAAAAACCATTATGTCGACTATTCGGTTCTAACGGTCCAATAATGCTAGCTGTGATTGTCAGTTCATAAGTAAGCTTAGCATCTACGATAGAATTAGCCTCAGAACTCCAATTATATCCGTTCACGCCTACATAATTTAATCGACCCACATGACTCATATATCCACTACGCACGACCTTTATATTTCTTCGTGCGTAGTGATGCGATAAATCCAGGTGGATTAATTTATAATGCTGGACTATGGGCCAATCTATGGTCGTCGCACGCCTATACTAACGGTGAATTTCAGGCAAGTTTCAACCTCAACTTCAATGCTTCTGGTGTCAACCCGTCCGGCAGCGTCTACCGTTTCCTTGCCTTCCCTCTCCACTGCCTAGTACGGTAGGGATAATGATAATGGAGATTCTTCTGCCGCTTCGCGTTAGAAATATCTGCTCATCCTCGGATGTTTTCAGCTTTGTGCGTAGTGGAAATATTTATTATCGTGGGTATATTGACTATTCAGATAACAATGGGCATGCTTGGTCTTCTCGTACTTATAGTCTTGAGAACTTCAATAACGGTTTTCGAATTAATTTTAATAGCACATATGCCTATCCGTTCGATAATGTAAATCGCTTTCATGGCTTTCCTCTCCGCTGCCTAGTACGGTGGGGATAATGGTAATGGATATGGTAGCACAAATAGTCTCTTGTGTGAGGAATAAGACTTGGGCAAGCGCCCAGGAGCGGCCCCACACAAGAGACTATTTGTGCTAACTGTACTTCCTTAACATAACCTAAGAGCGTTATAAGAGATTCTTGATTCTCACAATCAAAAACCCGCACGAGTCTAACTCGCATGATATTATCATCCTATCATACTTGTGCTAAAATGTCAATGATCTCTACTCAGTATCAGGGAGGATAAACTCTTCCAGCGGACTTTGCAACATCTCAAAATAAGATTGCATTGTAAAAGTCTTCTGACCAAGCATCGAAACGATCGCAAAAACATCACGCCGCAGAGTCTCGACCGGCTCATCTTCGCTAAGCTCAGCTTCCAACTTCAAAAACGGATCATTCAACCCTTCAACCTTATCGAGATAAATCACCGTCCGATCATCTAGCCACAACTCTTGCCTCTGACGACTAATCTCCGCCGCCTTGCGAAACCCTAATTGATGCACGATTCCAGAAGCCTCAGTATAATCACTCACCTGAGTAAAATTCGTCCAGTCAATCCCACTATCCTCAATATGCCGCTTCAAATACAAAGCGTAAATCGCAGGCTGATCGGTCGACCGCACTTCCGTCCTCATCACCAGGCGCGGTAAATTTTGCATTGGCTGATAATCATGCGGCAAATAAACCCGTTCATGCTGCCAAATTACTGGAGATAATTGCAAGCCAATTCCGCTAATCCTTTCGTCAAAGTCTTTCCGATCCAAAAGTCGACTTTTTACGATCAATTTCTTCATATTAATATTATAGCACGCCCGCTAGTTTTATAAAATGTTTATGATTTTTAATAAAACTTACCGCATAATTACATTTAGCCCAAATAACACCTAACTAGTCTAGACTTTTTCTTAGATTTGTGGTAAAATGAAAATCTACGTTTTATTTCGTCGTTCTTTCGCAAACTGGTATCTATTAAGGAGGAGAATTGCATGCATTCCGCTCATCGTTCGTCAGCCGCCCACATCTTACGCATGAACAAACTGTTCAATCGCATCCCACACATCGCCCTGTTGCTCGTAATTACGAGCGTATTTCCCTGTTTTTACGGCATCATTTCTTTCTGGGCCAATCGCACCGCTAATCTCAGCAGCCTGATTGCGCCGATGGAGCAAAGTATCCTTATCGTCATTATAGGCTTGTCATTCGCAACGCTTGGGATCGTATCGCTTCTGCTTTTCAATAATTATTTGACTAAGCGCGAACCTTTAATCCTGCAGCCCGGTCAAATTGCGATCATTCCCTGCGGCAAAGACAATCAAGAATTCCTGTTGTTGCATGATGGTATCTTTTCCCTGCCCGGCTACGATCATCCCACTATTCTCGATGTCGAGCAACACGATCATTTCACTTATTACGTCCGCCATATCGACGGATTATTTCAACTTGCGCAAATTGATATCGAGTATCAAATTGACACGCCTAGAGTTACGAAAAAGGGCCTCGATTTCTTGCTTAATCAGCCTGGCGCACGTTTAATGTTTTGTAAAGATTTGCTCGAAGCCCACATCGCAGAACCGCAAACCAAAATCATACACTTTTTCGATTACGGACTCGATATTGCATTTCTCGGTGAAAGTGTAATTGGCCAAAGAATCGCCATCCCGCCGTCTGACAATTCATTAGCGATTTTCGACATGCACGATTTCATCAAGCGGCAAACCATCGGGCGCTACTTTTATCGCTCTGACATCAAATGGCGCTCCACGAAACCCATCTCGCTGACACAATTTCGCAACTTATCCTGATCCTCTTGTGACATATGTTGTCGCACGTTAGCATTTTAGAGCTATAGCAATCCGCAAGCGTACCACACTTTCTCAATGTATTAAGATACCACGCCAAGACCCTCCCTACACGGGAGGGTTTTCAACTGCGCTAACTACTACTTCTCTCGGCGCAAGTGCTTAGTAACGGTCATAATTGCCATAACGGCAACCGCCAATCCTACTAAGACTGTAATCACAATTGCCACCACCGATGGAGCCCCTGAAGCCTCCACTTGACCAGTTTGTGGAACATCAACTTCCTGATCCTTATCCTCAACATCTGCAACTGCAATTTCTTTGTCTTGATCATCATTACTAGTTACAGGTTCAACCTTAGATGCCACTTGCTGTTCTGGGGCAGTTTCGGCCACCGCCTGTTTATCTGCTGTATTAGTCTTAATCGCCTGAGGCTGCTCCTGCTGATTGGAAGTCTGATAGATTGCCACCGCTGGCGCTTGCTTCTTCTCCGCCGTAGAATCATTCTCTTTTTGTATATCAACGCTAGATTCAAGCTTTTCATTCTTTTCAAGAGACTGCGTCAACTTCGTCTCTGGCACCCTCTGGCTAGTTTGTGTACTATTATAAGTTGCAGACGAACTTTGCTTCGGACCAAAACCAGAAGGAGCATTAGGATTGTACGCACTCGACTGCGCCAAACCAGAAATTAGATACATCGCTTCTGCGCCTTCATTCAACGCCGCCGCCAACTCATCCAACTCTTTATCAAGATTTGACTCAAAATTCTGCGTCAAAACCTTAGCCTGATCCACCAAATTTTGCAAATATTCTTCGTCCACCGCAAATGTCGGATCTGTCACATCCGCAAGCGCCTTTTCGGCTCTCTGAATAGCCTGATCAAGCTCTGGCTTCGTAATCACATCCTCCGATCGCGTCAAGGCTGTAGTTTGATCAATCGCCGCAACTTGCGCAGGACTAATCGCCAACGCCAATCCAAAAGTTAATATCAAAGCCCAAGTACCGCAAACTTGCAATCTTTTCATCGGTGTCTCCCAACTTGTTTTACTCTACTTCTACCCAAATAGTAGCACGCCAACTCAATAAAGTCAATTTCCAAAAAATATTATCTTACAAAAATCAAACTACATATGGTTATTCAATAACTTCTGCCGTTTTGCTTCAGAGACATCTGCTCACCGTCGGATATATATTCTTCTGTCATTTCGTGCGTAGTGGCGTAACTGGCTATAGCGGCGGTATTTATGGCGGTGGCATTAATGCATACAAGTGGTCGTCTCATTCGTATCCAGATGACTATTTTGGCTACAGCTTTTATCTAGACGTTAACGACTTAGTAATCACTCCCTCATACGGCAATGACCGTTACTATGGCTTTCCTCTCCGCTGCCTAGTACGGTAGGGATAATGGTAATAAAGGTGGAAAGGAATCCGCACTGGTCATAAGTTTTATTCTTCGTGCGTAGTGATGTTATAAGTACGGGTGGATTCGTTGCTAATTACGCGGGAACTAATGCTCGTTATTGGTCGTCGAAAACAGACTCATCTGCATCCGCCCAGGAGTCTTTGAATTTTGTTATACTTGGTCTTTCGTGGGTGCTTCCGTCTAATTCACCCAATAGTCGCTCGGGCAGTATTCCTCTCCGCTGCCTAGTACGGTAGGGATAATGGTAATGGATGTGGTTAATTAAATCCGTTCGCCTTTACGAGCACGATTCGCCCACTCATCAGCCAGCTCATTATACTCCGTGCCCGCATGCCCGCGCACCCAAACTAACTCCACCGGATTGTCAACATACAGCTGATATAAACGCTGCACAATGTCAAGATTAGCAATTTCGCCTTTACTTTTCTTCCAGCCCTTTTTCTGCCAACCCGGCGCCCATTTCGTCAAAACATTAATCCAAAATTCCGAATCGCTATGAATCTCGCAAGGCTCGCCCTGCGCATATTCAATCGCCGCAATCATCGCCAAACCTTCCATTCGAATATTAGTCGAACATTTCTCGCCACCCAAGGCGACAGGCTTACCGTTTTCCAAAACCGCGAAACCGCCTGGCCCCGGATTCGGACTCGCACTCCCATCTGTCCACAATGTTTTCATCTACGCTCCTAAATTTTTAAGTTTTTGATAAATATCATACCAGCCATAAACCCGCTCCGAATCGTGCAATTTCATATCTTGATTATAAGGATGATCAAAAATAAAAATGTGTGTTTTGTTTTCTAGTAATCTTAAATTTTCCGGCGCATCCTCAATCATGACTTCAATGTCATACTGTTGACAAAACGTACCTTTATCATGTGGCACTGGTCGCCCTAAATCAAAAGTGATCTGATCGTACATAATTTTATTATCTTGCAGCCACATTTTGGTAACTTCTTCCCAATCGTCGCTTGGTATACCAGAAATGCGATCATCCCGCTGATTACGACCAGTTACAATCCAGATTTCATGACCATCATTCTTTAATCTTTTTATCACATCCGCCGCGTAACGTTGCGCCGGCCATTCGTACATTTGCAAAACACCGTATTTATCCCAAAATGCATTAACGGTTTCCTCATCCCATCCATACATTTCGCCGAGATGAGAACTAGCAATATTTTGCAAATGACCTTTACCACATTCCAAACAATATAAAGATCCACATTCAACCATGAATTCTTGTCGATAATTCAATACGCCATCAATATCAATTCCAATTCGCATCATTTCTCCACTCCATTCCTACAACTTATTGTACCATAGTTATTGAGATACTTTCAAAATCCTATAAAATCCTTACCACATTACCATCTCATTACCATTATCCCTACCGTACTAGGCAGCGGAGAGGAAATGCGTTGCGGCGAACGTAGGCGAAATTACTGGATGGTTTAACGGTGGCGTCATCAAATCCAAGGAAAAAATTATTTTGAGAGAGAGTATCGGCATAAGAACGTAAGGACCAGATATGCCCATTGAATCCGACGCTTGAAATTTGGCCATCGAACCATACGTACCCACTACGCACGAAGAATATCTCATTACCATTATTCCTACCGTACTAGGCAGCGGAGGATGAAGCCCCAGTAGCGAATATCATTATTAGACGAAAGGACACCTGAATCATAAGCATCCAAGCCGAAACTAAGCTGAAGCTCAACATTAACGTAAGAACGAGATGACCACATATGCATCCAAAAACCAGGTGAATCATTTCGTCCTTCCGCAACAATTACATCACTACGCACGAAATGGCAAATATTCGAGAGAAATGAGAGCTTTTGCTATCATTTCCGAGAATATGCAGTTATTTCTAGAGCAAAGCGATAGAAATGGCAAACATTTGAGAGAAATGGAAATTTATTCACATTTCCGAGAATGTGCAGGCATTTCTGACGCGAAGCGGCAGAAGATTCATTACCATTATCCCTACCGTACTAGGCAGCGGAGAGGAAAACCATAGTAACGGTAACCGCTATCATTAGACGGGTAGATACCCGGATCGTCAAAATAGAGATAGAAGACATCCTGAAAATTGGCGTGAGTATAAGGGCGGGAAGACCAACCATAGCCAATGAAACCGGATACGTACGTATAGCCGTTGTAACGGGCATATCCACTACGCACGACCTTTATATTTCTTCGTGCGTAGCGGCAACATTCATTACAACGGCCCTATTAATTATTCTGGAACCGCAAATTACCTTTGGTCTTCACAAGCTTATTTTACTACTAGTTTTGCCTTATATTTCGACAATCTAGGGGTTACACTCTCTGCTAGCAATGATAGATATTGGCCCATGCCTCTCCGTTGTCTAGTACGGTAGGGATAATGGTAATGGATAAGGTAGCACAAATAGCTCTTGTGTGGGGAATAAGACTTGGGCAAGCGCCCAGGAGCGGCCCCACACAAGAGACTATTTGTGCTAATTAGCCAACTTCTGAGTTGGGTTGGAATATTTAGATGACGCAGAGACTTAACCGTAATCTGAGAATGATATAGAGATTGATACACCTCACCAAATGATTAAAGATTCTTGCTTATTACAATCAAAAACCCGCGCGAGTCTAACTCGCATGATAGCTCCATCCTATCATACTTATGGTAAAATGTCAATAGTTATTTAATAATCTCATCGACTATGCCATATTTCAAGGCTTCTTCCGCGCTCATCCAATTATCGCGATCCATATCCTTCTCGACTTCTTTCAAAGTCTTACCGGTGTTTTCCGCAAAAATCTCCGCCAAGCGTTTCTTCAGGTAAATTCCCTCCTTTAAGGCAATTTCTTGATCGGTAATCTTCCCTTCCGTACCAGAACTGGGCTGATGAATCATCACACGCGCATTCGGCAACAAAAATCGCTTACCCTTAGCGCCACAACTCAACAACATTGCGCCCATTGACGCCTGCAGTCCAATCCCAATCGTTTGCACATCTGGCTTAATATAATTCATGGTATCAATAATTGCCAGACCATCATACACCGATCCGCCAGGAGAATTAATATATAATTTAATATCACGCTTTGGGTCTTCATTGGCGAGATACAAAAGTTGCGCTACGATCAAATTTGCAGTATGCGAATCGACCTGCTCCCCCAAAAAGACAATGCGATCATTCAAAAGGCGCGAATAAATATCGTACGCTCGCTCACCGCGGTTCGTCTCTTCGACCACCGTTGGCACTAGATAATCATTTGGTTTATTCATAATTTCCTTTCACTATTAACTATTAGAAATTTTGACGGTCAACTTCTTGTCGTCATCTTTGGTTTTCGACTTACTCATACCAATCGTCACAATCTGACCTTTGTCAAGCTTACCGGCAATCATTTCTTCCGCAATTAGCGACTCGATACGATCTTCGATCGCTCGACGTAACGGCCGAGCACCATTTTTCGGATCATAACCTTGCTCGATCAGATAATTCTTCACTTCTGGCGTGATCTTCAGACCTAAGCCCTTCGTCGCCAAACGCTTACGCAATTCTTCCAAAAGGTTATCGAAAATTTTCTCAACATTATCACGCGTCAAAGCATGGAAGACCAAAATCGCATCCAGACGATTAATTAGTTCCGGCTTCATCACCTTTTTCAAAGCGCGCATCGCTGCTTCTTTGCTCGCCTCATACTCTTCGCCCAGTTCACGTTTCTCTTTCAAACTCTTAGCCGCAAAGCCAAGCTCACTCTCGCGATACATCTCGTCCGCACCTAAATTTGAAGTCAAAATCACAACCGTATTATTAAACTTTACTTTTGTACCTTGACCATCCGTTAATTCACCATCTTCCAAAATTTGCAAAAGCATATTAAAGACTTCTGGATGCGCCTTCTCGATCTCGTCAAACAACACCACCGAATACGGACGGCGCCGCACGGCCTCGGTCAATTTACCGCCATCTTCATAGCCAACATATCCCGCCGGTGCACCCACCAAACGTGAAACGTTATGTTTTTCGCCAAACTCAGACATATCAATCTTAATCAAAGCATTTTCCCCACCAAACACTTCTCGCGCCACCACTCGCGCCAACTCCGTCTTACCAACCCCCGTCGGCCCCATAAACAGGAAGGAACCAATCGGACGTTTTGGATTGGCAATTCCGCTGCGTCCTCGACGAATCGCCTTTGCGACCGTGGCGACAGCTTCGTTTTGGCCAATCACCGCTTTTTTCAAATGACCTTCGAGATCACCAAGCATAACTAATTCTGAGCCGTGCACTTTCGTCACCGGAATCCCTGTCTTCAACGAAATCGCCAAAGCCAAATCATCTTCCGTCAAAACTGGCAACTTTTCCGCGCCCTTGTTTTTTAGCTCTTTGAGCTTTTTCTTAGCTTTTTCTAGCTCAGTCTTGCATAATGCCGCCGCTTCAAAATCTTCTTTGTCGGCCATTTCTGCCATTTTATCTTCGGCATCCTTCAGCTGCACTTTGAGCTTCTTATACTCCGAACCGCCCTTTTTGTCTGCGGCCACTTTTGCAATCGCCGACGCTTCATCGATCACGTCAATAACTTTATCGGGCATAAAACGATCATTGATATAGCGACCCGACATGTTAATCGCGGTTTCTAGCATTTCATCCGGAATTTCGACGCCATGGTGCTTCTCGTAATGCGATTTAATTCCTCTTAGGATCTTCAAGGTCACCTCTGGGCTCGGCTCCTCGACCATCACCGTCTGGAAACGTCGACTCAGCGCCTTATCTTTCTCGATCTGCTTGCGATATTCGTCCATCGTCGTGGCGCCAATTAACTGAATCTTACCTCGCGCCAGCGCCGGCTTCAAAATATTAGCCGCGTCCATCGAACCTTCGCTAGATCCTGCGCCAGTCAACAAATGTAATTCATCAATAAATAATATAATATCATCGTTAGCCACAGCTTCATCAATTACACCTTTGATGCGCTCTTCAAACTCGCCCCGGAACTTCGTCCCTGCGACTAAATTTGATAAGTCAACCTGGAAAATCCGCTTCCCCACCAAAACTCCCGGCACGTCATTTTTGACGATCCGCTCAGCCAAGCCTTCGACAATTGCCGTCTTACCGACGCCAGCCTCGCCGATCAAAACTGGATTCGACTTCGTGCGTCGGCTCAGCACCGTCACTACTCGTTCAATTTCACGATCGCGACCAATCACCACATCGAGCTTGTTATCCTTAGCCATCTCCGTCAAATCTACCGCATAACGCCGCAACCACCGCAATTGGCTACCCTTTTTGAACTCTTTTTTGCGCTCTTGATTGCGTTCCTGCTCGACTTGCGCATCCAATTCTTTTTCTAATTCTTGCAAAAGTTCTTCGTCATCCACGCCCAACTTTTTCAATAAAATCCCACCTCGCGAGCTACTCTGACAGGCCAACGCATATAATATATACTCTGTACCGACAGTATTAGTGCCCCGCGTATGCGCAAAATTATCCGCCATACGTAAAGTCAACACTGCCGACTCCGACAAAGACATCATCGCCATCGAAGCATTGCCATTGACTTCGGTCGCCTCCTGGCCAAGCGCCTTTTCCGCTCGGTCCAACGTCACATCGAACCGCCCCAAAATATGCGCCCCCATCGAAGCATCTTGCGCCAAAATTCCCAACAAAATATGCTCCGTACCCATATAGCCATTACTGTATTTTTTGCTATATAAATCTGCCTTTTGCAAAGCAAAGCGCGCATTCTCTGATAAACGGTTCATCAAATCATTAAAATCGTTATCCATAAATCCTTCACCTTTATTTTTTATTCAGCCTAACGTCATTGAAGACAACAAAGCGAAAACACTTTTGCACTGTTATCCACAATGAAATCTAGCCTGCCTCTAGTATATCAAACTAGCACTCATTTGTAAAGAGTGCTAAATTGCTAAATTAGCAGTTTCAGCTGTAGGGCGTATATCCATCGAAATTCTACATATTTTTGAAGCTAATCGTAGAGTATACATTAAAGTTCTACATTTTTTGAAGCTAACTGCTATAGTTTTCCTTAACGTGATGTTGTTGTAAATTACACAACTCCACACTTAAGCATGGAGCGTCAGCTACTCCTGGAAACAACACGTTTTATTACAAACTTGGCAACTCCACCCCTGTTTATAATCTTACATTTGCAATTTAACGTTCTATTTTTATTGATTTACAGCTCAAGTATTTTTGCATCTCGCAAAAGTTTTCCACAGAGTAAATTTGACACGTTTATTTTACAATATCCCCTTATGCTTAGCCGTGCTATACTGGCTATGTATATTTGAGTGCTTTCTAGTTGCACCATGTATTTTAATATAGAATCCATCCCACTATAGAAATTAGAAATGAGGTTTAAAAATGATGTTTCAATCTTCCCTTTTCAAGCGTTTACTTTGCGCAGTTCTGTCATTCGTCTGTATGGCCACGTTCTGTCTTAACTCTGCCATTGCAGCTTCCGCTGAAGCCCCCGGCCCGAACAATATCTCCAAAACACCCAGAAATTCTGCATCGCCTATCTATGCCGCTAACAGCGGCAACACGATCGCCGAAGTCGTCATGAATCTGCACGACCGTGAATACGAAACGATCGTTGCTTTTTCTGCTGACGGCGAAAAGATTTGTGACCACACTTCCTACTTGATCGACTCCGCTAGCGCTCCCGAAACCAGTGCTACAAAAATTATCAACAATAAAGGTAGCATTATCATCCACAACCATCCTGACGACGCCGCCTTTTCCGGACGCGATCTGCTCACCGCGATCAGCTGTCATACTTCCTATATGATCGTCACTTCCCCATCATACGTCTTTGTCCTTTCCCCTTCTAAACGTGGCTGGGGTGATGCTACTAAAGTCTACGACTATTACGAAAAAAACTTAGCACAACGTTTAAGCGAAATCAAAAGAGTCGTCAATGGTTATCATCCCCGCACCTATGCTGAAATCGTCGCCGATCCTGAACGCCCTGATGATGGCACCGCCACCTGGTACTACGAATCAGAAGTACGTCGCCAGTTCAAAGATACCCCCTATCCAATTGTCATTATTCAGTATTCAATCTGGGCTAGCCATCGCGCCAACATTGACCTCGCAAGACAATTCGGATTTTTTTATCGGCGCATTCCTATCGACGAATTTAACCCCGCCGAATTCGGCTTCTAATATAGAATACTCTGTATAATATATAATATAGTCATAGTATATAGCTGTATAATTGTATAGTCGTATAGTTGTAGTTTATGGGTTCTTCATTCCTCGACGCACCAAATTTATGGTGCGTTTTTTCTTGCATATTTAAAGCATTTTTATTTTTGAGAAAATACACCATCCAACGAGACGCAGTTATCTCGAACGAAGTTCAAGGAAAAGTAGAAGCACGGAATGAGACGTATTAGACATACGTCGAATGAGTACTGGAGACTTTGACGCCGAAATTTGCCGAGAGAACAAGTCTTGCTAAATAACGATGCCTTTCCTTGAGACGACGTTAGCTTCGAACTACTACTAGGAAGATTTGAAGCACGCAAAGGAGCGGTATTTGACATACCGCGACTGCGTACTGGAGAATATGACAACGTAGGAGTCGAAGATAACGAGTCTCCCTATACACGATTGATAACCGGAATAACAATTGGCGTATGCCCCGTCGCATCAAACAAAATATGTGTCACATCTTCTTTGATCTCTTCCTTCAAAGCCTTCATATCATCACCAGACAAACGTTCTGTCCGCACCCGCAAATAATGCCGAATCTTCGCCACCAATTCTTCGGAATTATCCAAATAAATAAACGCACGTGACACGATATCTGGCGTCTTGATCAGACGATTAGTTTTTTTGGAAAGCGTCAACACAATCACAAAAATCCCTTCGCGCGAAATGTGGATACGATCCTTCACCACCGCTTCGTGTACCGGCTTATCCGCATCATCAAACAGTTTATTCCCCACCGTAATACGTCCATTTTTGCGAATTGTCTTATCAGGCATTAATTCTACCACATCACCATCATCGCAGACCAAAATCCGATCTTTTTGCATGCCAATAATATTCTCAGCCATTTCCGCATTATGCTCAAGCATATAAAACTCGCCATGATATGGCACATAATTCAACGGCTTCAGACGCTCTACGAACTGCACGTGATCTTCAAAATAAGCGTGCCCCGACAAGTGCAATGGCCCCAAATTCGTAATATGCGACTTTCCATTCTGAATCACTTCCGCACCTTCGCGCAAAAGCCCATCCACCGTATTTACCACGTGCGGCTCATTACCCGGAATCGGATTAGACGAAAACACAATCACGTCACTCGACTTAATCTTAATGTATTTATGCGCCCCCGAAACCATTCGATTTAAGACAGCGTTCAACTCACCCTGCGAACCAGTACAAACCACTGTAATTTTATCGTCTGGCAGCTTGATGATATCTTCCATTTTCATGATGGTATCTTTTGGCACTTTAATCACGCCAGACCGCAACGCTACTTCAACGTTATTAATCATTGAAAATCCGGCAAAAGCCACCTTGCGACCGCGTTTCGCTGCTTCATTCAAGATCAACTCGATACGTTTGATCTGCGACGAAAAACAACTCACAATCACACGGCCATTCGCGTAATGATCCATCACTCGCCCCAAATTCTCACCCACATCGTACTCGGAATGCGGATGTCGCCCCGGCGAATCAATATTCGTCGACTCATTTAGCATTAACGCAATGCCTTCGTTCTTGACAATCTCATCAATCCGATCATAGTCCGTCTGAATACCAAGCGGACGCTCTTCGTGACGCCAGTCGCCCGACAAGTACACGGCACCATTCGGCGTACGCACCACAATTGCCACATTACCCGGAATCGAATGCAAAGTATGAATAAATTCCACCGACAAATGTTCACTAACCTTAATAATGTCATGTTTAAGCGGATCAACCGGCTGATAATTCAACTCTGGAACATCCTCTAGCTCCGACATTTGCTTCTCGATCATCCCAATCGTAAAACTCGTCGCATAAATCGGCGTCAACGGATTAAAATGCGGCAAAAGGTGTCGACAAGCCCCAATATGGTCCAAATGCGCATGCGTAAAACAAATCGCTTTCACCTTATCTCGATTGTCTACTAAATACTGAATATCTGGAATCATATAATTAACACCCGGATAATCCGCTCCCGCAAACAACGAACCCATATCGACCAGAACTATCTCGCCTTTGTACTCGATAATGGTCATGTTTTTACCAATGCCAAACTCACCAACACCCCCCATCGGAATCACCCGCACCGCTTCTGGATCAGGTCGAGCCGCTCTAAGCTGAGCATTTGTCACTTGTTTGCCATCATAACCATTATAACGACTCTTGTTTACGGGTACACCAATGATGTGTTGCGTAGCCTGCGCATGTACGTCCTGCGACAACATTCGCTGATGATGTACCATCTCACCCTTCCGCACCGACACTCCCAAACCAATCTTTTTGGCATTTTTAGAGCCATTAGCAACGCCTTTTTCGCGTACCGCCGCCCCACGACCCTCCGAACGCGCAGCACCTCTAGCGGACCTACCAGAGGCTCCAGCAGCCCGTTTTGAAGGGTTTTTTGATGTTTTTCGAGTTAGGCCAGCATCTTTACCGCCTTCCGCAAAATTCGAATTAAAATTCCGCTTTTGCGACTCTTCAAATTGTTTTTTTATATCCGGCAACCGCTCATCACGCATTTTCAGCAAGCGCGCTCGCCTCTCAGCTTCTTTATTATTCATCTTTTTCCTATCCGTTAATCCCCCGAAAGTATCTCTAGATATCTCCATTATAGCAAACTTCTCATTTTTTTCAAGCCCTTCCTTCACCTACTCTGCACATTTTCTCTACCTACTCTACACATTTCGTACATGGTATTACATTTTTGAACACTACATTTGTAGTGTGACGTTTTACATAGCACTTCGTGCGTAATATACATCTTGTGCATCAGTTCGTGCGTAGTGGAGTAATTACCAATAATATAGCACTTACCGTAGGCCATAGCAGCGCCTATTGGACCGACCGCTCATCAAATGTAGCTGAAAGAACTTATCAATTTGCATTTACAGATAACGTATCCCCCAATAACCATCAATATACAGATTGGAGCCATTCTCTCCGCTGCCTAGTACGGTAGGGATAATAGTAATGGATTCGTGCGTAGTGCCTATATTCTGGAGGGCAGTCGTGCAAACGAATCAGGTTACGTTGGTACTTTTTGGTCATCCCGTAGCGATTCTATCACCAGTTTTCAGTTCGGTTTCCGCCTTTACTTTAATATGTTGGATGCTGATCCATCCGCCGGCCTCTACCGTTGGTTTGGTCTTCCTCTCCGCTGCCTAGTACGGTAGGAATAATGGTAATGGATATGCGGGGGAAGATGTTGCTTCGTGCGTAGTGGCGGGATTAATAATACCGATACGTCATTTTTAAGTGGAAACAGTAGCTATTTTTGGTCAAATATATCCAACAAAAACGAGAAATTTTTTGGAGCATATAGCTTTCATGTGGATGAGAATAATAAACCAGTTCATACAGTCTGGATTGATTCTCGTTTCTGGGCCTTCCCTCTCCGCTGCCTAGTACGGTAGGGATAATGGTAATGAATCAAACATAGCAAAAGCCCCCGGTCAATTCCGGGGGCGTACCATATACCTAGTTATTGCCTAAAAACAAATCTTCTGCCAGCGCAAACGCCGTAAAACATTTCCAGTCAGCCACAAAATCACACGGATAAATCAACTGCGAGTAACATTTCCAGCGCTTCTTCCAGGCCAAAACCGCCAACCACCGCGGTACAATGGCATAAGTATAGTCCGCCGTACGCTGAGTAATTCCACCTTCGAGTCGGCGAATTTCGCTCATCAATATCCCCTCAGTTACCACGTTCTCAGTCTGTGCAGCTAATGCGTCAAACTCGACCCAATCTACACGCCGCGCATAGCGCACATCAAAGGCCTCATTCAAAGCACCGCGTAACTCACCCGAATGATCGCGACGCCACATCGAACCCGCCCCATCATCCGGTAAGTTTAAGCTTGTTTGCGGCTCAAATACCGCCTGCCGCCGACTATCAGTCGACACGTCCAAGCCATGTAACCATTGCATCGAGCCTACGGACACCTGCAATTCTGCATCTTCGGGCACGTTACGATACGAATGCGCAATCATTACACCAATACCCAAGGCAATACGCACCGGTTGGCTCATCAAATTCACAATCTTACCATCCAACTTCAACATTTTCAACCTCCGTCAAAAACACCAAACCAGAATTTTGCCACAATCAACATTCAACTAGGATCTAAATTTCCTAATGTACCGAGAAATTACACCTCCTCCACCTACCATTGTATCACAGATTTTAATTTTTGTCAAGTTTTTCCAGCAATTCTCGGAATTCTTGGTCATTTTTGGCACTAAAAGTCACGCTCCGTCCCTTGATACGTACAACCGCACCGTACTGATCACTCAGTTTTTTCTCTTCCTTCAAAAACTCATTCGCTTTTACGGCATTAGTGGAACTCTTCTTCTTCGTGCTGGCAATATATTGCTCAACTTTACGGGCCGACCAACCTTCGTCGATCATTTTTGGCAAAATCTCTAAGATTTTTTCCTTTTCCAAAGAGATCAACGGCCGCATTGGCCCCTCCATCAGATGATGCTCTTGCATCGCAACCTTAGCCTCATCCGGCAAACGCAATAATCTCATCGTATTCACAATGCTGGCGCTACTCTTACCGACGCGCTTGCCAATTTCTTCATTAGTCAAATTAAATTGCTCTTTCAGCTTAGCATAAGCCGTCGCCAGTTCAATCGGGCTCAAATCTTCACGCTGAGCATTCTCGATAATAGAAAGTTCGAGCTTGTTCTGCGCATCCAAAGTCCGCACAATCGCCGGAATCGTTTCCTTCTCTGCTAATTGCGAAGCTCGCCAACGACGCTCGCCCGCCACAATCTGATATTTATCTCCCGACTTCACCACCACGATCGGGTTCAAAACGCCATGCTCACGAATCGAATTCGCCAACTCTTGCAAAGCGGTTTTATCAAAATTCTTACGCGGCTGGCTTTCATCACGAATCACTTCCGTGACTTTCAGCTCCACTAATTTACTGACGCCCGCATCTTCTTCACTAGTTGGGTCAAAAGCTTCATCAACCAAATCCGTCGGGATTAACGCTTCAAAACCGCGCCCCAAACCTTTTCCTAAAGCCATTTTATCTGCCTGTCCTTTCTTCTACTTCGCGCGCAAATTCCCGATAGGCCTTCGCACCCTTGCTAAATTTATCATACGCCCCCACCGGCACTCCATGACTCGGCGCTTCTGCCACCCGTACATTTCGCGGAATCATCGTCTCAAACACCTTGTCCTTAAAATATTTCCGCACTTCTGCTAAAACTTCCACACTCAAACTTGTCCGCTTGTCGTACATTGTCGCTACTACACCAAGTAATTTCAGATCTGGATTCATCGCCTTGCGCACCATCGCCATGCTTTCCAAAAGCTGCGCGACACCTTCCAGAGCATAAAACTCTGTCTGCACCGGCAACAATAAGTAGTTTGCCGCAATCATTCCATTAACCGTCAAAAGTGACAAACTCGGCGGCGAATCAATCACAATGTAATCATAATTCTCTGCTACGCTGGCAATGGCCTTTTTCAGTACGGCGAATTTCTGTTTCATACCTGCCATCTCAACTTCAGCATTTGCTAATTGTGGCGTTGTAGGCGCAATCTCAAAATCTTTGAACTTGGTCTCTTGGATAATGTCTGGTAATTTCGCAGCACCTAGCATCACTTCGGTCATACTGGCGTCTAGCTCGCTTTTGTCGATCCCTAGACCACTTGAAGCATTACCTTGCGGATCAAGATCAACTAACAATACACGATTCTTGTCTTTTGCCAAAAAATACGACAAATTCACCGATGTAGTAGTTTTTCCAACACCACCTTTTTGATTTGTGATACAAATTACCTTCGCCATAACTATTACCATTATAACATAGTTCTGAGACTACAAATCAATATGCTTGATATAATATACGTCGCTCGTCACTACTCGCGCTATGTGCTCTACATCCAACATATCTAGAGTATTCTCAACCGCCTTCAAAACTTTAATATGATCATAATCATCATTCACTACTAGTAGCAATCCTTTTGACAAATCTATGCCCTTAACGATTTCTCGAATCCGCTTTGCGACCTGCTCCTCGTTTCCCTCAAGATTTTTGACAATATATGATTCATCAATTTCTCTAAACAGTAAAATATCGTTCAAGAACACCCAGTCTCCATTACCTTTCGTAAAATACAACGCTGGCACGTCATGCAAATCTTTTACGCGCGCTACTACTTCGGCTCGCTCACGATAAGCTACATCGGGCTCAATTTGCCCTGCAATTGGCATCACTACGCCGCTAACCCCCAACACCACTCCCATGACCAGATTACAAGTCTTAGGGCGCCAATACATCTCCAACAATTTGTAGACCACATAAATCGTCAAGACCGCCAGCAATCCACATGCCGGCGCTATATAACGCAATTCTGTAAACGGCGAAGCAGTTGCGACAATTAGAAGATAGAAAAACACTGGCGTCAAAACCATCGCAAAGCGAGTTTGCTCACTATTATCGAGCCGCAAATTTTTCTTTTTTGCTAAACCATAACCGCCCAAAAACATCATCACCAAAACCGCCACTGCCAATAGTAAGTGAAAAACGTAACGGTTAATCACTCCGAGGTATTTCCAGAGATTATCCAACAACACTAACGGCTGAATCAGCGCCAGCAATACTCCGCCACCACGATTACTGAACAATAAATGCACAATCATAAACGGAAACACCATTAGCGCTGCCCCCCCCGAGATCAACATTATGATAAAATATTTTTTCGCCTCCTCCTTGCGCCCAGTCTTCAAATATCCCACCATAAAAATCACAAACAACGCCGCAATATAAAACAAAAAGTAGTACTGTGTCATTGTGCCGAGAAAAGTTGTCACTCCAATCGCCACCAACAATCTCGTCTCAATCGTCTCACTCTCTAAAAGTTTGAGGTGTAGATAAGTCGCTAACAAAATCCACATCGTCAACAACTCATACATGCGAATATATATTACCGTACTCACTGTCGCCAAACTTAACGCCACCACCAACGTTAAAACCAAACTTTTAATCAACACGGCCTTTTCTTTTACTAACAACTTCTCTAGAATCAAAAACATCAGGACCGTGCTCACCGCCGCAATGATAATATTCAAAATAATCCCCGTCCACTTACTAAACCGACCAGGAGTCATTTCCATGCCTAATCTCAACAACAAATAATATAACGGCGGATGGACATCATTTTTCTGATTTTCGTAAACTGGCCACAAATTGCCCCGTTCTTCTTCATTGACCGTCAAATAATCATCATAATATTCAGGCGTATGCCAAGTATCATAAAAATTCTCATCATCATATAGCTGCACAGTGTGATAATTCGACAAACCATAAGAATATATTTCATCCATATGGAAATAGGCTTTATTGGCACCAGCTATAATATATATAATGGTTTGCAAAATAATAATCAAACCCAGCCAAAGGAACTTTGACCGCGCAATCTTTCTCAAAAACTCTCTCATTATTCCTAGTGTACCACAAAAACTACTATTTGCGTAACATCAGCTTCAATCCACATACTATCTTATCTTGCTCCACGAACCCTTTGTCCTCTGCTAGGTCAATTCGCAAAAAAAGCGAAGCACGCAAGCGAGCCGTATTGTACATACGGTGAGCGCGTACTGGAACTTTTGACAATGAAGCGGCCAACAGAGACAAAGGCTACACCTCAAATAAACTAAAAGCCCCCGAAGGAGCTTTTAGTTTATTTGATAGATGTAATCTCGATCAAGCTATATTTTTGGCGATGACCAGTCTCTTTGTGGACACGTTTCTTAGAGTGATAGCGAATCACACGGATCTTCTCTCCGGCGATTTTTTCGTCAACAACCTTCGCTGAAACCTTCACGCCTTGAACTTCTGGAGTACCGACGGAAACCTTATCACCGTCAATCACAAGTAAAGCACCAGTTTCGAGCTCTTTTGTGCCTGCCGGAAGGAGGTCCACCCGGAGGGTCTCTTTCTCCTCGACGAGATATTGCTTGCCGCCGATGAGTACAACTGCTTTCTTCATATTCTTCCCTTTAGAATAATATTAATATCTCAATCATTATAGCAAAGTTGTACTCTATCGTCAACTCTATTTGCCGTTATTTGCGGCCACGCGCCTTTTTAGTTTCTTTCTTCACTGCATTATGAGTACGATACCAATAATAAACGCCCGCGAAAATTACCAAGATTAATACTAATGCTAACACCACTTCTACTGGACCAGTATTCGGTAATTCGCTCGGAGTCGTCGGCTGATTAGGAGCAGCTGGATCGTTTGGATCGGTCGGTTTTGGCGTTACGTCATCTGGTTCAACTGGATCGACTGGCTTTGGAGTAGGTTTTTCGCAATCTTCACCTTCACAGGGCTCATCGCATTCCTCACCCACACATGGAGTCGGCTCTGGCTCTGGTTCGGGATCAGGATCATCCGGTTTCGGACAATCATCAGGAGATACGCAGGGAGGATCTGGTTCTTCACATTTGCTCGGATCATCTTTACACGGATCATCCGGCTCAACATTAACATCTACCGCCTTCGTCTGCAACGTATAAAGAATCACGCCTGAATATTCGTCACATCCCAAGATGACGCCATTCAGTTCATTCAAACCTATAAAAGTACCCTTTGCCGAGAATAAATTAGTCGACAAAACCGAACCATTGACACCATAATTATTAAAAATCTTCGCCGATCCCGTCACATAATGCAGAGTCATATCCTCAGTGGCAGTAATATAAGCTTCGTCCCATACCGCCGCCGGGTCGGTATTCGTCGCCGTAATTGTACTGCTAACAATACCGCGCTCACCTTTACTCAATTCATGCGGAAAATAAGAATTTACCCGTACATCACGCGCCACCCCTACATACTGATGATCAGCATCATTAAAAGTCGCAGAGGCATCATTATGATAATAAATAAAAACTTCATATTGCTTACCTGGCTCAACTTTCAACTGACTCGTATAAGTGCCGTTGACACCTTTCTCAACAATCCGCACGAAATCACGCTCATCCCCTACCCAGGCATTGTTGGTAATTGAATTAAAAACCGCTTTATGCGCCGGAGCTTCATTTGTATAAGTTGTCCGAGCCGGCCCCCAAGCAAAAGTATTTGGCGCCGTCAATACCGGCAAAGCCAAACCCGCCAGCAAAGCAAATATTTTTGATAATTTTTGTTTCATAATTCTCCTTCTGCTTAATTATAACACACAATATCTGGTTTGGACTAGCTAGCGCACTAGCCCAAACCTATATTTGCTACTGAACTTGTTCACCTGCTCCCGGCTGACCGGTCACCTCGCCCATTGGCTGCGCGGCGGGCTGATCAGTGGCTTCACCGAGTCCCGTATCAGGACTTTGGCTAACTCCGCCGCCCAATATATCACCGAATGGAGAAGATGTGCTTTCGTTAGTAGATTCACCACCACTAGTCTCGGTAGTATCAGATGTCACGCTATCGCTACCGGTTTCTGTACCAGAATCAGTACCCAAACTCTCAACTTCCGCGCCAGTTGTTTCAGTACCAGTTGTTTCCGCACCAGTTACTTCATTATCCGTTGGCGTATTGGTAATTTCACTATCGGATACAGAGCCACTTTGATCTGCAATATTGGTCGTACCTCCACCCTGCGTACGGTCCTGCTCCCCCTTCAAAATACTTTCAATCGTATTCTTGAAATCCTCATCAGTGATATTGCCAGTAATTTCGTTCTCATTAGCTTCTTCCTGGGCTTTTTGATTAGCAGCCTGTTCTTCTTCACTCTTCGTAGAATCAACAACAGCATTTTCTTCAACTTTTTGCTGATTATCTTCTGGCGGTGTCACTGGCGTGTCAGTCTGCTTCACACCAGTATTCTCAACGCTATCAGTCGGCGTAATCTTACCATCTGTACCAGCATCCTCCAAAGCCTTTTCACCAATCTTAATCTGATTGTCACCATCCTTCTGCTTGACAGTTTCATCCGGGTCCACAGGATCTACAGGATCGACCGGATCAACTGGATCGACTGGATCGACCGGATCAACTGGATCAACTGGATTATCAGGTGTTTCTTCTGGCTTGTCTGGTGTTTCTTCCGGTTCTTCTGGCGTCTCAGGTGTTTCTTCTGGCTTATCCGGTGTTTCAGGTGTTTCTTCCGGTTCCTCTGGCGGCGTAACCTGCTCAACTGGAGTTTCAACTTTTTCTTCAGGAACTTCCGGAGTCTGCTTTTTCACTACAGCCGACGGCACCACTGGAGCAGTCTCTTGTACTACAATTGTTTGTTTCTGCGACGTTTCCGCCTGTACCTCAAGTGTATTAAGCTGGAAACCGCAACCCAAATTATAATCACCTGTCATCCAACCAATGATCGTTCCATTCTTGTCACGCATTGGTATCGAAATCCGCACTTGCATGTCACCATCACGCTTTGTCAAGGCTTTTACCAGCTCAAGATTAGTTGGATCACTTACTGCGTCCACGCCACCCAAATTCTGAATGAAGTATGAATACTCATCATTATATTCCTGGTAGAAATCGAACTTCGTATCTGGATCATTCAAACCAAACTGCAAGAACTTGTACAACCTATCTTGCAACTCCGCGCCACCTTCTTTATTAAACTCATCCTCCAAAAGCTCTGGACTCATATCTTCAGGAAGCCCACATGCCTTGAGATATTCTGGGCAAGTCGACACGGTCGCCGCCAAAACTTCTGGACTATTATAAGTTATATCTAGCAAATCTTCCCTAGTTTTTTCGCGGTCACCATAATCTTCCTCGTAGTTGCCACCAAACCACCATGGCTTACCTTTACTTTCTAGATCATAATTTCCTGAATAATCATATCGCGCACCACCATTAGGCAACTCTGCACGCGTATCCTCCACCGCTTCCGCTATGGCTTCACTACTAATGCCACTAGCTTCCGCCGCTTGTCTCGCCGCCTCGGCTTCCAAATTCGGCAATTGCATATCTTCCACGCCCGGCTGCTGAACATCTTCTTCATAACTAGCTTGCGCTGTTCCAGAAGGTATAATACCCGCCAACGCCAAGAAACTCATACCTAATACTACCGCCCGCTTCGCCTTCTTCGTGATCGACTTCCAGGCCTGCGTATTCTTAATGCGTTCTAGAATTGTCCTGCGCTTTTCTTCGCGTTCACCCTCATCCAATTGTTCAGCAGTATTGTTCTCCTCGAACATTGTCGCACTTGGCTCAGCGTCATCCGCACCCGGCGTCGCAAAGTCATCATTCCCTTGCATCTCTGCGAGCTGCTCTAATTCACGCTGATTCAGATTCTGAACCAACATCGCAACTAAGTTGGCGTCACTCAATTTCTTGGCCGCTTCCTCAACTTCCATACGACGCATTAACCATTCCGTACGCATCTCGGGATCATCAAAGTGAACTTGATCCAAATTCACGGCATACTTAAATTCTGGTAGCTTTTCTTCAGCTACATTCTCTTGCTCGACACTCTCAGGACGAACAGAATTATTACTCTCGCCACTAGTTTCTGTGGCCAACATGCTTGCATCAATGCCTTCATTTTGCAATTGCAACAACATCCCCAAGCGACGTCGCATACTTCCTAAATCGCTCTCGACTTCCTGAATACGACGTAAATTCCGTTCCTGCATCTCCGGATTCAGGTAAGTAGTATTTTTCATCCGATCCAGCTCAAGCATCAGCATCGCATCATCACGTCGATAATCTTTGATCGCTTCAGCCACAGTTCTGTCGCCTAATAGATTTGCGACCTCGGCCACCTTACGCTGTGCCATCTCTGCGCGTGCTGCTTCCAGCGCTTCCTGCGCCTGCTGATCTTCAGGACTCTCTGCCTCACGGCCTTGCGCTAACAAATTCGCAATTGTCTTCTGCGAATAAGCCGGCTCCCCAGTGCGCGATTGTTCCTGCGCCGCAACGCTTTGCTTAATTTTCTCGGCATCCTCAACATTTCCTACAAAACCATCCACATACCCATTAGGAGACCAAGCAGCATACGGTGTGATGCCTTCTTTCCTTAATGCCTCATCATAACCATAAGGATTATCAGAGAACACTTCTTTTGCGGTTTTCTTACCACTAGGTGCACTTTCCGGTTCTTCTGGAGTCTCTTCAGAGTTCGCGCCACTTCCGTTTTCTGCTTCTTCAGTTTCCGCTTTTTCACTCCGTGCTTCTTCCTCTGCTGCTTCTTCGTTCACCGTCTCTTCATCTGCCGCTTCTGAATTTTCAACAGCCTCTGCAGATTCATTCTCCGGCTCACTCTGCGCCCCTTGCACTTCCATATTCTGTCTTGCTGCTCCAAATCTTTGCAAAAGTGCTTTCGCTTCTTCGAGACCACCAATGCCGTTGATCAACTCATCACGTTCTTTATGTAACTGACCAACCTTAGCTGCAATCTCATTATAAATATTGCTTTTCTCCGCCAAGCTATTTTCATCTTTTGCAATCTTCTCGTTCAGTCTCTGTGTCTGTGCCGCCGGTGCACCTTCCAACTTCTGTTGCATCTTCTTTCCAGCCTTAATATCAACTTTCAGCTGATCAGCCTCGGCCTTAATCTTTCGAGCTTTTTCCGATTCCTGCGACATCTTCTGCACGATCTCAATCAATCTCTGAGCTGCTGCCAGTTCCTCTGAGCTTAACTGTTCATTCTCATCTACATTTTCGCCACCATTCTCTGCACTATTCTGACCAGGATTTTCATCACGCTGCTCACTCGCTCGCTCGTGCTGTCCACGAATCGCTTCTGCAACTCTCTGTGCCGTATTAGATCGCTCTGACTCGTTCTCCGGTTCACCCCCTGCTTCAGCTTCCTGCTCGCCCGCACCAACCTCTTGCTCCGGCTCATCAAATCTCACGCCTTTATTCAGCTTAATATTTCGCCTCAATTCATCTATTCTATCTCTTGCCTCATCCAAACTTGCCTGTTTCTCGGCCCTTGCTTCCATCAAGCCGCTCAAATCCACCCGCAACTGATCAATCTGCTGCATATCATCAAGAGAGTCAGATTGACTATTTAATAAATTATTCAATGCCTGCCGCTTACTCGCAATCCTCTTATCTAGTTGCTTAATCGATTTTTCAATCTGGCCATAACTTCGCCCAACCCCCCTTAACAACCGCGACTGTTCAGCTACGACCGCTTTCATAGTTTTCTGCCCCAGCTGGCGCGTCTCCTCAAGCGATCGTTCGTTCTCGTATGTTTCCCCGCCCTGATATCCTTTTTCTGAATTTCTCGGTCTCATTTTAGTTTACCCCTCCATTGGGATTAGTTGGTGTTACGTCATTAGAAACTTGCTGCATGGGCGGTGGCGTCAAACTTGGCGCCTGCGTAGCCGCATTTTCTGTCGCCATAGGTGAAGTTGCTGTTTGCACCCCCGCAACCACTGGTTGCGCATCCGCAACTGTTGGTTGCATACCCGAAACTTGCGGCGTCGCAGCGGGATTTTGTGCTGGCGACGGAGCGGTCTGAGCCGGTACCCCTTCTACGCTGTTAGTATTAACATTATTACCTTGAGTAGCAGGAGCAGTCGTCTGCGTCGCTGTAGATTTCGGCTCTGGATCGTCTGGTACTGCCACTGGCTCCGGCAACGGAATCCCGCCAATCGTCACCGCTCCATTCAAAGGCGTTGAGATTCCCTTTACACTTTCTTCTGCGTCTTTAATCGCCTGTTCCAAATCCGTCAATCCACTGTTTTGCGCTGCCGACTCACTTGCCTCCGCAGGCTGAGCTTCATTAGCAGCAGTTTCATTAGTAACAGCACTCTCATTAGTAGCAGTCGTCTCCGCTGCAACCGGATTAGCCGCACTTACATTATTCTCCGCCGGGTTTACACTAGGCTGCGCAGCCTCGGTACTAGCAGAAGAATGAGTAGTCGCACTGTCTACACCGGCCTTCCCCTGGACCATACTCGGACTGCTCTTGGCGCTATCCGTAACTTCCTGCTCTGGCACTACCGACACAATCTCATCATCCTGCATCATCATCTGCTCAAACTGCGCTCGCCCATCTACGCCCGTATTTGTTGCGCGCGGCGCCGGCACTTCTACCTCCAAAACCCCACTAATGTATTCATCCCGAAACCGCTCCAAGGCGCGTTTCGCCACTTCCCCAAAATCTAGCCCCGATTCGTCAAAGAATTTTTCCAAGTCATCGTCAGAAAGTTCGTTATCAAGCTTATCTTCTAGCTCTACCAGCTTCTCATCCGGCAAAGCCGTAATCATCTCCTGCTGCATGCGCTCATCAAACAGCTCAATCAACTTCTGTCTCAACCGCGCCCGCTGATCCGAATTAATACCGCTTACGCTTTTCTGTGTAATCATGTCGTCGATATACGACCTCATGATTTTGTCATCACTAATATCAGTATCTGACACCATTTTATAAACCTTTCTACATGACTTTTTTCTAGTTTAGCACAGGCACTATCGAGCGTCAAACATTTTATGCTTATCACTCTCTAAAAAAGTATTTTTTACAACTCCAACACCAAATCTCAAATCTCCACTCGCCCTTCAAATTCCATATTCTTACAAAATTTAGTAAAATACTAAGCCGTCAAAAAACCGAACATATGTTCGGTTTTCTCTAACTTATATTAATTCTCTCCTTAAATTTATTATTGATTTTTTCCTATATTTATTTCTCCGTTTAAATTATCTGACTAAAACTTTAACTTATCTAAAATATACTCATTTTGCGAAGTTGTTGCATCGAGTCACTCTTGTTAATTACATTAAGCACCTTGCGCGCCAGCAACATCTGTTGTCCTCGCACGACGGCTTTTCTCGATTCGCCAGTTTCCTTCGCAGAGTTTACATATTTCTGTTCCTCCTCAAAGACTTCCAAATTATCCCATTTTGCACGATCTGGAGTCGCTATTTTAGCGTTCCCGATCTCAAAATCGCTTTTTACATTGGTTGCTCCTTCTCTGTTAAAGTTACTATTTATGCTCATTTTCTTTCCTTTTGTTTTTGTTGATAATGACCAAACTCGTACACTTTTGCAAATTTAGTTTATCAACTCTTGTTTGTTTTGTATTTTTGTTTGTTAGATGTTTTTATTTTTGATCTAACTGTCCTTATAGTAGCACACCAGACCAAAAATGTCAATACATTTTATGCTTTTTATCGCAACTTTGTCAAATTAACAGATACAAAATCGCACTTTTTTTTGCTCGCTTTTATCTCATTCTGTGTTATAACTACGACAATCTTTCATCACTTTCACAACCAAACTTTCGTCGCTTTCAAAACCATCCAAACATTCCACTAATCACACTTCTATACATCGTCGCTATATTTCATCGCTATATATCATCGCCATACACACTCCTCATACACGCTCTCCATACATCCTCTTCATACATCATCTCGACTTTTCCCTGCTGTTGCTGCTATTACCGCTATTTGCCACTTCTTATCAAAAAGACTTGCATATTCCGTCTTCGTGCGTAGTGATGCAATTGGCGACGATGGGCGCGTTAGTGCCAGCACGGGTGCTAGTGCAATCTACTGGTCTCTTCGTTCAAACTCTGATACGATTTTTCAGCACGTCTTCATTCTCGCCTTCAATACGTCTCCAAATGTTTACCCGTTCTTCGTCTATCATCGCTGGTGTGGCATGCCTCTCCGCTGTCTAGTGCGGTAGGGATAATGGTAATGGATATATTCTTCGTGCGTAGCGATACGGTTCGTAGCGAAGCTATAATCATCAATGCAGGCTCATGGAGCGTTTATTGGTCGTCAAGAGTTTTCAGAGAAGATTCTTTTGCACGAAGCTATAATCTTAGTTTTACTTCTCCTAATGTATTTACATCCGAAAGTAATTTTCAGCATTACGGTCGTTATTGGGCCTTTCCTCTCCGCTGCCTAGTACGGTAGGGATAATGATAATGGATGAAAGGACTCTTCGTGCGTAGTGGCGGTTTGTCGTGGATTAGCGTTCTAATCAATGCTGGGTTTCAAGGCAATTATCGATTACCGAGCACTATGACATCCACCACACAGTTTGGTGCCGCTCATCTACATTTTGGAGACATAGCAACAAAAATAATTCCAGGTGATACTTGGTGGGGTATTTCTCTCCGCTGCCTAGTACGGTAAGGATAATGGTAATAGTGGACCGTTCCCCTTTTATCGTGAACGAACCAAAAACATTCTTCGTGCGTAGTGGAGGTATCTACACATCCGGTTATTTTAATTTTGTAGGCACGGATGGTTATAATTGGTCGTCCAGAACATTGCTTCTCGCAACTTCTCAGAGCGCATGGAGTCTCAATCCTACTCGATCTGAAGTATACTGGGATCGCTTAAATAGTCGTTGGGCTGGTCTTCCTCTCCGCTGCCTAGTACGGTAGGGATAATGGTAATGAAATATAATACATTGGCTATATTTCGATATGTATAGTAACAGTTTTGCCTTCAGCTAACGCTTCCTGAACGGCTGTGGTTTGTTCAGGCGTAAGTCTAATTTTATGCTGGATTATACCATTATTCTGACGCCTTCCACCACGAAGAATCATATTAATAAGAACTGGACTCGCTAACATATCTCCATAATACAGCATAAAAGACAATTATGCCAACTGAAGTCAACGCCCTACTTTATAAAAATGCTAATCTTTATCTTATGAAAGCAATGCTTTTACGCAATTGGTGTAAACAAGAAACCTTATATCACAATCAAAACCCGCGCGAGTCTAACTCGCATGATAGCTTCATCATATCACAGCATAAGCATTTTGTCAAATATCCGTACCTGTCTGACTATTGCTCTACGCTTTTTCCAGCGAAACCGTCACGTTATCGCCATTTACCTTAGCGATTTCATCATGAGCAAAATTACCATTTTGGACCAATTCCGTCGCCAAAACTTCATCCTGCAACGTTTGCTGCCATTTTTCGGGAACATCACAGCTTACGCTTAGCTTAATCCGATCGTCCACCTGCAAATCCGCCTTTTTGCGCGCCGACTGCACTGCCCGAATCAGCTCGCGCACGAAACCTTCATCGGCCAATTCCGGCGTCATCTCCTTATCAAGCCAAGTTTCTTCCCCGTTTTCCACGGTTTTTACGTTCACTTCATCGGCAATCATTTGCTCATAGAACTCTGGTAATTTTTCACCTGCGTAAACTAGCTTCTGAAGCGGCTGCCGAATTTTTACCTGCGTTTCGGTTTCTGATCGGCGCATCCTGAGCGCCAAACCATCAGCAATCACCGCTCGCGCTCGTGCCATCTGCTCCAAAATCTCCGTATCATCAATCTCCGTCGTAGTCGGATAATCCTGCAAGTGCACACTCTCGCCGCTACCAGTCAAATTCTGATATAACTCTTCGGCCAAAAACGGCGTAAACGGCGCCAAAATCAAAGCCAGCCGCTCCAAGACCGTATAAAGCGTCCAGTAAGCTTCAGCCTTATCTCCATCATCCTCAGACTTCCAGAACCGTCGACGCGAACGACGCACAAACCAGTTTGACAAATCATCCACAAATGGCAAAACTTCAGCCAAAGCTTGCGGAATATTATATTGCTCCATTCCCTTAATCACGGTAGATTTCAACTGATATAATCTCGCCAAGATCCAGCGATCAAGCGGATTCGCCAGATCTTTCAATTTCTTTCCAGCTGGCCGCCAACTGTTCTCGCTATCCCATCCGTCCACTTCCGCATAAGTTACAAAGAAATCATACACATTCCAAATCATCGCCAGCTTGCGATTAACATCACTCACGTCTTTGTCGGTCAAGGCAAAATCTTCACCAGAAAGCACCGGACTTGACAACAACAAAAACCGCAAGGCATCAGCTGAATATTGATCCATCAAAACATTCGGATCGGTGTAATTCCCTAGCGACTTCGACATTTTCCGCCCATCATTCCCCGCCAACGTCCCCGTCGTAATCACATTTTTGAACGCATTCAGCTGTCCATTATTGCCTGCGAACCGTGTTCGAGGAGTGGTTGTATCCGAGGAAGAAGGAGTAGCACAAGGAGCGGTATTTGACATACCGCGACTGCGCAACGCACCTTCTGACGATGGAGACGACTGCTGATCGAACGCGCCACAGCCCGCAAGGGCGGTATTAACCGCATGAATATAATAAAACCATGCGCGCACTTGGCCAACATACTCCACAATAAAATCCGCCGGATAATTACGCTCAAATTTTTCCCGATTCTCAAACGGATAATGCAACTGCGCAAACGGCATCGAGCCCGACTCAAACCAACAGTCCAATACTTTCTCAATCCGCTTGAAATGCACCTTTTGCAAAAACGCCCCAGTATCTCTCCGTTGATCAAGCGGCAATTTTTCTTGTTCTTGCCAAAACTCTTGATACTCTTGCCAACGCTTTTCATCGAATGGTATCACCGTATAATCACGGCCTGCTTGCCGGTCCGCTTCATCCACACCTCCGCCAAGCTTCACCAAAGCATCAAACTCAATCTCATCCACCCATGGCCGATGATAATCCTCTAGCTCCACTCCCGAAAATTCTTTCAGCTCTTCGTAGCTGCCAAAAACCTTGACAATCTCTTTGCCATCTGCGATTTCACCTTTCCAAACCGGCATTGCCGTCGCCCAGAAGCGATCACGACTCAAATTCCAATCTGGCGCCTGCTCAATATTCTTCTCAAAACGCCCATGCTTCAAATACTCCGGGAACCAATTAATATTCTCATTCTGCGCGATCATTAAATCCTTCTGACCTTGCACATCGAAGAACCAACTTGGAAACGCTCGGTACATAATCCGCTGTTTCGACCGCGGGTTGAACGGATATTCGTGCTTGATATACTCAATCTTCCAGACAATACCCGCCTCTTCTAGACACTTAGCAATAAACTTATTGGTATCCCAAATTTGAATTTGCCCATCTTCATTTGGCCGTACGCCAGCCGACTTCAAACCTTCATCCGCCCCTGGCAAATAACAACCATATTCGTCCAACACATCAATACAAGGAACTTGATTTTCCCGGCCTAAAACATAATCATCTTCACCATAAGCCGGCGCAATATGCACAATCCCCGTACCATCACTATCCGACACAAAGTCCGCCCCCCAAACTTTATGGGCATTCTCAGACTTCGCTGGATAATAATTCTTCTCAAACTTCCGCCAATCAACTAAATGCGTCTCTCCAAATTGCAAATCCTCATACTCCAGCCCAATCAGCTCAGCGCCCTTAATCCCATCTCTAATAATTTCATAATCTACATCTTTCAGCACCGCTTCTAGCCGGCTTTTCGCCAAAACGAAAATCTCTACATTTTCACAGGACGCACTAGTGTCGAGAGGATTCGCGGAAGCAGGAGTAGCACAGGGAGACGTATTTGAGATACGGCGACCGCGCAACACACCTGCTGACAATGAAGTCTCCGACGATCGTGTCGTCCTCACTGCCACATATTCCATCTCTGGATTAACTGCCAGAGCCATATTCCCCGCCAACGTCCAAGGCGTCGTCGTCCAAGCTAAGAAATATGCTTCGTCCAGTACTTCACGATAAAACTCCACATCCGTAATCATCTTGCGAATACTCTTAAAATCGGCCTCTGCATACTCATTACACAGCGTCAAAATCTCTTTTTCATCATCACCCTGACGCCAACCATACTTATGCAACTTTCCCGCTTTATCCTTAAAGGTGAATTTCGCCTCTCCATTCGCAATATATTCATTCCAAAAGCCGTTCTGTAATTTATCGTCCACCAGTTTTTCATAATCTTCAACCTGCTCCGGCTTCAAAATAACAAGGTAATCACCATCCTCTTTCCTAAACTCCGCCCCCATCTCCCGCAGCTCCTCGTCAACATCATCCACCCCCATCAAATAACTCTTAATCGGCTTTTTTACTTTGAACTTCACGTAAGCACTGGGATCGGTCACGGTTTGATACGCATCATTATCCATCGTGACTTCCGATTTCGACACCGGCGTCGCGAACTTCGTATCATACATCAAGACTTTCGCGCCTTCATAAATCTTCCCGGCCTCATACAACTTCTTGAAAGCCCACCACACCGACTCCATGAAATTCTTATCCATGGTCCGATATGCGCCCTTGAAATCTACCCAGCGCCCAATCCGATCAATCGTACTCTCCCAAGTCTCCGAGTTTGCCACCATCGACTCGCGCGCCTTCAAAATATAATCTTCCAGACTCCATTTCGTGCCGATCTCTCTTCGATCAGTAATGCCAAGCTGCTTCTCAACGAAATTCTCCGCCGGCAAGCCATGGCAATCCCAACCCCAGCGCCGCTCCACGCGCTTACCGCGCATCGTCCAAAACCGCGGCACTGCATCCTTCACAATACTAGAAAGCAGAGTACCATGGTGCGGCATACCTGTAATAAACGGCGGGCCATCATAAAAAACATAAGAATTATCTATCGGCCGTTGCTCAACCGACTTTTCAAAAGTCTTATTCTTTTTCCACCATTCAACCAACGCCCGCTCATACTCTGACGCGCGCCTTCTGCTCCCTGCTTTGTATCTCATACCCCTTATTATACCACACTTCCCCGCATAATAACTACCGGTTATAACAACTATCTCCATTACCATTATCCCTACCGTACTAGGCAACGGAGAGGAAAACCCCAGTAACGAGCATTGCGTCCCGACGAATAAACTGGTATTTGTGGAAAATCAAGATTAGCAACACTAGTTAAAACATTATCTGGAAATGTTTTTGAACTCCATGTAAAGCTATGCATTCCATTATCACGATCAAAACCTTGCCAATCCACTAATCCACTACGCACGAAGAATACTTCTTCCCGTTTTTATCCATTACTATTATCCTTACCGTACTAGGCAGCGGAGAGGAAAGCCATGGAAACGTTCAGCGGCATAGTCAGATGGATAGACAAGCGTATTATTATAACTTAGGCGCACTGCATATTCAAAACCAGCAAAAGAGAACGCGCTAGAAGACCAAATAAGCGAACCTCCACCAGCAGTAGAATTAACGTGACCGCCACTCTCGATCATGCCACTACGCACGAAAAATAGTTAAAATACTAATAATACAGTTGCTCCCACACTCATTACCATTATCCCTACCGTACTAGGCAGCGGAGAGGACGACCATTGATGCGACTATCTTTATTATTAGGGTAATCCCCATTACCAGTCAGAATAAAACTAAATGCATAGCTGTCCGACTCTTCATAAAAAGCTTTATTCGACCAATTATAACCCCATGCTCCTGGGTACGAAGCGTTACTATCGTAATAGATGAGTCCACTACGCACGAAGAATCCATTACCATTATCCCTACCGTACTAGGCAGCGGAGAGGAAAGCCCCAAGAACGCCAATCATGATAAGAAGCATAAATATTTTTATCATTAAATGTTAATCCAAAAATATAGCGATAATCTTCCTCCGTGCGAGACCTCGACGCCCAACTATACCCGCTTGCACCCGTGAGACGTGCGTAGATCGTCGTAGCATCGGAATATATCTCTCCACTACGCACGAAGATATGAATGAAGCGCAGGCATTTCTAACGCAAAGCGGCAGAAGAAGTATCCAAGCATGAATAGTTTTTTGATGAAACAAGGCAAAAGAACATTCATTACCATTATCTCTACCGTACTAGGCAGCGGAGAGATTGGCCATGAAAACGGTTGTAACCAATATTAGATGGATAAACACCAGCAGTATCAAAATTTAAGACAAAACTACTTTGAAGATTAGCATCAACAAGAGTACGAAACGGCCAATACCAACCACCACCACCAGACCAAGTACTACGACCACCCTCCCAAACATAGCCACTACGCACGAAAATGAGCAGGCATTTCTAACGCGAAACGGCAAAAGCGAAACAAAAATAGCAAGTTTTCGAGATTGAACAAACATTTCTGACGCAAAACATTAAAAGTAATCGCTTATTTTTCTAATTACCAATCAGCTCAAGCTTAAATTATAAAATAATATTGACTTTTTCATCAAAGTATGCTACAATGTAAATATGACCTTTTCGGGTCTATCATGGTAATGATTCCAGGCTTTTTGATGGCTTACTACGGAATCCGCTTATTATGATCTGTACATTAAAAGGAGTGTGTAAAATCAAATGTTGTCATGGCAGTACAAAACGGGGGTTTCCAGAGGCTACGATACGCCCCGAGCGACAATCTTCAACCTTGATGATGCTCTCACCCATATTTCATTGGGTGTCACTCAAGGACCGAGCAACGTGCTCATGCGACGTCATATGAATGACGGTAGCTACGACCAATTCCCCTACAGCTTCGGCATCAACGTCATCTGTTATTCGGATGATCGCCGCAAACGTGTTTTCGCGACGACTGGCGCCGGCTACAATATTTACGTTTCGCTGACCGCTGCTCCGGAGACATTCGAACGCGGCGTACTTCTGAAAGGCACTATTATAAGCCTCTCGGCCAGAACGCTTCATCGGGAACTTCCCTCTCGCGACAGAACCCGAACCAACAGCCCCAGCTTTGAGTATCCCAACGATACGTCGACGTCCAATGACGATTCCTGCAGCGGCGTAAATCAGGCTCAATTGTTCACCACACCTCAGCGCGATCGACAATTGAAACAGTTCTGCAGCGCATCGAGTTTCGCCTTTATACAAGATACTCTCCCGGATACGATGTTCGAGTATCAAGGCATGAAGCCGGATAAGGCTTTCCAGAAAATTCCTATCGAACAGTATTTGCAACCTGGCACCGAAATCACCATGGTACACCGCGGAGCCGCTAGCGAAGGATGCGTATTGCACCTTTCCGTGCCGGTCGAGCCGCACATTGAGCTTCCGCCCAATCCACTTGATGGCATTAGCTCTTACGACGCTCGTTACTGCAGTACCAGCTTGGATGATATGAGCCTGCGCGTTCCTGCGGAAATGCTCCGTCAGAATTTGGCTTTGACACGTCGCAAGGAAATTGATCCCTATGTCCCCGACTTTATTACGAAAGGACTCAAAAATCCCTTCCGTAACATCAACGGCGACGCCATTGCCTGTTTAGATTAAGATCTATCCAGACAACGGTCTATCCAGACAACGGTCTATCCAGACAAACAAGGTTCCTTCATTATCACACACTACAGCCCCGCCCGTTTATCGGGCGGGTTTTTCTTTGCTCGGAATTCTTTGCTCAGGTTCTTGCTTATACTCTAGTAGTCCAATCTCAGCCGCTTACGTCCAATACGCCACTTCATCAAAAGTCGGCAACATTTGCCCTCGCCACATTGATAACACCGCACCGTCGTCACCCAACGCCAAAATCGACGGATACTCAACTACATCATAAGCTCGACAAAATTCTGCTCCGCTACGCGTATCTGGGTCGATCGTCTCCACTTCTTTGCTAGTGCGTCGCTCAAATTCTACCAGCCACTCTTCCATCATACGTGAATAATCATAACCCTCTTTCCAAACGCAAACCACCCTCATTGCTTCTCCCTTCTTTGTTGTAAAATCTTCTCAAAATCCCCCAAAGTTTTAAATTTCAAAAACACGCTCGCAAACCGCACATAAGCCACCTCATTCTGTTCTGCCAAAACATCCAAAACTGCATCGCCCACCTGCTGCGCCGTCACTTCGTCTTCACTATGTGCCCGCAAAAGCTTTACGACTCGATTCGCCACATCTTCAACTTCTAAATCCGAACCAATAAACTTCCCCACGCTCCGCTGAATCGAACTAATCAATTTCTCACGATCGAACAACTCACGGTCGCCATTACGTTTCCTTACCGTCAACTGTGGTAATTCGATTCTCTCGTAAGTCGTAAAACGCCTTCCATCCGCCGCAACTCGGCGTCGCCTAATTACCATCCCATCATCAGTTTCCCGGCTCTCTAGAACTTTACTATCTCCAATCCTAGGAACTACCGGCACAACAATTACTCCCGATTCTTGCCGCGCAAACGGTCACGCAAAGTTGGCGGCACATCTAGATCATCTTCTTGCTCAGCGCCACGCCCGCCCCGAATCGAATCCCACATATTCGAAGAATTATTCGCTGTAAACTCTGACGCCCCACCATCGTTCATTCTCTGCGAATCCGCCAAGGACGAATCACTCATCGTATCGCCACGCATAATCGCTGGCTCATTGCGCTCAATCATACCTTGATCACCAGCAGACATATTATTATAGGAATTATTTGGACGATATTCTACTCCAGTACTGACCATCGAATTAGCCAAGCTACCAATCGACGGGCCATTATCCACCGCCGAGCCCATGCTGCTATAACTCGTAGCCGCAGCGCTAGATCCGACACCCATATTACGATAGTATTCAGAGTCAAAACCAGTCGCCACCACCGTCACTACCATCTCGTCTTCTAATTCAGGACGAATCGACGCTCCAAAGATAATATTCGCATCTGGCGATACAGCTGCGGTAATAACCTCAGCAGCTTCCTGGATCTCGCTCATCGACATATCATAACCACCTGCAATCGAGAACAAAACGCCGCGTGCACCATCAATCTTCACCTCAATCAGCGGAGACTCAATCGCTTGTTGCGCTGCCACCGCTGCACGATTATCGCCCGAAGCTCGACCAATCCCCATCAAAGCCGAACCGGCATTTTTCATAATCGCCTTCACATCGGCAAAATCGAGATTAATCAAAGCATGCTCAGTGATTAATTCGGAAATTCCCTGTACACCTTGGCGCAAAACATCGTCGGCAATCTTAAAAGTCTCTGTCAAAGGCGTGCGCGGATCGATCGTCTGCAAAAGCCGATCATTCGGAATTGTAATCAAAGCATCAACATTACGCGAAAGATTCTCGATGGCCTTCTCGGCGTTTTCTCGACGACGAGCACCTTCAAAAGTGAAAGGCTTCGTCGCCACGCCAACCGTCAAAATATCTCGCCCCTTCGACTCTTCTGCCACAATCGGCCCTGCACCCGAACCAGTACCACCACCAGCACCGAGTGTAATAAACACCATATCCGCACCTTCAAGCGACTTGCCAATTGCCTCGCGACCGTTCTCCGCAGCCTCGCGGCCCTTCTCCGGATCACCACCAGCACCCAAGCCACGTCCGATATGCACCTTTACATCCGCCGTTGAATGATGCAGAGCCTGCGCATCAGTATTTACCGCCACAAATTCCACACCAGCTAAGCCAAACTCTTTCATGCGGTCTACCGCCGAACCACCTGCACCACCGACACCTACAACCTTAATGCTTGCTGAACTCTCTACCTCTGTTGGCTTAATCTCGGGCATATCCTTTCCTCACTTATAACTAACCCCAGTATAACATACTTTCACGAGTTTTTGATTAAATTCACGGTTTTTCAAAACTTAACGCTAAAACTTCCCGAAAAACTTTTTCAGAAAACCAGCCTCTTTCTTGGATTTTTTAGTTTTTTTATAAGATTTCTTCGCTTGCACCTGACCGCCGCCTTCTAACCCCAGCTGCATCAAACCAACCGCCGCCGCATACTCTGGCTTCTGTACCGCTTCACCCACCCCGGTCAAACCGCTCGGCGCACCAATCTTCACCGAAGTATTTAAAGTCATGCGCACAAACTTATCAATATCGCGCATTCTCGAACCACCACCAGTCAAAACTACCCCCTCCGGCAGTCGCTGATCGTAATGAGCTTTCTTCAATTCTTTGTGTACTAAATTCAAAATCTCGTCCAGGCGCGCCTCCACTACATCATCAATTTGGTCACGTTCAAAACGCAAATCCTTACCCCGCCAGCGAATCACCACTGGACCTTCCGCCTCGCCAAAGCTCCCCGACGCGAATCGGCGCTTGATTTCTTCTGCCACCTCGGTATCAATCGCCAACATCACTGCTAAATCATTGGTAATATTATTCGAACCAACTGGCACCACACCGATATATCGCAAATCATTTTCTTCGTAAACCGCCACACCTGTCGTCGCTGCCCCGATATCTACCACCGCAACACCATTTTCCATCTGTCGCTCGGTCAAAACCGCATGCGCCGCCGCCACCACACTGGGAATAATCCGCTCTGCCGTCGTATTAGCTGCCTCCGCCGCCTTTCGCAAATTGTCATAATTCGGCGTCAAAGTCGAGACTACATTCGCTCTCATCTCTAGACGCGAGCCCGTCATGCCTAGAGGATCCTTGATTCCACCTTGGCCATCCAAAACATACTGCAATGGCACAATATCCAAAACTTGCTGATTAGCCGGAATGCGCCCCTGCAATGCGACTTCTTCTACTCGAGCAATATCATTTTCGTTAATTTCGTGCTCCATCGCCCCCACCGCAATCATCCCTTCGGTCTGCGTCGACAAAATCTGTGAACCATTAATCGAAATCGTCGCCGAGTTTACCTCGTGACCACTCATCCGCTCCACTTCACCCAAAACCTTGTCAATGCTTTGCGCTGGACCTGTCAAATTTGCCACAACCCCGCGCCGCATCCCTGAATTTGGCACTTCCGCATATCCAATTACGTTCAAAGCCCCCTGATTACTCACGCTCGCAACCACCGCTCGCACCATACTTGTACCAACGTCCAAACCTGCTACATAGCGTGAAATTTCATCCATAAGTCAATTATACAACGCTTGAGCCTATAAAATCAAGGAGAATTCTGTACGATCACAGTCATCTTCAACCAATTCGTATGGTACGCTAATTTTCTCAAACAAAAACCCGCACGAGACTAACTCGCATGATAATTTTATCATAGCACACCATAAACATTTTGTCAATCTTTCCGTCCCGATTTTCATTCTCAAGTGCAACATAATCGCAATTAAAGTTAGCATGGCAAAGTCATAA
>CAZSPU010000007.1:0-52697 GCA_964608555.1 uncultured Candidatus Saccharibacteria bacterium
ACCTTCTAGGCTACCAAATGCGTAAACAGATGGGAATGGTTTAGGGATTCAGGTGTTTATACATATCTTGACAAGATTGCATATTATATATTATATATACTATAGAAAACTTGTACTTTACGAATTGGCTGGAGGAGTCGACATGAGTTTCATCCTAAACTTTTTCAAAAGACCCGAAGCGTTTGCTAGCATTGCATTCCTGAGTCTGAGCATTTTCCCGCTCGATTTTACCTTTTTTATGGCAGCGGTCGACCGGCTTTATGACGGTTTACAGATTATCACTAAGTATCAGGCTTACGCCTTAGTGGCATTAATTGTTTTCAAACCGTTCTATACCTTTGCTCTTACACTTTTAGCTCCACCCTGCGGCGCGATTGTAGCCATAGCCTCCTGTATGGTCACCACCTCACTTTGCATCTATGCGCAAAGAAAATGGATCAAAGCCCATCGCACCTTTAATGGTCAATAATATTATAATCCCCCAGATTGAAAGCTGGGGGATTCTCAGTGGGAACAACTAATTGCTCTTATTTGCCAAATGATAGTGGAGTTGCGCTCCTAAAGAGTAAACACTGTTCGGAGCAAGTGCAATCGCCTAACTCCCTCGACTCCTGCACGGTTTGATAGTTACTTATCAACAACCTCTCCCTCAACAGGCTCGTCAGAATCGGCTGAGCTAGCGCTGCCAGCTGATTCCGCGGTGTTGGCGTTGGCGTCGGTAGTAGTGTTTTGATACATTTTGGCGCCAATTGGCATCAAGACGTCATTGAGAGTCTTAGTAGCAGCTTCGTACTTCTCCTTGTCGGCATCAGAATCGTTGAGAGTCTTTTTGGCTTCTTCGACAGCGTCCTTAATGGTCTTGACGTCATCTTCGGAGATCTTATCTTTGTATTCATCTGGCATTTTTTCGGCCTGATAAATCGTATTCTCAAGTTGATTCTTGGCGTCAATGGCTTCACGCTTTTGCTTGTCTTCTTCGGCGTGAGCTTCGGCTTCTTTTTGAGCTTTTTCGATATCTTCTTTGCTCATATTACCAGAGTTCTGGATGGTAATCGACTGCTCTTTGCCGGTGCCTTTGTCTTTAGCGGTGACATTTAAGATACCGTTAGCGTCAATATTGAAGGTGACTTCGATCTGCGGGACGCCACGTGGAGCGGGTGCAATACCGTCTAGGATAAAGCGGCCGAGAGATTTGTTATCCTTGGCAAGCTCGCGTTCACCCTGGAGGACATGAATCTCGACTTGCGGCTGATTATCGGCGGCAGTAGAGAAGACCTCGGACTTGCTGGTCGGAATAGTAGTATTGCGCTCGATCAGCTTAGTAGAAACACCGCCCATCGTCTCAATACCCAAGGAAAGCGGAGTAACGTCAAGCAAGAGAACGTCTTTGACGTCGCCCTGCAAGACACCACCCTGAATAGCTGCACCAACGGCAACGACTTCATCGGGGTTAACACCTTGCATTGGATCTTTGCCGAAGATCTTCTTGACTTCTTCGACAACGGCCGGCATACGGGTCATACCGCCCACCATTACCACTTCGTCAATATCCTTAGCGGTGAGTTTGGCGTCTTTGAGCGCTTTCTCGACTGGCTCAGCGAGACGTTCGAGCAGCGGCTTGACGAGTTCTTCAAGCTTGGCGCGCGTCAATGTATGCTCGAAGTGCTTCGGACCATCGGCGTCAGCAGTCAAGAATGGTAAGTTAATCTCGACTTCCTTGGCACTACTGAGCTCCTTTTTGGCTTTTTCGGCTTCGTCTTTGACGCGCTGCATAGCGGCTGGATCGTCTTTGATGTCGATACCAGATTCTTTTTTGAATTCATCTAGGAGATAATTGACGATAATGTTATCGAAATCTTCACCACCGAGATGAGTATCACCGTTGGTAGATTTGACTTCGAAGACGCCATCGCCAAGCTCGAGAATGGAGACATCGAAAGTACCGCCACCAAGGTCGAAGACGGCGATTTTTTCGTCTTTCTTGCTCTCGAGACCATATGCTAGAGCAGCCGCAGTCGGCTCATTAATAATACGCTTGACCTCTAGGCCAGCAATCTTGCCAGCGTCTTTGGTGGCTTGACGCTGAGAATCATCGAAATAAGCCGGAACGGTAATAATAGCTTCGGTCACCTTCTCGCCAAGGAACGCTTCGGCATCAGCCTTGATTTTGCTGAGAATCATTGCAGAGATTTCTTCGGGAGTGTATTCCTTGCCATCCATCTCAACCGCGACACCATCGCCTTTTTTGACAATTTTATAAGGCATAATGTCGAGATCGCGCTGAACTTCTTTGTCGGTGAATTTGCGACCAATGAGGCGCTTGATACCGTAAATAGTGTTTTTAGGGTTAGTCACGCGCTGACGCTGGGCGACTTTGCCGACTAGGCGCTCGCCTTTCTTAGTGACAGCTACGACAGAAGGGGTGGTGCGGTCGCCTTCGGCATTAGTGATAACTTCTGGCTTGCCGGCGACCATATAAGCAAAGGCGGAGTTGGTCGTACCAAGGTCAATACCAATGATTTTTGACATGATAATTTCCTTTCTTAATAGCGTGACATCTAGGCGAATATATACTCCGAGGAGATGCTGCGCCCAAATCGTCACATTATTACACAACGTAATTCTTAATTCATTATATGCTACTAGCAATCTTATGTCAAGACTGCTAATACAGTTTAATTGTAGCAAATTAGCACTCACATGTCAACAGTGCTAACGCGTTATTAATTATGCCATAAAAAGGGCCCACCCAAGGTGGGTGAGCCTATAATAAAGAGCGTAGTGCAGATAAATTAATCTCTAAGGTGAGACTGGACGTTATTAGATCGTACCAGAGAGGTCGAGCTTCGGCTTGAAGGTATAGGACGCGGGATATTTGGAAAAACGCTCAATGCGATCGTAACCCTTGAGCGCCTCCATAATCATTTCTGCGTTGCGAACCTGAGCTTTCTCGATCAGACTTTCGACAGCCATCCGGCTAAACCAAGAGACCGCGGCGATCTCCTCGCTATTGAACTGGATAGGATAAATACTTTCATCGACCCGGGCAATATAGATTTTAATATCATAAGGATTGTCCAGATCGAGACGATGAGCGTTCAGGCACTCCGCTTCAAGAACGACGCTATAGCCGCTTTCTTCCAGAGCCTCGCGTTCAGCGGCTTCTTCGTAGGTTTCGCAAGGCTGCAGACGCCCACTAGGCAAGTTCCACTTACCGTGAGCACTAGCTTGCCAAACAGCAGTACCATCTGCCTGCTTGGCCTTAACCTTGCGCTCCTTGACCAACAAGAAATGCTCCACAGCCGGGCTCACTATCAACGTTCCAGCACGAAACCACGGATAGCCAAATTCGGCAATCTCGCGTGCCAGATCGGGCGCATATTGCCGGCTCAAAAGCTTCGCCGTGTTCAGCAGCGGGATGGTATCGTTAAGCAGCTCTTCGTCAACGTGCTGCCGCAAAGTCCGTTCAAAGGAATTCGCGTCGGAGGTGTAATACTGAAGAATAGTTTCGGTATCCTCCTCGGAAAATACTGGTCGCAGCAACTTCGTGAACAGTTCTCTCGTGATGGACATATTGTCCTCCTTCCCTGGCTTTTGCCAGACCGAATTGTGAATGCACCAAAAAGCAATTTTAATGACTACGAATGGTATTTATCTAGATTTTAGACATGCCAAACGCAGCAACTCAGTTGCTCTATTTATAGAGTAGCACTAATCGCCAGTATTGTCAAGTAGCATAGGCTATTTGCGTTGATTGTCTTCGATCTTCGTGCCACCCCACTCGACAACCGTGAAACCTTGGCGCTGGGGAGTCGGAGGAAGGACTTGCTCACTGATTTTAATGTCAGCGGCAGTCTCTAATGGCAGATAGTCCATCAGCACTCTGATGATAGTATCAGGCTCGGGACTAACCGTAAGCGGCATATAGGAATCAATCTCTTCCTGAGTCTCAAAACGAATGTAATTATATGCCGACTCTCTCAGCCGAGGTAGCCAATAGATAATAAACTCATCGGCTTCGCGCGGAGACAGCCCGAGAATCGCCAGCTTTTCTTCTAGGAAGGCGATGCTGTCTTCCCGAGCCACGATGAAGCCATCATCTTTAACTGTGACAGGATGCGCAGGATCGCGCTGTCCTTCCCAATACAAAGCATAAAGTTCGCGATTATCGCTGAGATTAGTCAGATGGCCGGAAGACTGAGCCAGAACCTGCCAACCGTTATGATATTCTGGGTAAGTCGTAGTGAGGAATTCGGGACGCCCAAGCGAAACAGAGATTTCTGTCTGAGTTTCGGGATAGAGATAGATAATAGGTTTGGCATCCATAGACATGCATTCGCCATCATCTAATCTGACAGGACAATCTTCGCTCGCACTGGAACCTTGCGGTCTAAACTCTTCATGATCTTCAAATTGAGACGCCCGAATCGCAAGATAGGTCAGCACCGACACGACCGCAACGACAATAACGATAATTACCGTGATGATAATCGGGCGGAGATGGTTTTTCATGATAGAAATATTGTAGCACGGAACAAGTGGCAACAATAGGGTTTTTGCGTTGCTGGGCCAACGCATAAATATAGGGTTTTCACAGAGGCGAAAATGTATTATAATATATTATATGCAGAACCTGCCCGTGAAATCTGAGGCCGTGGAAGCAAAACCAGCCCGGATAACGCCGCCTTGGCGAACAATTTTTAATCAGATTATTATCTTTTTTACGATTGGTTGCGTTTTTGGGACGTATTGGGAAGAAATTATGCAGATTGTCAAGCAGCTCTGGTCGACCGGGACGTTTGAGTGGGTGTCGCGACGGGGGTTGTTGTATGGGCCGTTTAGTCCGGTGTACGGGATTGGGGCGGTGCTGATTTATCTAATATTTTGCCGTTCAAAACTGAGTCCGGCCAGCTGCCTGTTCTGGGGAGCGATTTTTGGCGGGACGTTAGAATTTATGTTGAGCGTGGTGCAGGAAAATGTCTTTGGGACGATTTCTTGGGATTATTCAGATCGGCCCCTGAATATTGCTGGGCGAACGACGATTCCCTACATGGTGGTTTGGGGAGTTCTGGTGCTGATTTTCGTGCAGTATATTTATCCCTTTGTGGACCGTTTGTATCATAAGTTTCATCCCAAAACTATGAATGTGACTTGCATGATTTTGGCGGTTTTCTTGGCGTTTGATATTGCGATTTCCCTGTTTGCGACGATGCGTCAGACTTTGCGACACGAAGGTGATCCGGCCGATACGCGTTTAGAGGTATTTTTGGATAAATATTATGATGACGAAAGAATTTATCGAACTTACACAAATCTGCGCGAAGTAGAGACGGATTAAAAAGATCAGAATCAGGGGTTGACGAAGTGTGATTTTGCGCTATACTAAAGGGTATACAGATATTGACCGACCCGAAAAGGGGCGGGTTTTTCTTTATAAGAGCTCGTGCTGATTCTGGTCTGAGAAAGGATACAAATGGAAGGTTTAGATCTGAAACAATTAACGGCAATGGTGAACGTGATTGCCGAAGAAAAGGGCTTGCCAGAAGATGTTGTGCTTGATGTGGTGCAGATGGCAATCGCAGCGGCTTGGCGGCGCGATAATGGCGATAAGGATATGAATGTGCGAGCTCTGCTCGATACGAACACTGGTAAGGCGAAGGTATTTGTCAGTCGCGAAGTGATCGAAGATGGCTTAGCTTATAATCCGGCGACCGAAATTCCGCTCGCCGAAGCCAAAGAACTCGACAAAGATATCGAAGTGGGCGGCACCGTCGAAGAAGTCTCTGAGGTGACAAGTTTTGGCCGGGTTGCCGCTATGACCGCCAAACAGGTAGTGATTCAGCGTCTGCGTGAAGCGGAGCGCGATGCCGTCTTGTCGGCTTTTGAAGATAAAATCGGGACGGTGGTCACCGGTATTGTGGCGCGAGTTGAGCCACGTTTAGTACGCGTTGATCTTGGCCGCGCGAATGGTATCATGCCACGTAGCGAACAAATTGACGGCGAATATTATACCGTGGGCGAACGCATTAAGGTTTATATCAAGGGCGTCGAGCACGATGAGGCCAAGGCACAGCTAATTCTGTCGCGTGGTAGCGCTGAGTTTATCGAGTATCTTTTCCGTCAGGAGGTGCCAGAGCTCGACAGCGGCTCAGTAGAAATCCGTGGCATTGCGCGCGAAGCTGGGCGTCGCACCAAGATCGCCGTAATGTCAACCATTCCAGGCGTCGATCCCGTAGGTACTTTTGTGGGTGGTCGCGGAATTCGCGTACAGGCGATTATGAACGAGATTGGTGATCGGGAGAAAATTGATATTATTAATTGGAGCGAAAATCCTTCTGAATATATCCGCGAAGCACTGAGCCCAGCTGAAGTCGTGAAGGTCGAAATTGATGGCAAGAAGGCCAAAGTTTACGTTTCCGAGGATCAACAGTCGATTGCAATCGGTCGGCAAGGGCAAAATGTCCGCCTAGCTTCGAAACTGACTGGTTACGACTTGGATATCGAACTGGCAAAAGCTCCAGAAAAGAAGAAGCGCAAAAACGCAGAAGATTCCCTGCTTAATGCTTTGAGTGAGACGTCTGCAGCAGAAGATAGCGCTCCTGCGCCTTCGGAGGAACTAAACAAAACCGTCGAAGTCGACAATCAGGAAGAGACAAACAGCGAAGTCGAGTAGTCACCCGAAAGACAATTTGAGTCCCACCTACACGGGTGGGATTTTTGCTGGTGCTACTTTTTGCATGCTTATGCTTGTGTTTTTGAAAGAAATGGTGTTAGTCTCTATAATATAGAGTAAAAATCGGCGAAGATACTGATACTAAAGTATCATAGGCCTTGCAACTTAATACGGCTGGGTGGGGGGCTAGAAAGGAGGTGGATATGCAGATACGTTTTTCGTCAAAACATATTCTTATAGTTGTATCGTGTCATAATGGCGTGATACAAATTATTGTCGCCCTGAAGCGACAATAAACAAAACCATAATTTCAGTCTACCAAGCTTTTGTAGCGAGGTCAAGTCCTTTTTACTCTATATTTACGATCTATTACCATTATCCCTACCGTACTAGGCAGCGGAGAGGAAAACCGCGGTAACGGTAGTAATAGCTGGACGGGCTGACACCAGAAGCATCGAAGCCGAGGAAGAAACTGTACTGAAAATCGGCATCAGTGTAACTACAAGATGACCAATTCAAGCCAAAGAGGCCAGACCAATTAGTGTAACCAATTACTTCCTGCATCCCACTACGCACGAAGAATAAAAATTACAACTGAAGTTTGTTGCACCAATCCATTACCATTATCCCTACCGTACTAGGCAGCGGAGAGGAAAGCCAAAATAGCGATCATAGTGGTTAGACGAAATTACAGTTGCAACATCAAAGCTTAAGTTGAAACCGGTCTGAAAACTAGTACTAGAGTAAACACGAGAAGACCAATCATAGCCGACAATTCCAGACCAATCCGTATACCCTACATAATGCATATAGCCACTACGCACGAAGCTGGAAAATCCCGCCCAAAGTGGGCGGGATAAATGGTTGAGCGTTGATACGCTCGGCGGATTAAAGACCGCCATCGGGGATTCTTAACGAAAACGGATTGCTTCGATGTCAAAAAGTGACACGCATTGTTCATTTCGCTCATCCGTTTCATCACAATAATGAACGCCGGGTTTTACATCGCGCAGCAGCGAGATGGCAAGACAGATGTCGTACACATCACTTTTCCAGGATGCGACCATCCCAGCCGCCAATGCCATAATAAAGACAATGTGTAAAATTGCCGATGTTGAGAGACTGGCGACGGCGTCAAACCCCGCAAGGCAGAGGACGGATTCGTCCAGAAAACTCGGAACGATCCAAAGACTCTGACCCTGCTGCGGTACGATACTCGGATCGATGGGCCCAAACAGATACCGACCAGCAACATAAATCACTGAAGTCGCACAGATGGTCACCAATACCGCGCATACCGCGGTCAACAGCCAATCAGACAGATTGAACTCTTTGAACGCTTTTGCTATCTTTTTCATTGGGAAATCCCCCTTTTAATTTGCTCAGGCTACACTATCGCCTTGCAATATCAGTGTATCACAGATTCTGCAAAATGTCAATAGTAGTTATGCTAAATTTTATTAATTTTGACAAATTTACGGGGATTTAGTGATAATCTGGTGTATTTTATTGCTATTTTTGGAGCAGCAGACTTATGCTATTATTTACTCTTTATCGTAATTGTCAAGGTTGCTATTTTGGATGATTGTGTTTATATATAGTAGCGGTTATCAACAACCTGTGGAATAAGTTTAGAATCATGTTCGGTTTTGGAGGACTTTGTCCATTACCATTATCCCTACCGTACTAGGCAGCGGAGAGGAAAGCCGTCCCAGCGATTGTAACCACTAGATGGATAGACTACTGGCTCATAGAAATAGAGATGAAACGTATAGTCGAAATTTGTGTTAGAGTAAGTATGAGAAGACCAATTATAGCCGTCTATTCCCGAAGCGCTAGTATAACCTTCATATGTGGCACCTCCGCTACGCACGAAATAACAAGTATTCGAGAGAAATAAAAGTTCTACTTTTATTTTTGAGAATACGCAGTTATTTCTAAAACGAAGTGACAGAAATGACAAATATCTGAGAGAAAAGAGAATCTTGTTCTCTTTTCCGAAGATATGCAGTCATTTCTAGAGCAAAGCGGCAGAAGCCGACAGGAATCGGAGTGCATCAACCCGTCTGGCATGAATCGTATGAGGCATGAGGCGGCAGAAGAATCGTTCAAAAAGGCGCCCGATAGGATTGGGCGCACGGAAAATTATATCAATACCAAAATTGACGTCAGACCGGGGGGGCGATCTGGCGCCAATTTTGGTGGCGGGAGTTGGATTTGAACCAACGACCTTTTGGTTATGAGCCAAACGAGCTACCAGGCTGCTCTATCCCGCGATGTGGTTTCATTATATAGCATTTCGCGAGAAATAGCAAGCGTTTTTTCTAAAAGCGCGTGACATTAGCAAAAATCAAATATAATAACGGTGGCATGAGATAAATTTGGAGGGCATTAGGAAGGCCGGAGAAGAAGTTAAGCGTAATCACATAAGCTATAGTGAGCGAAGCTAGCAATGGCAGAGCGGGGTGACGCCAAAAACTAGGTAGACCAGTAGTAATCGGAGTCGACTTAATAGAGACGTTCAGCGCGACAGATGAGCTAGATTGAGGGTTGGGCTGCATATCCAAGGCGCTGCGGCCGTCGAGAAATTTGCGGGAAAAGATATTGGGGAAAAATGCAAGCAGAAGCGAAAAGATCACTAGCGCGATGCCAACCAAGCCAGTCTCTAGCAAAAGGCTGAAGGGTTCGTTTTGGACGATTTCTTTGGGGGAGCCGAGTTCGTCTGGAAAAGCCTGGAACATCGCAACACCGGCGCCGCCCAGCCCAACTCCAAATAAGACGCTGGTGGGAGTTAGTTTGGTGGAAATATTGCAGTCTGAATCGTCGGAATTATCACAGCTAAATTCAAGCGGGAAGGTTCCCTGGCGATTCGGGGCGGCCAGCCAAGTGCGGAAAGCAAATTTATTTAAGTTCAGACGGATATTAGTGGATTCGGCGACGTAGCCCTCAAAAATCGCATCTTCTAGGGTTTTTTCGGCTTTTTCCGTTGATTTTTCTTCGTGTTTTTCCACTTCTTTATCCACAATTTCCGCGATATCTTCCACAGGTTTGCTGGTTTTTTTCACGAGTTCTCCACAATCTGCAGTAGAGTTATCCACGTTTTGCGATGAGTTTTGCACATCTTTTCCACAATTAGTGTCAGGTTTTTCCACAGTTTGTGAGTTTTTGTCCACCGAATTGGCGGAGTTTTCCCCATTGGAGTCGGAATTTTGCACAAGTTCTGCACAATCAGTTGCAGGGTTTTCCACGCTGGGATGTGATTTTTCCACTTGATTTCCACTGCTTGGGTGGTAGTTTTCCAGAGTTTTTCCACATTCGGCCTGGGAGTTTTGCACATTTTGGGTATTTTTATCCACTGAATTCGTAGAGTTTTCCACAGGTGCAGTAGGGTTCTTCTCTGTTAGACTCCGCTCGGTTTCTTTGATAGTGTCATCAAAAGCAGTGCGCAGATCAATGACGCCGAGCGATAATTGATGGATGGATTTGGCGATGGCGGAAGTGAAAGTTTCGGCAGTAGGGCCGACAGCAGCTAAAGTTCCCTGCAAGGTAAGCGACAGGAGGAAGCTGACAACTGGAATCGTGATTAAGCTCCAGCGAAAAGTCTTGCGTTTGATGGCAAAACCAAGCATGATCAGGATCGCAACCCCAAAGGCGTAGATGGCGCCGCGCGAAAATGTGAAAAACAAGGCCGTAGCGAAGTCGATTGCGAGTAAAATCATGCCAATGTGTTGCCATTTTTGCCAATTAATACGAGGGAGTTTGATCTTGCCGAAAAGCAGCTTTTGCTCGACTTTGGTCTCGATAGCGGTTGCGTCACTAATAATACTCTGCGCGAAGCGACGCGGCCGAAAAACGACCATGTAAAGCGCCGTGAGAGCGGGCGCCAGTAGCAAGTTGCCCATAAATTGCGGCTCGATAGCAAAGCCGGAAGGGTGCGGAAAACCAAAAGAACGATAAGTACAGCCAGCACAGAGTAATGTATTATCCCTAGAAACTCCAAAAACGTCCATGATACTTTGAGCATAACAGTATTTGCAAACCAAAAATGTCGCCACAAAAAACACTAGCAAAACATGCGTGCGCAAGCGGCGGGGCTGACCGCCTTGTGGTAAAACATACAAAATGGCGAAAACCGCAAAAAAGATTAGCCACATAATGCCGGCAGTTAAAATGCCGCGGACTGGATTGGCGGACCAAAAGACGGAAATGGTGGCGTAAAGCGGAAAAAGTGTAAAGAGAAAGAAGCGGCGATCGGAAATTCCGGGAAAATTATAACCCCAGTTCGTAAGATGCTCGGCCGAGTCCGCTGAGTCGTTAGGATTGGGCGCTAAATGATCTGAATTGTGTCGGGCCGGCTTTGTCGGGGAGTGCTTTTTTGAGTATTGCGGCGGTTTTGCGACGACTTGCTGTCTTGAGTGTTGATCTGACGTTGCTACAACACTCTTCTGGGAGCGCTGAGTAGACTTCACGGGAGAATGCTTCCCTGTCTGAAGTGGGCGCCGATGAGATAAGTGTAATAAAATCGCATAAATTAGAGCTAGGATATCAAAAAGGACAAGCCAAATCAGCGGCAAAGAAAGTTCATAGTTCATGGATTCGCTCGCGCCAAGAGTAATGACCGGATAATACGAGAAGAATAGGACAGCAGGCAGGGCGTACACGAAGACCCAGAGAATTTGGCGGAGAATTTTCATGATTTGGTTCCTTTCTTGGTTTGAGATTGATGCGTTTTGGTCTTGATAGAGGGTATATCAGGTTTATGACTTGCGTCTGGGTCGGTCAGAGCCTTGGAGGGCGGGTGGCCTGTATCGGAATCTGGCAGATCTTTGGAGAGCCGGCGACTCGCGCCTTGACCGGCTAAAGTCTCATCAGGTTGTTGAGCTGTGCCCAGATTCGTTGAAGTTTTGAAAGGCTGGTGATCTGTGCCTGGATTCGATAGAGCTTTGTCGACTAGATGTTGGATTTTGTGTTGGAATTCATGGACGTCAAATTTTTGTGCGGATTGGGAAATTTTTTGGGGCGAAAAGTGATGTTTCGGAAAATCGCGAAGGGCTTGCGCTAATGAAGCGGCGGTTTGAGCAGAAAAAAGTAAGCCATTTTCCCCATTTTTGATAAAATCGCGACTACTCCCTTCGGCATAAGCAATAACTGGACAGCCGGCGGCAAGGGCTTCGACGGCAGCAATGCCAAAAGGTTCCAAACTCGGGAACAGATAGGCTTGCGCGCCCTGAAGATACTGCGCCAGCTCGTCGGCCTGCAGCCACGGGATAAAGGTAATTAAGTCGGATTGGCCAGCGAGACGGAGCAGGTTTTGATGTTCGGGGCCATCACCGACCACCAAAAGCGATACTTTGGCCTGGAGACAGGCGGTAATTGCTAGATCAACGCGCTTCCAAGTTACTTGACGACAAGCAATAATGTAGTATCCTGTGGATAACTTAGGAGATTGTTGTGGATTTCTTGTGGATAAGTCTAGTGAATCTGTGGATAAACTACCGTCTCTCTGTGTATAACTTGTGGAATTTAGTGTAAGTTTTGTGGATAAATTGGTCTTGACTTGTGGAAAATTAGTGGATTTTTGAGAATTTTCGGTGGAAAACTTAGATGAAGATGACTCCGATGTAGATGCACTACATAGAGACGGCGGTATAAATTTGGCAACTTCGACTGGCGGCGCCACGATGACTGCTTCCCTGTGGTAGTAGCGTTGGATCTGCTCACGCGCATAATCAGAAATGGTAATAAACTGATCTGGAAGCTGGGCGGAACGATAATCAGCCTTGCGCAGAGGCTTGACGAGTAGCTTAAAAACTGTTCGGACCAGCGGATTAAGCAGGCCAAACCCAGGGTTCTCAACATATTTATCGTACATTTGCCAATAATATTGGGTCGGAACATGGCAAAAACAGAGATGATAAGCCTTGGAAGGCGAGGTTTCTATTGACTTTTGATGAGAAGTGTGGTATAATGAAGAGATGGGGTGCTGCTTAGCCGTTGTTCCATCACTAGGAACTTCAGCGATATCTGTTCTAGCGGCATTGACTTCGGCTCGATTAACTGATTTTTGAGATCTAGGAAGTTTACCGTGATTTGTTCTGGTGGGGTCAACTTCGGTTCGATTGACGGGTTTTTGGGTTGTGGGAAGTTTGGCGCGACTGGTTCTGACAGCTTTGGCTTCGGCTCCGGTAACGGATATTACAACATCATAGCTAGATAAATCAAGGTGACTAAAATAGATCTGGCGGAGCGGGCCGAGCAATTTGCGGAGACTTTTGGGGAAAATTTGCAGCCAGCCGGTCTTGACCGTAGCGTCATCAAACCAGTTGATTCCCTTTTTGCTGTATTGGGAGGTGTAAATCGGGGCTTCGGGATACATTTTGTGCAACTCTAATAGCACTTTCTCGGCACCTCCAGGAGTAGTGAGCCAATCGCAGACCAGCGCGATATGAGGAGAATGAGTAGAGCGATCCATCAGGATTATTTCGCCCCCTTACAGAGTAAGACGGCGCCGATGGTGCGAAAAATAATGCGTAAATCCAGCATAATTGACCAGTTTTGGATATAATAAAGGTCGAGAGCGCGGCGTTCTTCGAAGGAAATGTCGCGGCGCCCCGAGACTTGAGCTAGGCCAGTGAGACCAGATTTGACCGACAAAAGCAAGGAGCGATCACCATAATGATGGAGCTCGCCTGGGACTAAGGCGCGTGGACCCACCAGAGAGATGTCGCCACGGATGACATTGATGAGCTGCGGTAGCTCGTCGAGCGAAGTGGCGCGCAGGAACTTGCCGAGTTTGGTAATGCGCGGATCGTTAGGGATCATGTCGCCGCTATTGCGATATTTTTTGATGAGATTAGGCTTACCCATTTTGATAAAGGCGGCTTCGGGAGACAGGCCGGAATATTCTGGTTTCATGGAGCGGAATTTGTAAATGGTGAAACGTTCGTTGTAACGTGAGAGGCGGATTTCTGAATAAAAGGCTGGGGATTTGGGGTCGGAAAGTTTTTCGATGAGCCAGATAATACCCATAGGAATCGCCGCGATAATTAGAGCGAGAGTACCCAAGACTAGGTCGCCGCAGCGTTTGATAAAACGAGCACTACCCGCCAAAGGCGTAACCGGCACAAAAATCACGGGCGTACTGCCAATGAGATCGAGCTCACCCAGCTGCGAGGAGAGTGCGGTCGTCGATGGTACGAAATAGTATAAGAGATGACGATCGAGAGCTTGGCGATAGATATATTCGGTGCGTTTGTCGTCGGTCTGGAAGATGACGTCGGGCTTGGTGCGACGGAGAGCTTCTTTGAGCGAAGAATATTGCTTGCGACGGAGGTCTTTGGGGATGTATTTGGCGTTGGCGACGATGCCAGCCAGACGAAAGCCCGATTCGGGAAAGGCCGAGATGTAATCAGAGATAAACTCGGTGTTTGGACTATTGCCCACAACGATGGCGCGAAGAGCGGCGCGACGACCACGACGGAGAGCGATCTTACGAAAATAGCGCACTGCACCACGGAAAATACAAAGTAAGACAAAGCAAGCAATAGCAGAGTAAATTGCCATGATACGCACCGGAAAAAGATCAAGATTAAAGAAGAAGTCGCAAGAAATAATCGCCATCATACCGACCACTGAGGCCAAAAATAGCCGGCCGGCTTCACCGAGGCGACTATTGCGACGGAAGATAGATTTGTTGTAAAGACCAAAACAGGCCAGAATGATCAGATAGACTGGCAAAAGATAAAACATTGTCATGACGAAACGCAGAGGCGCAGATTCGAAGTAAAACGGGCGTTGATCAAGATGCGTGCGCATGAGATAGGCCGCAAAAAAAGATAGCAAAATTGCGCAGCTGTCAGCAAAAATCAGGAATATATGAAAAACCAACCCAAAATCTTTTTTCATAGTTACATTATAACATGAAACCTTTTAAAATATCAGGGGTGTGATACAATATGGGTAATATGAGTAAAGGTAGAGTTTTGGCGACTGGTGGGACAGGATATATTGGTTCGCACACAGTAGTGGAGTTGATTCAGGCTGGCTACGATGTAGAAATAATTGACAATCTTTATAATAGTAAGGCTGATGTACTGGGTAGAATTGCGGAGTTGACGGGGATCGGGCCGAAATTCTACCGGGTAGATTTGCGCGATCGTCAGGCGCTACGGACGGTTTTTGCGCAGGGTAATTATGACGCGGTGATCCATTTTGCGGGGCTGAAAGCGGTAGGTGAATCAGTAGAACAACCGTTGCGTTATTATGAGAATAATGTTATAGGTACGCTGAACTTGTTGGATTGCATGCGTGAGTTTGGGGTAAAAAAGCTTGTTTTTTCCTCTTCAGCGACGGTTTACGGAGTGCAGGATTCGACAAAATATGTCGAGACAATGGCGACGGGCGCGCAAATTTCTAGTCCTTATGGCAAGACTAAGTTTATGATTGAGGAAATCCTCAAAGATGCAACAGTGGCGGATGCGAATTTTCAGGTGTCGATTTTGCGTTATTTTAATCCAATTGGGGCGCATCCATCTGGTTTACTAGGTGAGAATGCCAACGATCGCCCAAATAATTTAATGCCTTATATTATGAAGGTAGCGACCGGCGAAATTTCTGAATTATCCGTGTATGGCAATGATTATCCGACTGCGGACGGTAGCTGCGTGCGCGATTATATCCATGTGGTAGATCTGGCCAAGGGGCATTTGTCGGCCTTGGATTATATTCGGCCGGGAGCGCAGATTTATAATCTGGGTGCGGGGCAAGGTGTGTCGGTCTTTGAGATTATTGAGGCGTTTTCGGCGGCGGCCGGGTTTAAGCTTCCCTACCGCGTAGTGGAGCGGCGAGCTGGAGATTTGCCAGAGTTTATTGCCGATCCTACACTAGCCGAGCGAGAGTTGGGCTGGAAAGCCGAGTTAAATATTAATGACGCCATGAAAGATACCTTGAACTATTTGGCCAAGAGCGGCCTCCAGCTTCGTGCGTAGTGGAGCGATACATGTTGATAGTTATGCTTTGCAGACGGGTTTGAGCGTGCATCTTTGGGGAGATACACCTTATAATGACGAACGAGTTTTCTATTGGTGGAATAGCGAAAGTTTCGGTGGCTTGGCACACGATTTTAAGTGGTTTGGTTATCCTCTCCGCTGCCTAGTACGGTAGGGATAATGGTAATGGAATGGTTTGGTTGCCGGGTTGTTAATACAAATACGTTCTTGTGTGGGGCCGCTCCTGGGCGCTTGCCCAAGTCTTATTCCCCACACAAGAAGTATTTGTATTTATGAAGCACGAGAATAAGCCAATCCATGAAAGGTTAGTTTAAAAATGTATAGCATTTGCTTTACATTGTATATACATTGTGAAGCAGTTGCTATACTTTGTATATACATTTTATAGTAATTGCTATACAAGGATTATTGTTATTTTTGCGTGGCTGATGTGAGAATTTTATGGTTTTTGTGATGATTATATAGACGCCATGAGAGCCGAAAAACTGGTAATCCTAACAAGAGACTGTACATGGCGAATTTATCGCGCCGTGAAGCAAGAGGGTTTTGCAGAATATCCTGCTTGTGGGTGCGCAAATATTGGACGATTTCGTTTTGCGTTAGCAAAAATGACTGCTGGTCAGTTTTGCCCTGCAGAGCGGGGACGCTTTCGAGGGCGGGATAAGGTGTGTCGAGAGATGCAGATTTACTGGAGTTTTTGGGTGAGGTTTTTTGGGAATGGGTCTCGGAGGTAGAACCGGTGGTAGGCTCGGGCATAGTAACCATGACCATTTGACGTAAAATACTAAAGCGGGCATGCATGCGGCGTTTAGTAGTCAAGTGGGCGAGGTGAGTTTGGACAGATTTTGGCTGAGTAGTAGCCCATTTTGTGATATCATCACACATTTGGTCGGTAAGATCAATTAAATCGAGTTTGTGCAAGGTGAAGTGTTGCTGAGTAATAGAGCCGGGATTAATGTAATAATTATATAATGGTAGCGGCGAAATGGCAATTTTGGGGCACTGCATGACGAGACGGTAAGTCGTGCCGACGTCTTCGTAGAGCCGGCTCTCTGGAAACTGCACATGCGCAAAGAGGCGGCGGGCATAAAGTTTGCCCCAAGCCGACATCGAAAAGCCATCTTCACACAACATTCGCGTCAAGCAGTCAAGCGTGTTCAGGGTCTCTGATAGCGCTTGGGGTTGCGCATGAATATTATGCGCTGAGGGCTGTCCGCCAACTTTTTCGTCTGGTTTTTCTGATTGAGATTGCACATGAGCGTCACGGGCCGAGGACACCGAATTAGCCGAGGTAGAAGTGTCACGCGCCGGAGAGTCCGAGTCGGCTGAGGTTAGGTTATCATCTGCTGGAGTGTCTGAATAAGCTGAGACTGCGGGCGACGAAGCGGATGCTGGCTCGGCTGTGCCAATAATTTCTTGAAATGAACAAATGGACATGTCGGTATAATTGACCTGACAGAGACGAAGCAGAATCTCGATTAGCTCCGGCTGGGTTGAATCGTCGGAGTCGACAAAGGTGACATAATTCCCTCTCGCGGCTTTGAGGCCAGTGTTGCGCGCACCAGAAAGGCCGCGATTAGACTGATGGATAACCTTGATACGGGGGTCTTTTGGGGCGAGGTCGTCGCAAAGCTTCTCGCTACCATCGGTAGAGCCATCATCGATCAGGATAATTTCGAGATTGGTATAAGTTTGAGCTAAGACCGAATCGAGACAGCGCTCCAGCTGGTTGACGACGTTAAAAACTGGGATGATGACACTAACAAGTGGCGACATCGGATAGGTGGGAAAAGGCTGTTTTGGAGACCTTTTAGACATCCCAGCTAACTCCAGAGGTTTTCGTAGGCGGCGGTGACTTCTTCGGGGGTGCCTTCGGCGGCAATTTCGCCGTTCTCGATCAAAATGGCTCGGTCACAATAATCACGGACGTTTTTCATGGAATGCGTCACTAGAATTACAGTTTGATTGCCATGCAGGCTAGAGAAATAATCATTACATTTTTGCTGGAATTCGGCATCGCCAACGGCAAGAACTTCGTCGAGAATGAGAATGTCGCCCTGGGCGCGGATGGCAATCGAGAAGGCCAAGCGCACCTGCATACCGGATGAGTAATTTTTGAGCTTGGCGTCCATAAATTGTTCCAACTCGGCAAACTGCACGATTTCGTCGTACATGGCATCCATTTCTTTGTTGGAGAAGCCGAGCAGGGCGCCGTTAAGGTAGACGTTTTCGCGGCCGGTTAATTCGGGATTAAAGCCCACGCCGAGTTCAATGAATGGCACCAGCGTACCGTTGATCTCGATCGAGCCGCTATTGGGGCGATAGATCTGGGCAAGGAGCTTGAGCAAGGTAGATTTACCAGAGCCGTTGCGACCAACAATACCGAGAAATTCGCCTTTTTTGACTTCAAAATTAATACCACGCAGGACTTGGTGTTCGGTGTAACCCTTGATCCCCTTGAGGCGGTTGAAAATAGCTTGTTTGAGACCTGATGCACGCTCGGTAGGCAAACGAAAACTTTTGTATAAATCGGTGACTTTAATAGCGGTTTCGGTAGATTTGGATTTTTGCACAGATTTCGAAGGTTTATCCATAGAATTTCCACATTTGTTTGAGGCTTTTTCCACACGTTGCTTAGAGTTTTCCACAGATGAAGGGGTTTTGTCCACAGCTTTTGCACAGGATCTAGCAGTATTTTCCACAGTTTTGGAGGTTTTATCCACATTGTGCTGGGAGTTTTCCACAGATGAGCAGGATGGCTTCTGATGTAACTTGGAATGTTTTTTGGACATATTAGACTTCCTCCGCAAAGCGGGCTGAGCGTTGACGGAAAAAGAGAGCGCCCAACGCCAGCATTAAAAATACCAACAAAATCGGGATGAGAGCCATACCGCCGTGATTAACCTGCCAGTTGGTGATAGTAGCATCGGTAATGAGACAGTAGCGCACGTCTTGGATGACTTGAGCGACGGGATTAAGCATAATAACGCGCGCGGCAAAAGCACCGAAACTGCCGGCGGAGTTCATGACCATGGTGAGCGGATAGATAACAGGAACGGCATAGAATAAGGCTTGGGTCAGCACTTCCCAGATAGAGGTGATGTCGCGATATTTAACGTTGAGTGCGCCGAGAAAAAAGGAGATGCTGAGCGCAAAGGCATAAAGCTCAAGGATCAGCGGGATCACAAGCAGCCAAGTGAAGCTAGGAGCAACACCGTTGATCAGAGCAAAAATGATAATAACACCGATATTAATACTGAGATTGATGAGTGAGGTCGTAGTAGCGGAAATGACAATAATGTATTTCGGGAAGCTGATTTTGCGGATGAGGTCGCCGCGCACGACAATGGCTTGGATACCCTGGCCCGTACATTCGGTGAAGAAATTCCACAGGACCGTACCGGTGAGCAGATAAACCGGATAGTGCGGAATATCGCTACCGAAGTTGAGCAATTTGGCAAAAACCAGATACAAGATAGCAAACATCAAAAGCGGCCGCAGTACCGCCCACATATAGCCGAGTACTGACCCTTGATAGCGGAGTTTAAAATCCGTCTTGGCTAACTCTCCCAGCAAGACTCGATTCTTGCGGCAGAGAACATTTGGAATTCCCATAACTATCAACAATAATATCACAGAAAATGGATTTTGGATAGATGCCGCGCATGAGTGTCGGATTTGTCAAACTATGCTACAATATCATTGGAAATGGTAGGAGTTGGAAATGAAACGATTAGCGAGTGTTAGTCTACGCGTGATTTTGGGGTTTGCTATAGTAATCTCATTATGGTTGACAATGACTAATTTTTTTAGTATTGGTCAAGATTTTACTGAGATTAAGAACGGATACGCCTGTCTGATTTTGCTGGGATTGTTAGCAATACTAAGCGTAGGGTTTTTGGTGTCCAAGAGATTTTGGCGGCGCATACTGACTCTTTGTGCGCAACATGTAATTATTGTGAAAGTATTGATTGCTTTGGTCGTGATTTTATCAATTGTGGCGAGATTTTCTTTTCTGGCGTTAGAATTTAGTCCTGCTGATAATGACTCGGCGTCATTTTATACGATTGCGGGCGAGTTCGCCGCAAGTAACTCTTTGGGGGATCATGCCAATTACGTAGCCTTGTTCCCTTATGTGATGAACTACAACTTGCTGCTTGGCGCAGTCATGAAGGTTTTTGGAATTAACAACTTCTCCATCATCTTGCTTAATACATTGTTAGATGTTTTGGCAACAGTGTTATTATTTTTGATCCTGCGGAAGCTGACAAAATCGAAGCAAACGGCACAACTTGGGGCATTAATTTGGTGGGTAAGCCCATTTAATATTGTATTTTCGGCGCTGTCTCTGCCGATTATTGCGGTCAATACTTTAATTTTGGCGGCACTTTGGTTAATTTTACGGTTTGTACAGAATTTGATGACGAAATATGCGCCTTTGTATGCCCTAGGAGCAGGAGTAGTGTTAAGCCTGGCAAATTCGCTAAGGCCAATTATGATTATTTTTGTGATTGCACTGGTGATTTATATGGCCTTACAGTTTTTGTCCGCGAAACGAGGCGAGCTGAAACCGATACGAGTTTTGGGACTGTTGGCGCTAGTGGTAATTCCCTACTTGGGGCTGAATGCGGTTTATACGCAAGCAGTTGCAGCTATGACAAATTTACCACCCACCAAAAATAGTAGCGGCTGGTCAGTATATGTGGGGGCGAATTTTGAAACCGCTGGGCAGTGGAATTCGGAAAACGGACATCTCGATAAAGTGCTGGCAGAAGAAGAAAGTTTGACTTCGGCGCAGAAGCGATTATTGCAAGAAGGGGTGGGTAGATGGTTGGCAATGTCGGGTTCAGAAGTAATGCAATTGTTAGTGCGTAAATCTTTGGTTTTGGGGGCCGATCAGGCGGACGCAATCTACGATCTCAAGAGTTATCCAGCAATCTGGAAACGGGAGCGGGTGCGAATTCTCCTGCATGTATTGTGCACAGTCTACGCTTTGGTGTTGATTGTGGCGAGTTTGTGCAAGTTTTTGGCGGATTATAAAAAGTCGGGGTTGCAATTGGGGTTTGTTCATTATCTAGCATTGGTGGTAGTGGGACTTTTCTTGGCGTCGCTGCTAGTTGAAGTTTCTTCACGCTATTTTATGCCGTTCTTCCCACTGTTGACGATTGTTGCGACGGTTTACCTTGCGCCTAAGTTAAAATTATTAGATCAGGAAGCTGCCGCATGAAGTTTTCTGTAATTATTACCGCACATAATGAAGGTTTTATGTTGGCACGGACGATACAGAGTGTGCTGGCGGCAACGAGACAACTGGAGACGGATTTTGAGATTATCATACATCTGGATAACGCTGACGCGGAGACTCGAGCGATCGCAGAGAAATATAGTAAAAAGGGCGGGTTGAGCGCTGCGGATAGAAATCAGTCATCACGGTCATCGCTAGCAGCGGATTGGCGGGTATTAGAAAACCATTTCGGCGATGTAGGTGCAGCAAGAAATTTTGCTATCCAACAGGCACACGGCGAATACTTATTTTTGATCGATGGCGACGATTTAATTTCTGAGAATTATATTGTAAACATCTTGAAGGTTTTGGAGAATACACAGAAAGAAGTCGTAGTTTCTCCAGAATATTGTATAGAATTTAGCGATACAGAAAAGTCTGGGGCAATTTTAAGGATGGCGGATTCTGGAAGCCGTGAATATAATGCTTTTATGCTATTTAGCGTGAATTTATGGATAGTGGCCATCGCGGGGAGACGGACAACTTTCTTGGATCATCCCTATATTCGCAGTATAGACGGTTATGGTCATGAAGATTATGCACTCAATATAGAGCTAGCGGGTGCTAATATTAAACATCTGGTGGCTCCCGAGACGGTTTATTTTTATCGGCGCAAACAAAGCTCCCGTCAAGACCAACATAATACGAGTTTAAGGACGCAGCCTTATAGTGAGCTGTTTAACTTTCGGGAATGGCAAAAGATGACGTGCTCTAAGGCCGAGAAAAATGACCATCGGTCAGTTTCTAGTACAGTGAAGCAAATATATGTTTCCCTACGGCAGAATAAATTGATTGGTGGCGCGATTACTAAGGTAGCTAACGCCTCAAAAAAGCTGGCGGGACAGCATTTGGCAACGGCTGGACTACCAAAAACCGTGCAAGATGAATGGCAAAAAATGGTGAAGTTGGAGCCAAAAGTTTCACCGCGGGGGCGGAAAATTAATGCACTGGGTCGGTTTGGAGTTAATCCTTACTGCCCAGCCAGCGAAGCTTACCTACAACTTTGCCAACAAGTTAAGAATTTCCCAAAAGAGGTCGTGCTAGTGGATGAGCTGGCGACAACGGATTTTAATCCTACCGATCATCAGGGACAAGCGATTATTGTTCTGAAATCAAATACGGGTCAGGGTGTTAACCATACGTGCAGGCAGTCGGATGATAAGGCTGATGTTATTGATACAAGTGTATCTATAGATAATAGTTCTTCGGGCGCAGTTATCATTAATTATGGTGACACAGCGCAAAAATTATCATCAGAACAGCAAGAAAAACTTTTGACTAGATTATTGGTGCAGCTAAAAACTTCGCGGCTTGACGTCACTAATTCGAAAATTGGACAGAAATGGCTGAGCGCGCATCAAGATTTGACTAATTCGTGGGAAGTTAAAAAGAACTAGTGCGAAGATGGGCACTTGATATGGCGGGTAGGAAGTGTTTCGTTTCATGGAAATTGACGATTACGCTAGGGTTTTGGGAGCGAAGCGTCGTGACGTTTCGCGGTAAACTGCAAGTCTCCAGTAATTTGTATATCACGTAAAATGAGCGGAGTCCTGCGCCTTTTTGCAACAGGCTGTAAGGGATGGATGTCGCTAAGAGACGCGTGGTATGAGTGTTGCGAAGTGCCGTGATGTTTTTACAGCACGTTTTTACAACAAATTGCAGTGTATTGTATCCAGCTTAGAGGGGTATATCCGATCGGGTTAGTCGATGTCGGTTTTGACTTGGTCGAGGAAATGTGGCCAAGAATGGCGCTCGAGAACGATTTTTTGGGCGCGTTCAGCTTTTTCGAGGGCTTCGGCATAGTGTTTTTGGATGTGTTCGAGCGTAGAAATATACTCAGAAACATTGTCCATCTCGATCGGATAGCCAGTCTCGCTATTTACGATATCGGTAACGCCACCGACTTTGCTAGCAATAATAGGTAGGCCATAACTGGAAATTTCGAGGAGGACATTGGGGAGGCCGTCAGTCTGAGAAGTATACAAAAAGACATCGTACTGCGATAAATCTAGACTCTCGATGCCGTTATAGGTGCCGCGATAATTGACGACTGGAGTATCGGCAAAATAGTGTTTAGAATAGGGTGATTGGCAACGTCCGTAAACGTCAATTGAGTATTTTTGAGCATCGAGCTTTTCGGCGATGGCTTTAAGTAAGTCTGGGCGTTTTTGAGGACTAATGCGGCTGGCCCACAAAATGCGCAAAGGACGCTGTGCGACTTTTTGGGCCATCTCCTGACGTGCAGCGGAGTTTTCGGCGGCGATTTTCGACTTGAGGGGCTGGATGGGCTGATAATGCGCTTTAACGATATCGGCAGCAAAACCATCTTTGTCAATCATATCTTGCGCAACAGGCTGGTTGTCGGTCATGATTCTAGTGAGAACTGGATAAACGCTACGGATCCATGGATCAACAAAACCAATCTTGAGCTGAGGGTTTTTGTTGAATTCGTACATGAATTGAGAAACATAGACTTTGTAATCGTTGTCTTTCAATAAAGTGAGGTGACTGAGGCACCATTGGTAAGCAGCTTGGTTGTGCAAAATATGCAAGCGCTTGACTTTGGTCTGTACGATAAAGCGTGAGAGTAATAAATCAATCTCGTAATCCGCCTTACCTTCAATAATTTTGTAGTAATCTACGAAATCGACATTGGGCGGAATTTGGTATGGGTGCTTGTCGGGCAATTTCGCAAGTACAACGATATGCCATTCTGGATGGAGTTCGGCGAACGCATTGAGATAATTGACAATCACTTTTTCGGTACCACCGACCGCAAGACGTGGAGCCAAGAATAAATAATCGGGATTCTTGCGAATTTGAGAAACAAGTCGACAGTAAGTCTCGGTCTGATCGTTATAATCTGAGCTATATGTTTTGAGATTCCCCAGGACTTCAAGAGTCGGGCAGGCTTCGCCGTCAATCTGATTAGCAGCCAGCCAAGTTTCGTAGACACATTTTGGCAGGGTGCGGAGCGCTTGCTCGCCTTGTTGGCGTTTGAGATGATTGAAGCCGCGTTGAGCTAAACCGCCTACGTACGGAATTGAAGTGATAACTTTGCGACCAAGATGCATAATACCACTTGTAGCTTTGTGAAAGCGGTTTACGTTGTTAGGACTATGGACCGTAAAGTCGCCATTCTCGAAGCGGCGCGCTAATTCTTGCATATGAGGAGTAGCAAACATTTCGGTATAATCGGTAACGGCGGTTTCATTGCTATGCAAATTATAGATGGAGCCAAAACGAATACGATAGAATTGTACGCTGTGAGGTACGACTTTGTGTTTGATACCGGCATGGCGAGTGTCCATATTAAAGACCCAATCTTCGTAGCCATAACCGTGGTCTGAGCGCTTGTAAGGATACTTCAGGGCGGTCTCGTGCGGTAAAATCGTGCCTGCACTCCAACGATTACGCGTAAACATACTGATCGTATCTTCGTCGTCCGATCGAGAATCACTCATGCGCCATAGGCGCGGTTCGGGCTCGGCTAGGCCAAAGGTAATATTATATTCGACATGTAGAATTAGTGGCTCCGGGGCGGCTTTTTCTAATATCTGATACCCGTCAATCAACCAGCGCGCAGAGATAATGTCGTCACCATCAATAATGGAAATGTAACGCCCGTGCGCTTCTTTGACGCAAAAGTTACGCGAGTCGGAAGGATTACCAAAATGATTTTCGTAGAGCCGAAAATGTGGATCAGAAGATTGTCGTCTAAGGACTGCAAGAGTGGCTTCATCGCCATTGTCTGCATGTAGAATCACCTCATAGCTAATTCCCTGTTCTTCGAAAGGCTGGATCAACTGTTTGATATTAAGGATAGTCTTATAGGCAGTAATACCTTCGTGACAAAAAGTGGCAATTAGTGACAGTTCGACTTTTGTCGATTTCGTAGACGATGAAGCATGATTTGACATAGGTTCATTATACGATAGACAAAAGTGTAGCGCAAGATATGATAAGCAGTTTGAGCGCGGAATAACAGAGGTGAATATTCTCTACAATGCTAATTTTACAACATTTGTGCATTCTAGGGCGACCTAAGTGCTCGCCCTAGAACCGAGATTCCTGAAGTAGAGCTCCGAGCGTTAAACTCGGAGCACGCTGGTTAAGATTGGTTTAGTGAGCGATGAATTTCCAGAGTTGATTGTCAGTACCGTTACTATACCATAGCCATACATTATTGCCGGGATGCGTATACCCATTGGAGATATCAATTGCGTAAGTTGAATCACATGATGAGAACATAATGTAATAACTGCCTTGGGGGACTAAGCGCCAGCGCTGATTGCAACGACCGTTGGAATTCCAAATGTTAATGTTTTGGCCGGCGCTAGGAACTCCCGTATAAAGATCGAGCGCTTTGCCTGAATTTTTGTCGATCACCGTGTAATCATCGGTTTGAGTATTGTAGGTGAATTGCCATTGTTGATTCAGGCCACCGTGGTTATTCCAGATCTCCACATTAGTACCCTCACTAGTACGAGCACCTTCTACATCGAGAGCGATGTTATCGGACCGTTTGGAAACTATGCTGTATGTGCCATTACGGATGGGTTGTGCAGCAGATTGTAAGATCCATTTCTCATTAGTGTTGTGCTGTGGAGATGAAAGTTGGACGTTACCGCCATTATTAACATTGGTTGTAGAAGCGAGATATCCGTACTGACAAGTAGACAAAAGTGAATGAGAACCGTCATTGTTAGCGAGAATCTTCCAATATTGAGAACAACTATTGTTTGGGTCTTGGATAGTGATATTGGTGCCATGGTTGCTTGAACCATTAAGATGTAAGTTCTTGCCTGAGTTAGGATTTGTGAAAGTATAGGCGTCTCGGTCAGCATGATAAGCGACATACCATCTTTGGGCTAAACCACCGTGGTTTTGCCATACCCCAACATTGGTGCCATTGTTTCTGCCAGCGCCCGTAATATCTAGAGCGATGTTTTGGTTGGACTGAGCAGCTACAACGTAAACTCCATCGGAAACCGTGCGACCAGCCTGAAGATGCCATTTTTGTGGCGTACCGCCATCGGTAGTCCATACTTGAACATTAGTGCCGACGTTGCTACCACCGTAAAACACATCCATCACAGCAAATCCGGCGCAAGCTGAAGAGAAAGTAATATTGCCATCTGATGTACGATAAATTGACCAACGTTGATTGCATTGATTGGAGTAGGCAGAAGTATAGACATTGGAACCATTGTTGCCGCTAGTACCATTGACAGTCAAATACTGCCCCGACGCTGCATTGATAATGTGATATTGCGAAGAACCGGCATCTTGAATACGCCAACGTTGAGACTTGTCGGAATCGTTAATAGCAGCAAGCTCCGCGTTATTACCAGAAGCACCGAGAGAGCGTTGCGGGGAGTTGGATTTGGTAGTGATTGTATACTCTCCTTCGGGAATGCTAATTAAATCACCTTTGACGGTTTTTGAAGTGGAGACTTGAGTGCTGCCAAACCAATCAGTGAAATAAAGGAAGAAGTTACGGTTGCCGTAGGCCGAACAGGCATCTCCCATACCATAACCGGCACTAAGTGCGGCAGCGTTAGGCTGATAGGGTGTATAGCGATAGAGGGCGGAGGTGGCGCGGTTTTCTATATAAACATTTGTACCGCCACAAGACGAGGAAGGATTGTATGCAACATAGACACCGGAGCGATTGTCGGGATAAAGGGCGGAGCCGTGGTCTAGCGTATAACGAAATAGCTCTGCAGCGCGGAAAACTTGGTTTTTGAAACCGTAATACTTTGAGTCGCAAGCCGCAGTGTCGGGACAACCGTATCCGGTAGCAGCGCGATATTGGCCGCTGTGCGGGTAGGTATCGGTGATTAAGCCTTGTTCTTTTTCTAGCAAGACGATGAGAACTTGTGGATTAATGCGGTATTTTTGCGCAGCTTCATAGATGATTTCGGCGGCAGTTTGACCTTCTCCAATCTGAGTGCCATCACCAAAACGTTCTTGAGAGAGACAAACAAAATGACCATCCGACCAGTGCCAATTGACTGTTTTGTAGCGGCTACTTTGATCGAGATATAATCCATAATTCGTATTATTACAAGGATTTTTGGAAGTTAAGAAATTCTGAATATCACTTACGGACATGGAATTATAATTTGACATGACTGCGTCAGTAATGATGTTGCCTGGGTTGAAACTGGCTGCAGAAGTGGTCTGTGACTGTGCCATTGATAAAAACCCAAATACAACACCGATCAGAAACAAACTGATAACTAGAGTAATACTTCGGTAACGATTGAGAGACAGCTTAAAGGTTCTTTGGGGGTGCATTGTAGTTCCTTGTTTAGTAGTTAATAATTGTTTTGTTTTAGAGTTGGATCTCGTCTTGAACAGTGCCAGTTTTGCCGTCGCCGGATATTTTGATTTCGAGCTGATAGAGGCCTGAGGCTAAGTCGGTAATCGGTATCTCAAATGGCCCACAGACAGAAGTGGTAACATCGGCCGTAGCAGGAAGGGTAGTGGAATAGGCGGTCTGGTCGTCGGTGACCAGCTGCAGATTACATTCCCCGCCCGCACTAAGATATTGATCGATACTCAACATTACAGTCATAATACCGTTATCATAATCAATTGAACGGTAGGCAATACGACCAGTGAGTTCGTCGAGCGTATTAGGATCTTCGCCTTCGTATTGGGGAGGCCTTTGATCGGGCTCAGCAGAAGGTTTGTCGCCATTGTCTTGGTTTTCTGAAGGCGACTGTTCGCTGGAGCTTGAATCTTCGGGCTTGACGGGGCTGGGATCTTTGGCGGGCTTTTGGGATGAGAAAATAAAGAACACGATACCTGCAATAATGAGTATCAGCAAAGCGAAACCAACAATTATGATCGGTCGGCGGTATGGCGGGACGCGATGAGGGATATTTGTGTTTGTCTTAGGCATGACTCTTTTCTCCTAGTTTCAGTATAGCAAAACACCGGAGTAATGCAAGGTTTTATTCTTCGGTAGGTTCTAATTCTAGGCCTAAAATTTCGGCAGCCCGTTCTAGAATTTCTCTCTCTTCAAGAGTAGAAATTGCAATTTGCTCGCGAAAAAGCGCAACGGTTTCGGGATGAGTCAAATCTACAACTTCTAGCGATCTGGCGGCGCCGGGAGCTCGTTTGAGGGCACCTTTTTTGACAAGATTATCAATATGTTCCGCAACAGCAGAAACTGAAGATAGCCCTAAGGCCGACATAATTTCGCGGTAAGATGGTGATTCGCCTTGACGCGCAGTATAATCGTTAATAAAGTCAATGATAAGCGCTTGTTTTTTCGTCAATTTCTTCTTCATATGTTATAATATATAGTACAACTTATTTTAATTGGGGTCATCCTAAAATTACATAGTTTTTATGCTTATTTTTGTGCAAGGATGCTATAATTATTATAGGATATAGGGAGAAGTAGGTCAAATGGGAAAAACTACAATTGATGGTTTAGCTGTGCGGTCGTCTACAAACCGACCTCGCTCTCAGTTGACGCAAAATTCTTACGCTAGTGTAGATATAATGACAGCGAAAAAGTCTAATACAACTCCGCATCAATATCGTTCGCGTCCGCAAAATCATAAACGTCCATACAATCAAAGTAATCGTGGTCCGCATAATCCAAATAGTCATGGTAGTCGCTATAAAAAATACAAGATGAAGTCGCGGCAAGAACAAAACCGCACGGCCATGCCTGCGGCAATGCCGCCTGAAGTAGATATTGAACAATTGATTCACGATGAGATTGCGGATGAAGGTTTTTTGGATCCAGTAGAGAGTTTTGATTACAAGGCGCCAAGCCCCAAAGCTAATTCTTTTGTGCAAGGCAATAATAGCGACTGGTCGGATCTGCTTGGAGAAATGAACCGTGGCAACAATGCAAAGTTGGCGTTGCAATCAGGGTTGGATGATGACGAAGATGAGATTGATGATAGTTGGGTACACGAGTGGAATGATAATTCCCCGTTGGCTGAAGAAGTAGCCGAAGAGGATGAAGAGATTCCAGAAGAGCAACCGCGTAAAAAGTCAAAACGTCGTCGCCATAAAAGGTTTTCGGTTGGTAAAGTTTTGGCGTTAGCGACACTTGTTTTATTGTTAGCTGGTGGCGGAGCCTTGTATTTTTGGGGTGATGGATTAATTTCTCGTTTAACCGGCGGTAGGTCGGGGCTTTGGGATACACTTTCGGCCATCGTATCAGATACGGTGCCTTTTGAGACCGATGCTGATGGACGTACGAACGTTCTAGTGTTTGGGACGGGCGGTTATAATATGAATGGAGATTTGGCGGATGGTCAACACGATGGTGCACAACTAACGGATTCGCTGATGGTGATTAGCTTTAATCAAGAAACCAAGGATGTGGCATTATTAAGCTTGCCGCGCGATTTGAAAGTGCCGATGGCCTGTATGGCTGGCAAAATTAACGAAGTCTTCTCTTGTTATAACAAAGACGGCACCGATGAGCAGGCAGGGGCGCAAGCTTTGATGAAGCAAGTTGGTAGTATTTTGGACATAGATTTTCAGTATTATGCGCATGTCAACTGGGCATCTTTGACTAGCATTATTGATACAATCGGTGGCATTACGGTGACGCTGGATGAGGATATTAATGATTACGGTTGGACCAACGCGGTGGCGCATGCAGGCGTGCCGATCGAAGTCGACGGCGAACAGGCCCTAGGTCTGGCGCGAGCACGTCACGGTACTAGTGGAGGTGATTTTACGCGTGGAAATACTCAGCAGAAAATCGTCGAAGGAATTGTCGAGAAAATCGTAGGAAGCGGCATCGGCGTAAATGAAGCATTGGGGCTCTTGAACATTCTGGGCGACAATTTGCGCTCAAACTTCTCGGCGGACAATATTAAGGCGGCCGTGCAAATGGTGTCTGGGTTTAGTATTTCTAATATCCGGCAAGTACCTTTGGTAGATTATGATAATAATATATATTATGTTAATTCGGAAACAATTAATGATATTTCTTATGTAGTACCATCAGCAGGGACAAATAATTACACAGTGATTCAAGATTATATTAAAAGTATGTTTAGCGACAGTCCGATTGCGCGCGAAAAGGCAGCAATTGCTATCTATAATGCCACGGATGGATTTGGCGTCGCTAGTAGTGAACGCGAAAAGTTAGAAGCGGCAGGCTTTATAGTTGCGAGCGTAGGGGATGCAGACTCAACTACCTGCCAAGATAATTATTGCGTTTATGTATTAAATCCAGAGAAAGCTGGGACGCAACGAGCCCTAGCAGATCGCTACGGCGTAAGTGTGCGTGGCGCAGACGAATTGCCGGCGGAGCTGCAAGGTGGAGCAGATTTTGTGGTGATTATCGGCAAAGTTGCTGAAGATTAACGACTGATTTTCTCAATAATGAGCTGGCGGTCGCGCCCTTCCCCTTCGGAATGGGTGGAAATGTCGGAGTAATCCTGAGCGACTTTGTGTACGACGCGTCGGTCGGCAGCGTTGAGATTAAGACGCTTAGAATGTCCATTGATACGAACCTCCTTGATCCAATCTTCGGCTTGTTCGGCAATACGCTCGGCGCGTTGACGTTTGTAGTCGGCAACATCGACGTTGACGCGCGTAGTCTCAGCTTCACGACTAGTGAGAGCCATGGAAACAATGTGTTGTAAAGCACGCAAGTTATTAGCTTCTTTGCCAATTAAGAGAGAGTTCATCGAGGTAGACGGGATGGATAACTGGATAACTTCGTCGTCTATAGTTGAATCGATTGCAACGTTAATCCCGAAAAACGAAAGTAAATCTTCGAGATATTTGGTAGCAAAACGCACTGATTCATCTTTGTTCATATATTAACTCCTTTTCTTCTTATGACCTTTGTGACTTTTGGCGGTGATACGCGTAACCTTAAGGCCAGGTTTGTCAGTGGACTTGGTGGAGTTTTTGTTTTTGAGCCAACGATCAGACGTGGCGTCTTGGACAATTTGAGCTTCTTCAACTTTTTTGAGTTCGCGGATAATGCGCTTGTCGGCAGCAATTTCCATTTCTTCGGTCTTCTTATTGAGGAGATAGCGCTGCTGAACGAAAGTCAGAAGGTTGTTAAGACAGTAGTAGAACACTAGTGCACCTGGCAGATTGATGAGAATCAACAGCATCATAACTGGCATCATAAAGGACATTTGTTTGGTCATAATTTGATTTAGTTCGGACTGATCGGGCTCCTTGCCATCGGCGGCTTCACACATAATTTGCCGGAAGGTGCGCGACTTTTGGGATTTGTTGGACGGAAGCTGTTGACGAGAATTAATAAACTGCATAAGGGCCGATAGAAGTGCAAACAGCAAAGCAATAAATGCACTGAGCGACGTCAGACCGGGGCGAGAGTCGAGATCAACAACGCCGAAAAGTTTGGGATGGAAATCGTATGTTTTGGCTTCGAGCTTAGAGATACGCTCGGAAATTTCTTCTTCGCTGCCACCTTGAGCGCGAGCGTCTTGGACTTCTTGAGCATAGTGGAGATAAGGTTGCTGGAGCTGGATGACTTCTTCGATACGCTCGATGCGACGAACTGGCGCATAGGCGCGGTGTTCGAGATTGTCGGATAAAGTCGGTAAAACCATGACACGCACTGCGGTATAGAGCGCAATAAAAAGCGGTAATTGAATAATTATCGTCAACATAGAGCGGAATGGTTTGATATTGTTGCGCTTGTATAGATCCATCATCTGCAATGATTCGAGCTGGCGGTTGCCGTTGCAGTTCTTTTTGATTTCGGCAAGCTCAGGCTGAATCTTGCGCATCAAGCGCGTCTGATGAAGCTGACGCTTCGTAAGCGGCCAAATACAGACTTTAACAAGGATCGTAAACAGGATAATCGCTAAACCAAAATCGCCCACCAAACCGTAAATTATAAAAAGCACGTTCGTAATTGGGCGAACGATAATCATATCAATTAACTCAAACATAATACTTGTAATTATAGCATGAATTAGAAGAGTTAGGAATAGTTTGGGCGAGCAAAAGCCCTAGCGCAGTTGTAGGCTAGGGCAAGAAATAAGTTTCATCAGCATCATTCTTTGTCAACCGGATCAGGACGTCCACGATGCTGAGCAGCATAAGCCTTTTCCCGTAGAATCATGTCGGCATTATCCTCTCCACCGTACAACTGACAATACATCCCATAATTTTGCGCCGATGTTGTCTGATGCAGGTCTTTATCTGTAAAAGGATGTGTGTGACGAACGGGGCGAGGCTTGCGATGAGAATGTACGGACATAAAATCCCTTCTTTCTAGCAAAAATTGAATGTCACTTATGCAGTATAGCACGGACAGAATAGCTTGCCTAGCTGTGTAAGTTGGCGCGTTCAATTAAGTCGTGGATCGCCCGGCGTAGGTCAGAAAATGGCAAAGTGGCGACCACACGGTTGTTCACAATAAAGATATAATCGGTAGGCGGATATTGGAGCGGGAGTTCGTGGCGGATAGCTTCGTAGACGCGACGACGGATGCGGTTGCGACCGACAGCGGATTTGAGTACCTTTTTGGAAACAACTACAGCAAAGCGTCGGAAGCCGCGTTTGTTGGGAGTATGTACGAGCGTGAGATTGGAAGCGCGGATTGAGCTTCCCTTCTGATAAACGTAATTAACTCCGCCACGAGAATGAAAACGGTATTTCTGAGATAACATATTCTATATTATAACATAGTCTGAGTGATTCTGCTTAAAACTCTCCCCAGAGAGCTGGGGAGATGTAAATCTTGCTGAGATCAGATTAAGCGCTGAGACGAGCGCGGCCTTTAATACGGCGACGCTTCAAGACCTTTTGGCCATTCTTTGTACTGTTGCGCTTCATGAAACCATGCTCGGCCTTGCGCTGACGTTTGTGGGGCTGGTAAGTCCTTTTTGGCATAAATAATGTCCTCTTACTTTTATGATTATCAAATACTTGCTTTAGTATACACTACTTTCTCAGTTTTTGCAATACTCCTTTCGAGAGCGTGCAAATTAATTCTCTAGGTGAGGTCATTAGTAATGAACTTAATGCTAATTATAGCTTCTGAAACGCATAAACTTGCGTTTCCTGCTAGTTCCTATAATGATTTTGAAAGTTTTCCACAGGTTGATATAGGGGTTTGTGGAAAATGTGGAAAAGTTTTATATCTTTACCTGAAATTATATTAGAACATACTATTTAAGAGATAAAAACTGTGGAAAAGTCAGGCGAGGTTTGTTATAATTGAGATAGTTAAGGAGGTCAGTAAATCAGTCTATGTTTGACATGTGGAAGAATATTTTAGCTGAAGTTGAGCAAAAAATTCCGCGCGAGCAGTTCTCGACTTGGTTTACGGGCACTGAATTAGTCTCAGTCGAAAATAACATTGCAATTATTGGTGTGCCGAATGTCTTTAAGCGCACTCAATTACAGGCGAAGTACTCTAAGGTCATCCAGGCGGCTTTTAAACACAATGACATAGAGATTAGTCAGCTTGATTATAGAGTCATCAGCAAGGAGCGATCGCGAGGACGCTCGGGTGATAGCAACGCTCGCCCGCAGGCGATCGCGACGGTTGCTAGTAGAAACTTGGCTTCGACGGCGCCGCTCGCGGGGACTTTGCATACCGGCTTAAATCCGCGTTATACTTTGGACAATTTCGTAATTGGCTCAAATAATGATTTGGCGGTGAGTGTAGCGCGTAATATTATTGATAATCCTGGGATTAGTTATAATCCTTTCTTTCTTTACGGCGGGCCAGGCCTGGGCAAGACTCATCTCGTGCAGGCAATTGGTAATGCCCTGCTGCAAAAGAATTCCAAGATGAAGATTCTGTATACGCCGATTTCGAGTTTTTATTCTGATTTTATTAAATCGATTCAAGCCAAGAAGGGCGATGAATTCCGGCAGAAATTCCGCAAGCTTGACATGTTGATCATTGATGATTTTCAGATGATCATGAACAAGGATGCGTCGCAGCAAGAGTTTTTTGACATCTTTAATGACTTATATCAATTAAATAAGCATATTATCGTGACATCAGATCGTTTGCCGAGCCAGATTAAATCCGTCGACGAACGGCTAGCTTCACGTTTGACTTGGGCGGGGGCATTCGATTTGCAATTGCCGAGATTTGAAGACCGCTGTGCGATTTTGCGCTCGAAGGCAGAGTTTAAGGGAGTGGAGATTGAAGACGAAGCAATTGAATATATCGCCGATAACGTAAAGACCAATATTCGCGCGTTGGAAGGCGAGCTAGAGCATATCTTGGCAGTGGCAGACTTTAAGAATATGACGCCACTAGAAGTGATTAATGAAGGTTATATTAATACGCAAAATACCGCACGAGCCAAATCAGTTTCGCCAAAACAAGTAATTGAGAAAGTGGCAAAATTTTACGATATGACACCTAAAGAAATGTGTAGTAAGAGCCGGGTAAGCCATATCAAAAACGCTCGCCAAGTCGCGATGTATATCTTGTCAAAAGATCTCAATATGAGCACGCCAAAAATCGCACTAGAAGTAGGCGTAAAAGACCATACTACCGTAATGCACGGCATCAAAAAAATCGAAGGCGATATGAAGCTGAATTTTACGCTGCGCGATCAAATTGCTGCAATTAAGGAAAAAATTTATGCGTAATAAGAAAAGTCGCAGCGGAGCAGATAGGGTAATTTTTGATCTTAACAGAGTATGTTCGGGTTGTTCGGGATTTTATAACATAAAAATTCATGTTCGGGAAATTGCAACTTGTTCGGGTTTTGCTGTTTGTTCGGGTGTATTTTGGCGTTCGGTTTTTGGCTTTTGTTCGGGTATTTTCTGTGGAAAACTTGTGCATAAGGCTGGGGGAAAGTTTGTGGGAAATGCGTGGAAAGTTTTGCGCAGAAATGTGGAAAAGAAAGTTATACACAAAATTGCAGTGGGTTTTGCGGCTTTTCCACGACTAGGTGGAAAAGTTTTCCAAGAGTTTTCCACGGCGTTTCTTCCCTGTAATTTTCAGGTTTTACACAATTTCCACAGGGCCTACTATAACTACTATTAATATATATGGAGAGTTTGGATGTTAATGCGGCTTAGGAAGAGTTTTTAAAAAGTAGAACAGAACAGCAAAAGACTTTTAAAGGGAGTAAATGAAATGGAAATCAATGTCTTACAGGAAAAATTAGCTAAAGCATTAAATAACGTTAGCAAAATTGCAGGTGGGACGAAGGCAGCTTTACCAATTTTGAACAATGTTTTGATCCGGGTAGATGATAATAAAGTTTCCCTAACGACAACCAATCTAGATATGGCAATTGTGAGTTTTTTAAGTGTAACGGATTGCAAAAATGGAGTGGTGACAGTACCAGCAAAGCTGATGGCGGAATTTGTGGGAAATTTGCCGAGAGGTAAAGCAGTAGAGCTGAAGGCGGAAGGCGATAAAGTAGAGATTAAGGCTGGAGGTTATTCTTCGCAGATTAATGGAGCTTCGGCGGAGGATTTTCCGGAATTACCAGATATAGACGAGAGTAAAATGGTGAAGTTTACGATGAGTGCCGAGCAGTTTAAGTCGGGATTGGGACAAGTGATGATTGCGGCGAGTAGTGATATGACGCGGCCGGCTTTGACGGGAGTTTATTTTAATACTTTTGAAGGTGGGCTGTATTTAGCGGCAACGGATGGCTATCGCTTAGCAGAGCGACAGATTTTGGAAAAGGTGGAAGCAGAGGTGATGGCGATTGTACCGGCAGTATCACTAAGAGGGGTGATGGGGTTACTGAGCGACGATGTGGAAGAAATCGAAATTCTGTTTGACGAGACACAGGTGAGGTTCCGATTGGGTGAAGTGGAAGTAACTTCGAAATTAGTAGACGGCTCGTTCCCTGATTATCGGCAGTTAATTCCGAAAGAAAGCGAGATTAAAATAGAATTAGCGCGCGACGAGCTGACGCGGGTGACAAAATTAGCGGCGTTATTTGCGCGAGAAGTTGGTGGTTCGATTGTCTGTGGAACAAATGTGGAAAACCAAGTTTTTACGATCGCGTCAGTAGCAAATGAGCTTGGTGAAAACAAATCAGAAATTAAGACAGAGGTAGAGGCGGATGGTAAGATTACTTTGAATTCGCGATTTTTGTTAGATGTATTAGGAGCGTTGAGTGGTAAAAAGGTGAGTTTTGGTTTTTCTAATAAGCTTGATCCGGCCGTGATTAAAAGTGATACAGATAATCAGTATATCCACATTATCATGCCACTCAAGGGGTAAAACTGTGGAAAACTTTGTGGAAAAGTCCTGAAAGTTGGAGCGAGATGATCATTCGGACGGTAAAAATGACGAATTTCCGAAGTCATAAGAACTTTCGGTTGAGTTGTGATCCGCAAACAACAACGATTATTGGGGAAAACGGTTGTGGAAAAACTTCAATTTTAGAGGCGATTTATGAAGTTTTGCAGGGGAAAAGCTTTCGGGCGGTGGATCGAGAAATTGTGCAACGGGGGGAGGATTTTTATCGAGTAGAGGTGGAGTATGAAGATGGCCGGAAAGTAATAGTAGTGTATGATGGCATAAAAAAGGAGTTTTTGGCGGAGGATAAAAAGTCGCGGCGATTGCCGAAGAAGTCGAAATATCCAATTGTGCTGTTTGAGCCGGATGATTTACATTTAGTAGGGGCGAGCCCGACGAGTCGGCGTAGCTATTTTGATTTGATGTTTGGTCAGTTATCAGAAAAATATAGTGTAGCTTTGTCGAGATACAACAAGGCCCTAAAGCAACGTAATGAGCTTCTGAAAGACGAAGGCGTGCATCCGGAAAGTTTATTTCCGTGGGATGTACTTTTGGCAAAATATGGTACAGAGCTGATGTTGGGGCGAAATAAATTTGTGAAGATGATTAACCAGAGATTTACGGAGATTTATCGTTCGATTGCGGAGAATAGTGATCAGGTGAGTTTGAGCTATACGAGCGCGGTGGAGACGGAAGATGACTTTTTGAGGCAATTGAGTGCGGATTTTAATCGTGATTCCCTGCTCGGGCATACGTGTTTTGGCGTACATCATGATTGTTATGATTTTATGTTTAATGGCGTGAAGGCGGATGGTTCGGCGAGTCGAGGTGAGGTGCGCTCGAGTATGCTGGCACTGAAATTTATTGAAGCGGAGATGATTATGGCGGTGCTGCAGAAGAAGCCGCTAGTGTTACTGGATGATGTGTTTTCTGAGCTGGATGAGGCGCGGCAGAGATGTTTGGTGAATAATTTTAAGGATAATCAGATTTTATTAACATCAGTGAATGCACAGATGGGCTTGACAAATTACGTACGATTGGAAAAATAGTTGATTTTTTCGCAAAAGTGTAGTATTATATAAGGATAATTACGTGTTTTTGGCGCACTGTCCTAAGTTTGTTGGTCTGGGTGAGCCAAGATACAAAAGTACATTAAAAGGAGAGTTGCGATGGTAAGTGATCATTTTGGAGTGTTTTGAAGATTGCTGGATACGGAGGTTTATGATGAGAAAGTTATTAGTAATAATTTTGGCCGTTCTGTGCGTGTTGGCATTGCCGGTGACAGCAGTGGCTGCTGGCGAATATAGTGATGCGGAGCTGTGTGCAATGGCAAAAGTTTATTGCATCAAGCATGGCCGTTGGGTGGCGAAGCATTATGAAGTCGATCGGCGCGAAGGTGACAATGTGGTGATCCACGCTTTTGATGTAGTTGAAGACTATGGAGATGAAACCAATAATAGTCATGTGTCGACCAGTGATTGGTTTACGATTAATCGGAAGACGGGCGTGGGTACAGATTTTGCGGGTGACGAAGTGAAGCTGGTGCTGGAGGCGATGAATGTGCAAATGGAGAAGTCGGATAGTTCCCTGCGAAATTTTGTACAGAAAATCTGGCGTGCAGTAACTGGCGTGGAGAAGACTGATCCAAAAGCCAACATGAAGGCGTTGTATGCTGGAGTAATAAGCGGTTTGTCTACAGAAGAAAATCCGGTGCGAGATATTCATGAGCTATATTATGATTTGGATGGCGATAGTCAGGAAGAACTGATGATCAGTTACGTTTACGACGATACATCCTATGATGTGTTCGATATTTATACGATCAAAGATGGTAAAGTGGTGCCTTGGTTGCAGACGGATTTTTTCTTGGATATCGGTGGCCGAGCGGCGGAATTTGGTGTAGCAAAGAAAGATGACGTTACTTATGTTTGTTTGCATGAAGAAAATATATCAATTGACTGGCCAGAAAAAACGCGCTTTGGTAGTTATAGATTATTGTCGATGAAGGACAACCGTTTTGTGGATGTTTTGCGTTTGGAATATCGTGATGAATACTTTGATGATGGCGAGAAAACAGTTTTAAGACCGGAGAAATGTTCGACGTTGTTGAGTGGCGAGAAAATAAGCTATGATCAAAGTCGAGCGTGGCGCGATGCGATAGAATGGTTGGCTAAAGTAACTCTCTAAGATTTGATTTAAACCCCCGGCTTTGGCTGGGGGTTTGGCGTAGGGGTTATTCTAGAGGAGTGATGGGAATGTATTCATAGATGATTTCGTAATCGTCGGGATTATAACCGTTTTTGCGGATAAGGTTGAGAGCGTGTTCGTGGTTACCGCCGGTGGAATCGGTGATTTTAATGCAGATATCGCGTTTGCAACCTTCGAACTTGCCGATGTCGAGTCGATATTCGGTCCAGACGTTAGTGGCGCTGTTGTAGTCGACGTAAGTGTATGGTATGAAGTTGGCAATAGGATATTCTTCCAGAAAATCGTTACCATCGATAGTAGCTTGACGCTGGACGACTTGTTGATATAGGTCAAATTCTTTGGGGCGGTCTTCATACCATGCAAGTGTGCCGTCGTTTGGCATGAGGAAGGTAACGACTTCTGAGGCTTCATTGGTGATTAAGTCCAATTCAATCTCTTGATTTTTGAAGCCGTCAGCGGAGATAGTGGCGGTGGTATGATGTGGTTCGAGACGAATATCTTGGTTGACGGGATAAGTTTTGCCGTCAATAGTAATGGTCGCAAAGGATGGGGCGATGAGAGTTTGGAGAGTAGCGGTTTTGCGAGCATCGGACATATAGAGGAGAATAATGATGATAACCATAATAAAAAATCCAATGATGGAGGCGACAAAAATAATTAGTTTGCGTCGTTTGTCTGAATCGTAGTCTTTCATATATTATATTAATTCCCTATTTATGACGGTAAATGTGATATTGTCCGCTTGGGTAATATCCGGTAACTTCTCCGGTGCGATCATTAAGAGAAGCGGAGGCGATGCCGATGGTTCCGTCGCTTTTTCGAACTACCATTTCTATGTGGCTGTTATATTTTATACGAATATCACCTGGTTGTGCTTGCGTGGATCCGTTGGCAGTACCAACGTACTCATAATCAGGACTATGAGCTACGTAATATGCTTGCGTTCCGGATGTGTTAGTATCGCCAACTCTGCTGAGCGGAAAATTCGGATCAACTCCGGAATACCGCATGACAGTGGCAACAAAGAGATCGCAGCTAGCGCCATTATAATGGGAAGCCCATTGGCTTTCACCCCAAATGGAGATGCCGGCTTGTTTGTAGGCGGAGCTAGGATCATTTTTGCCGTGGCCTTTTGATGGCCATGCGAGATCGAGAGCGGATTGGTTGATGTCGCCGTTACCAGAGCCAGCTACTCCGCCTATTGTATTGACGCAGATGCTACTTGTGTAGTCTTGATCGCCGACAGGTGCTTCACCAGCACCAGCGGCATATTGAGCGGCGTTGGTAAGCATTTCAGGGTGTTCGACAGCGAGCTCAGCGGAGGTCTTCCAGCCCTTTTCTTGAGCGCGGTTGAGGACTGCATTGATGATATTATGATTTTTTGAGATATAATCTGCGTCTGTAGCGTAGCCGGCGTTTTTGATAGCTACGATATAGGCATATGGATCTGTGATTGTGTCACCTTGAAAGACTCCGTGATTTCTATAGGTAGATGTTTTACGGATATTTTCAAAGTATCCACGCCAGCCTTCCTCGGGGGTGGCATAAGTATAGGCATTATTAGGATTGCTATCAAAAGCACCAATACCAAAGAAGTTATTACGGTTAACGGCAAAATTGCTGGTGCCAGCAGTAGATTCGAGGATACCTTGGGCAATAACGGCTTCCCAGGGGATGCCGTATTCGACACTAAGCTGAGCGGCGATATCATGATACTGGTCAACGAAACCGGCTTGCGTAGGAGAGAGTCCAGCAGAAGATTCACCGTCGTATGATCCTACTCCTACCACGCAAACATCGGTGCCGACGGGATTATAATAGAAGATGCCGTTCTCCCCATACATATCGAGGGTAGCGTTGTCGGGGACGTTTGGTTTTTTGGCATGAACGGGTAAGGTTGAGTTAATAATGATTAGTCCACAAAAAGCGATACAGATTACCTCAAAGAAAGTTCTGTAAGTTTGTGAAACCTTAATCATACAGTGTAATTCCTATTGCGAATGTCAGTATAGATGATGCGTTTAGCGACAATAACATCTTCGCGTGCATCTTCGATGATATCGGAGCTTTCGAAGTGTAATTTTTCTTGTTTGATTTCGTGAGCGATCTCGGTACCGGTTTTAATTACTGTAGCGTCACCGTTTTGCATGGCGATGCGGAGGGTTGGATCGTATTTGTTGATGAAGTCGGTATACTGGATAAGTGCAATAGTGAATTTAGCATCTTCTTTGCTCATACCGGTAAAGTATGCCAAGACTCCTTCTGGGGTTTCTTCGATTGGATGTTCTTTGGCGTATTCTTCTTTGAACGCAAGCACAGGGCTTTGGTAGAGAGCTTCTTCTTCGCCATCTTCGCTTGGCTCGTTCTCTGTGTTTGTATTGTCATTATTTTCACTATCTTCGGAGTCGTCAGTATCGGAGTCTCCGGCTACGTCGTAAATGAGGCGATCATCTTCGACATAACGTTGATAATATTTTAGCTCTTCATCCCACTTAGGGTTGGTCTCGGGATTATTAACGCACATACCACCGTTGGCCCACATAATAGTGTCTTCATCAAGGGCTTTAAGGCTATCCATGACACCAACGGCATCGCCGATTACGGGAAGTGAATTGACTATGGCGTCAAGAACACCACTACCGGTACTAAACTCGAAATCGGCAAGTATACTGGCATCAAGGATGCCTGGATATGAGCGACGTCCGTCGCAGTAGGCGATATATTTAGCCAGATTGGAGTCTTTTTTGATTTTGCAGTTGTCGCCATTCTCATCGCAACCCTCTTGGGCTGCAGCCATGAGTTCGTTGTATTTTTCGTCGGTCGGTTCCATCTTAATGGTAGTTGGATCAGTAGTGGTCGTACCAACGCAGTGAACGGTACCTACTGCGCCAATTGATTCTAGGGTGGGGCAATCTCCGAATGTTGTGGTGTATCCTGAACCTTCTCCCTCGGCATGGACGTTAGTTAGCAACGAAGAGAAAGATTTGGCGGTGTTACGGAAAAGTGAAGCGAGACTGGTGGTTTTGGTAGCAGTGACTGCGGGTAGTAAGCTATAGGCAATACTGCCAAAGAAAGTATTCTTGTTGGAAATATCAAAGGGGCTATATCTATAACGATCGAGCTCAGCATCCATAGCAAGGACACTATTATTGACTTGAGCATATTGGAGCGCCACTGTTTCTGACGACCAGGATTGACCACTACCATTTCTACCAAGATCCATATTGGCGACAGCAGCGCCTTCGGCTAGACCTTCCCCGGCAGGAATACCGACGATATTTTCGAAGCGATTAGTTAGTAAAACTTGGACGATCGTGGGGATGGCAAATGATAGGGCGGAAGTGATGCCAAGACTTACTAATGTGCCGAGGCCAACATCGATAAAGAATCCGCCGATGATTTTGGCGAGACCTCCAGGAGTGAAAGAGAGAGCTATGGAGGCGATACCGGTAGCAACGGAGGCGGCAGCGCAAGCCTTAAGCGAACTTGCGTTAAGTCCACCACCTCTGGCGACGCGATCAAGCGAGAATGATTCAACGGTGGAGGCATTGGCAGGAGCGTAAGCTAGCATAGTGCGAAGACCTTGCGATTCAAGAGGTGCGCCGTTTTGGACAAGCGTACCATCAGCCTTACCATTAGTATATTTAGGAACAGAACTTTCTTTGGGAACTGATAACATATTGAGAAATTCGTTAATGGCGGCATTGTTGCCGTCACCCGCTTTCATTTTGCTGATATTTTCGGTGAGGCCCATAAAATAGCTGGCAGTTTGGAGCATTTCAGCGGTAGAAATGGTGACAGCGACAAGATTTGTGACGCGAAGGAGAGCGCATGCGCCGTTAACTGCAGCGTCGGCGCCGCCAACACCTTTGGCGATTTCATCAATAAAACCACGCGCTTTGGCGTCGAGGTCGGCATCGGCGGTGTTTTTGAGGCTGCCATTGCCATCTACTTCGCGCTCATGCTCGACGGTGTATTTGTTGCCATCTTCATCTGTGACGGTTTCTTCTTCTGTCCATTCTGAGCGGGTATGAAAATTGGCATCTCCGGCGTCCATGTGATTAGTCATAGTTTCGTTAAACTTGCCGGTATCTGCTTCATTATCACCCGAAGAGAAGAATTTGTTCCAGAGATTGCGGGACATCCGCCTAAAGGAATAAAAAGCATCTGCAGCTTTGTCGTAGAAGAGCATAGAGCGTCCACGTTTGGCACCGGTATAGGCGCTGCGGAAGTCGAGGTCGTTTTTGAAGACGTCATCAAATTGATCGGCGGTTATACGAGTGACAATATCGTTGCCGTCGACATCTTGCTTAGTAAAGACAAGGGTCTTACCGGCACCACTTCCTTCAACTTCAATATTGTAGTTAGCAAGACGCTTTTTGAATCCTTTGGACATGGCTGTATATTTTTTAACTCCATTCCAGCCAGTAGTAGTAGCGTTGGCGTTTTTGAGAGCGTACTTCATGAGGAAGCGCGAGCGTAAATTGCCAGATGCATATTGTGTGTCGGTGGATTCGGTGACTAGCGCTTCGAAGGCGCCGGAAAGGAGGCTGTTGGAGCTGCCGAGGAAGGACATGCCGCCAATAGCGATGCCGAGGATGGCGAAGAGGGCAGCCATGCGTTTTTTGGAGCCTCGGGCTTTGGTTTTTGAGCCGGAGGCGTTGTCGCGTCCGGTACCGGTGTAGAATGAGGGACCGCCATTAAGCGCGCCAAGCTCGGCTCGACGTAGATTACCAGCAGTAGCAACGGCAGTAGACATAATATTTACCTAACACCTCCACCGGGTTTGGTGGTGATTAATGATTCTTCGGTCTCAGAGGCGATGATTTGAATATGGACGTGATTGGCGCCGGCGAAGAAGAGACCTTGGCCGACTGGGAAGTTGGCGAGGCGTTTCTTTTCTTCGTTGGTGAGTTTGAAGACGTCACTCAAGACATCGACAGCTGAGCTGGATTGCTTGAGGAGGACCTGCATAGAAGAGTTGGCGACAATGGCGCGGCCCATCTTACTACTCATGAAGTCTTCTACGTCCTGGGTAATAGTAGTGAGGCCGAGATAGTATTTGCGGGCGCGTTTTGCGAGACTGAAGAGGAAGTTGGCTGAGTCGTCGTATTTCATGAGCTGCCAGGCCTCATCAACGATGAGGAGGCGGCGACGTTGATCGGCACGGACGACATTCCAGATATGGGATAGAATAATATACATAGCGACAGGACGAAGCTCGTCTTCGAGATCGCGAATGTTAAATACGACCATAGCATTATTGATATCGACGTTGGATTGTTGAGAGAAAATGCCTGCAAAAGTACCGGTGGTGTATTTGCGTAAACGTTGAGCGAGTTGAGGGCCGGTACCGCCCATGTGGAGTAAAGTATCGTAGAGATTGATAATAGTAGGAGGCATGGATTCGTGGGTGCGCGGATCGCTAGTGATGCCGGCGCGAGCGTAGGTATCAATCAAGGCTTGATCGAGATCAGCTTCTTCGTTGGCGGTAAGGGCGGGGACAAATTGACCGTTTGGACTCATTTGGTTGCCACCAAGCATGAGGCGGAAGAGACCATGTAAGGTGACTAAGTTGGCACGCAGGGCGTCGTTGGCGTCTTCGGCGTCGATGACTTTAGGAAGGTCGAATGGATTGATGCGAACGTCAGAGTTGAGCGAGAGACGGATGTAGCTGCCACCGACGGCGTCGCAAAGTTTTTGATATTCGTTTTCTGGGTCGATAATGAGAATTTCTGTGCCAATCATCATGGAGCGAACGGCTTCGAGCTTGACAGCGAAAGATTTACCAGCACCGGATTTAGCGAAGACGACCATGTTGGCGTTTTCAAGTGAGAAACGATCGAAAATGACGAGGCCATAGTTGTGCATATTAATGCCGTATAAAATTCCCTGCTCTTGAGTAAGGTCGGCGGAAGTGAACGGGAAGCTGGTCGAAATAGCACCGGTATTCATGTTGCGGCGGATTTGGAGCTGGTCGGTACATTGAGGCATGGTACTGTTCATGCCTTGTTCTTGCTGGGAGCTGGCAACTTTAGAGAAGATCATTTGCTGGCCAAGAAGGGTCTCAACTTTGTGCTGGACGAAGTTGAGTTCGTCGAGTGATTCAGCCCAAATTGTCACATAGAGACCAAAGCGGAAGAATTTCTCGGCGCCGACCTGCAACTTGTCGCGTAATTCCTCGGCATCGTTAATGGCGGCTTCGATTTCTGGATCACGAACTTTGCCACGTTCGGCATTAACGTTAGCGCTAGCTTCGAGCTGAGTAACTTTTTTACGCAAGTTACGCATGACAATGGCGGTATCAACTGGATAGACATACATTGAAACATCGATAACTTCGTCGATATTAATTAGTGAAGAAATCCAGCCGGTATAAAGTGTGCGTGGGTAGCCATAAACATAAATAGTGCGGCCATAGCGGGTGCCAAGGCGAAAATAGCTTGAATGGATTTCGATGGAGCTAGGAGAAATAAGGTCGCGGAGCGTGGTAATTCCCTGCTCAAAGGCTTGCTGGATTTCTGCTTCGTCGGCAGCTTGAGATTGTAAGGCGATTTCGGCAGCGGTCAGACGGCCACGTTTCTGTTTTTTAGCCATTTTGCTTTTCTCCTTTCTTAACGTAAGTTGTTGCAAGCTTACTAAAATCTACCAATGGTTCGCGAACGGCGGTATCAGGGTTGTTGAAATTGTAATATAATTCGCTGAGTTCGCGAGTATTGAGACGAACGGATTGAATACCAATCTGGAAGAGACCGGATACGACGGATTCGACGCGGTTGTTGAGCTCGTCGATAGCTTTGTTGTAAGTGTCGCGATTGATGCGGGTGATTTCGGGGGTCTGCTTGCCAAAGCTACGGAAAAGGTTGCGTGTTTGATTAACGAGTGCTTCGGCGTCGGCGGAACTATAATATGGAATCACAATAAAGAAGGATTTGTCCATAATGTTGGCTTCTTGAGCGAGACGATCGATGAAGTTGATATAATCGTCCATAAGAATACCTAGCAACATGTTATCGTTGTTGCGGCGGATATTGGTGAGGCGATCGATATATGGAGTAATATCGACGCGTTGTGAGCGGACGAGGATTTGGATAGTGAAATTAAGAGAGTTGAGGAAGTTTTGGTAGCTATACTCGACGCCTTCGCGTTCGGTTTCGGACATGAGGTCGAAGTTGATGGATTGGCAAGCAACAACTGCGCGGAAAGAACCATCTTTCATGATGACGATACCGTCGCGGAGCTCGGAAATCATAAGAGTGGCTTGGGTAGAGATAGGTAATTCGACGACTTTTTGTTCGGTAGGAGCGGAGCCGATGGCTTGTGGGCCTTCGGGGTTAGGAGTGGCAACGTAGGCGGCATTAGTAGCTTGAGCGGCCATTTGCTGCTGCTGGAAGGCTTGTTGTTGGTTCATATTGGACTGGATGATTTGGGACTGGGCGAATTGTTGGGAACCGGCTTGCATACCCATCGGGCGAGCCCCGCCAGTAGGCTGAGGTAAAGGTTGCTGAAAAGTGGGGTTAGCAGACATCATAGCGCGGTTTTGGGCACCAGCGCCGTAAGCTTGAGGGGGTTGTTGATGCGGGTTTTGAGGGTTCATGTTTGCTCCTTAGCTCCTTAATGTAATGATACGAATACTTCGCTTTCGTTTTCTTGGCGGATACGATCGGCTTGTTGTTGGATGTTTTCGGGTTGCGGTCTAGTAGGAGAGCGAAGTTCGACAGAGCCTGGCATAGCGTATAATTGCGACGGGTCGTTATAGAAATCACCAGGTTGAGAAGCGGGGTCGACTGGAGTAGCTGGAGTGAAAATAGGCTGAACGACATTGGGCGATTCGAAACCGGAAATAGTACCGGGCGCGCCGGACGGCAGATAATCGTTGAAGGTACCAGTAAAACCTTCGCGCGGCTGAATGACGCGTTGGCCGGGTAATTGGATGGTACCAGCTTTGGCAATGCGAGATTCGTAATTGTAGTCGGAGTTGGCAATAGCATCGCGCATTTGGTCGACCATAACATCATGGCGCTCGTTGGTAGGAGTGGTCATCATATTACCAAGACCATAGTTGTTTTTTTGTTCGAACATGTCGGTAGTGTTGTAGGCTTCGGCATAGAATTCGTCTTTCATGGTGGTGCTGGCGTTTTTGATGGCGTGACCTTCGGAGTCGACAAGTTCGGCTAGGAAGGAGAGACGATGGCTAGCATCATCAGGTGCTAATTCGCGAGTACGCACGTCTTCGACTTGTTTGGGGGCGGTAATGAGGATAGTAGATTCGCTCTGGCCAGGAACCCAGTAGCGCTTGTTGGGTTTGGTGTAGAAAGAAATAAGCGCAGAAAGATAAGTTTCCATTGGTTGTTCTTTTTTGACGGGTAATGCCAGGATACCAAAAAAGATAATAAATGGTACAGGAATTAATGCTAAGAGCGGAAAAAGTTGAAACAAACCGTAAGCTAGTACCACCATCCCCAAAATAATCATTAGGTAGATAAATTGCCTAAAGCTAAACGGCCCAAGTAACTTATCGTCCGCCTCAACGTCTTGCGGAACTTTGTATGTTGCCATATGTATCTATTATAGCATAAATATAAATTTCGCAAGATTTTCGTGAGTTAGTTTGGATTGATTTTAATTTTTGAGAATTAAATGTTGTCGAGCGGGTTGTCGGGGTTAGTGTCGAATATGGTGTTGTTGCCGTTTGCTTCATCGAGGGCTTGGCGAATGGCTTCTTCACGAGCGCGGTCAATTTGAGCACCGTGCGTTAGGTCGTAAATTCCCTGATCGGTACTAGCAGGTCGCTGTTCGGCAAATTGGTCTTCGATTTGATGAAGGGTGTGAGTTTGGACAGCAGTATCGTGGGCGCTGAGGGATTCGCGGTTGTACTGGATGTGTTGTTCGACGGCAGAACGTAAGGTTTCATCAGTGAGAATGTCGAGATAATCTTGAAGAAGTTGGATGCGGGCTTCGGGGTCTTTGACTTCTTGATGAACGGTTTTGATGTAATCGTTGACGTTTTCGGGATCATTGATTTGTTGACGATTTTTTTTGGAATTCTGGAGCCGTTTGAGGCGGTCAATTGTTTCGTTGAGGCGAGAAGCATCTGGAGCGTCGCCGCTGCCGCTATTCCCGCTAGGATTATTATCATCATCGTCGGTAGGTAGGACGAAGAGTCCGTTGTCGATGGCGGCTTGGAGTTTTTGAGTGTATTTTCGGGCGTGATCAACCTTTTCTTGGAGAATACGCGTGTTGGGACCGGAGAAGATGTTGGTGCGTCCGTCGATTTTTTGTTCGAATGGAACGTTTGGATCAAAGTTTTCCGTACCAATTTTTTCGAGGGTATCAAAGAGATCGAGAAGCGCTTCGAGCGTATCAGGTTTTTGCTTTTCGAGTACATTTGGTGAGAATTGACGGTCGATGGTGCTAATCCATTTTTTGGCGGATTTGAGCAGCATACCGTGCATGATTTTGTTGCGACGTTCTTCGACGGTTAAGGTCGGGTCGTTGGCGGCAACATCTTGCCAGTAAAGTTCGCCATTTTCGTTGAGACTGAGACGAAGACCGGCAAGTGGCTCTGCGTTGACATTGTCGTAGTTAATTAGGTCGAGATCTGGGAAATAATGCATAGCGAGATCGTTGTCTTTGATGGATTCAAACCATCGTTGCCAAGCTTTGATAACGTGAGCATCGTTAATGAGACCGGCATTTGGGCGAGCAGAGGCATTGTAGCTGGAAATTTTGGCGATGTTGAGCTGTCCGGGGCTGGTAATGAGACCGCGTCCGAGGTGGGCAGCAAGCATGGAAGTGTAAGAGGTATCATGGTCTTTGTAGCTAGTAGAGTTGAGGGCGCCGGTAATAGTGCTTTGGTAACGGCGTAGGATACCGGTTTCTTCTCCTTCGTGACGGCCAACGCCGATTGAGATGCCGTAACGATTAACGGCGGGATCACCGATCATAATATCGTCAGTGAGGAGCTCTTTCATATAGCCAGCGTCGTCTTCGAAGATGGTCTGAACTTCGTTTTTGTTGTCATCCGTAATATGCATGTAGCGGACTTTGTGATAGTTGAGCTTGTCGTCATCGCTGAGGGCATCATATTCGTCTTTGGTGATTTCGGCACCGGTGTCGTTGTGAACGCCGATGTATTGCTGCCATGGAGTGTGCTTGTAGCCAGGTTTGATATTATACATGTCGTCTTCGATACGGTTGCCATGTTCATCATACTCGAAGCCGTCATCGTGAAAATTATTGATATCGAAGGACATGCCGCGGAAAGAGGCTTTGTCGACTCCGAACTTAGTAATCATAATGCGAGCTTCATCGCGGCGGCGACGTTCGATCTTGGAGTTGCCAACGATGACTTGACCCATAATGGATGATTCGCCGAGGTGACGAATGCCGCCACCAGAGCTTTTGACCAAACGATTGTATTGGTACGGATTGGTCGAACGGGTTTTGATAGCGTTAGTGTATTGACTGAGGAGCCAATCTTGATCGGCTTGTGCGTTATTGACGGCCCAGAATTGATAAGCGGTACTATCAAGGAAGCTTTCGCCATGGGCGTTAGCAAGGTCGCGTACAGCAGAATCGCCTTGGAAGGCATCGCCAGCGCTACTGACGGTGCCTTGATAGAGAGCCTGAGCATTGCTGGCTTTGGTATTGTAAAGGCTGGCACGTTTAGCGTTGAGGGTGTAGCGATTAGCTCGCTTTTTCCAGGAAAGATTCCCGTCTTTGTCATAACCGGTACTAGAAGAGGCTGTTTTGAGAGCGGCTTCAATGGCCTTGCCGCGGCGAACGTCGATAGAATTGTGTGTATCGAGAGCACGAAGCTCACGGCGTTGATCGAGATAGCGACGGAGTTTGGCGCCGGCCATACTGGAGTTGGCGAGGTGGTTTTGACGACGTTGATCAGCGACACTGAGACCCCAGCCGACAGCTCCACGATGAACTGGAGCAACCAAGCGACGAAGGCCAGTGTTGAGCGAAGCCAGCATAGTGCCAGACATTTTCATGAGTGACCAAGAAGCAAAGAGTGGAAAGAATTGAACGGCGACGCCCAGAATAAGCCCGAAAGCACTGTCAGCACCAGCGATTAAGGTGTAGCCAATTAGCTGAGAGGCGCCAAACAAGAAGCTGAACATAGGGTAAAACACCAGCATGCGGAAGAGGAGATTTTTCCATTGAGTGAAGAATTTTTCGGTATTGGGTAGTAAATAAGCGAGGAAGGCGAGGGGCGCAATCATAATGAGAAGCGCGACAACGGCTTGGCGGGCAGAGATAGTAATGAGGCCGGTGACTACTGATACGACGGCACCGAATAATACCACGAGCAACATGTAGAAAATATAGCCAGCACCACCAATGGCGCTAATGGCGACTCCAGCAATAGTGCCGCCGCTGAGAACGGCGGCGAGAAGCCCGCTGACGGAGAAATTAGCTAATGCACTGCCGGTACTACCATTATTAATAACGGTGTTTTGGGCGTTCTCGAAAAAGCCGCGGAGACTAGACCCGACGATGTTACTGGCGTCAACTGCGACTGCACAGATGAGGAAGCTAAGGTTGATCATGATCACAGTAATAATTAAGCGGGGTAGGATGCGTTTGATGCCGTAATTATTAATGCCGAGACCGGTGATCTGAGAGTAGATGACAATTACTAAGAAGATAATGAAGACGATATTAGTAATGTTGCGAATATATTGCCAGACGATATAAACTGGTGAGTCGTCCGCCATGGAGATGGGAGAAATCGTGAGCATGTCGCCGATGGCAGCGTATAAAGCATCAGTGATTTTGGCGATGAAACCGCCCGTAGGACAGACGATCCAACCGAGAGCGCCGCTCTGGTCGAGACAGACATTAGGGGCGGCTTCGTCCTCGCTTTTGGGGTTATCTGAATTGTTGTTCCCCGGCGAGAGCTCGTCGTTGAGGTCGGCGTCTACATCGTCATTGGGATTGTTGGTGGTTTGATTGGGTTGGTCGGTGACGGTATTATCGTTGAGGTCGGCATCTGGCTCAAGCTCGTCGGCATAGGCTTGATTGACAAAAGGACTGGAAGGTGATATATTCATGGACAACACGCCAAAAACTACCCCAATGGCGAGGCAAAGCATGACCATAAATTTCTTTAAAATTTTATTCATAAACACCTTCACAAAGACCCGATTACGGGTTATACATTCATTATATCACACATAAGCTTTTTAGTCAATACTTTTCTAGGGGCTTCCCTAGAAAAGTATTACTGTTTGCGTCGCTCAAAAGAGAAAACTCGTTTTCTCTTTGTTCGCTATCCTCAACAGTTCAACACCCTTTTCTATGAAAAGGGTGTTGCTACCTGCGTCGTTCGAAAGAAAAAGCGTGGCTTTTTCTTTACTCACTATCCTCGGTAGTTCAATACCGTTTCCGTGTCGGCCGGAAGAAGAAATAGGTCCCTCTTTGCTAGCTATCCCTTTTTGGAGGAGTATTATTGTTTGCTCTACCGGGGTTTTGTTAATAATGTTTGCGGATTATAATGTGCGAGTTTAATATGTTAGTTTTGAGCTTGGATTTTGGAATAATCAATGATAAGATGTAGTTATGAAGAGGAAAATATTGGGGATTTTAAGCGCTTTGCTGATGAGCGTTGGTTGTGCATTAATTAGTCAGCCGGTATTGGCGGGTGAGTGCGGCGATGATTTTATGGGGTTCAAGCCGTGGTATAGCAATCTTTGTGAAGGCGGCGAGATTAAATCTCCAGATCAAGATAGCGATGGGACGGCGCTATCGGAGTTTGTTTGGACGATTATTTTGAATATATCGTTTGATGTGTCGTTGGCGATTGGATATATCGCGCTGGCGATGATTATTTATGGTGGTTTTATGTATATTATGTCGCAAGGTGATCCGGGCAGGGCGGCCAAGGGCAAAAAGACTTTGACGGCGGCGATAATTGGTTTGGTAATTGCCTTGAGTGCGTCGGTGATTACAAATACAGCGGTGGAGTTATTAGGCATTGAGCCTTCGGCTGGACTAGAGCAAAAGAGCTTAGACTGGAGTAAAGTGAATAACATCCTGAACTGGGCTTATGGTATGGCGGGCGTCGTAGCGGTAGCCTTTATCATTAAGGCTGGGATTGATTACATGGTTTCTCAGGGGAATCCGGGTAATGTCCAGAAGGCGACGCGGGGGATTATCTATGCGGTTGTAGGTTTGATTATTGTGATTGCTGCGTATTTAATAACGGCGTTTGTGATTAATACAGTAACGGGAAATTAGTATGAAGAGAGTATTATTAAACGTAATGATATTGGCAGTAGCGCTGTGTAGCGGGGTGGCGCTATTGACTTCGTCGGTATACGCTGATGGAAGCGTTTGTGATGGTGGCCTAGATGAAGATTTGAAGGATGCGGCTGGGTGCAACGAGGGAGATAAAATAGAAGATAAATTGTCCAATATTTTTGGCCCGGTCTTTGGGATTGTAGGCATTATTGCTGTGGGTGCAGTAATTTATGGCGGGTTTCTGTTTATGAAGAGCAATGGTGATCCGGGTAAGGCAGCGACGGCGCGCCACGTAATTATGTATGCAATCGTAGGGTTGATTGTGGCAGTACTGGCAGCAATAATTGTGCGGTTTGTGGTCGAAAAGGTCTCTAAGTAAACTATAAACGAAATGTTAAAAAATCCTAGACATTTTCGGTAGCATGTTATAATATAGTAACAAGAGTAATTAGATTAAAGGGAGAACCTAATGAAGAAGTTAATTTTAAGTATGTTTGCTGTGGCTTTGACCGTGTTTGGTCTAGGTGGTGTAGCGATGATGTCGCCTGTGTATGCTGACGGTGGTGCTGATCAGTTTTTAGGAGATATCACTCCAGAAGGTACGCTTGGTGGCACTGATGCTGAAAAGGGTTTAATGAAGGTTGTTAAAAATATTATTAATGTGGTAATTGGTATCGTTGGTGTGGTTGCGGTAGTAATGATGATCGTTGGTGGTATTAATTTCATTACTTCACAAGGTGACACTGCGAAGGTAACCAAAGCTCGCAATACAATTCTCTATGGCGTTGTCGGTCTCGTCGTAGCATTGCTGGCCTTTGCGATTGTCAACTTCGTGATTGGTAATTTGACCAAAGCTAACGGATAATTCTAGACCGAGTATATGTGTAATTCCCTGCGAGAGATCGTGGGGAATTTTTGTTGGGTTGATGTAGGGGTTGGTGTGATGGTATGCTATTGGAAGTCGGCTCTTGGTCTGGGCTCATGGTTTGAATTGATGGTTTAATACTCATTTTAAGTTGTTGCTTGTGCTTAGAGTTTGGTAAATGATTT
>CAZSPU010000008.1:0-40546 GCA_964608555.1 uncultured Candidatus Saccharibacteria bacterium
CACTATCAGTGCCCTTATGTACCTTTTTATGCATTGACTTAACTAGTAATCGAAGTTTGATTACTAAGTTCCGTCTTACAATTTATCATTCCTGATTCACGTTCATAAATCAAGAATTTTTTTCATCGTTGTCTCAAATTGTTAAGTCAAAACCTCTCAGCTTAAGTAAATCTAATGTGATAGTTTTACCTCGCATAGTTTCTATCATAATGCAGTGGTTACTCTCTGTAACTTGCTTAACTGTTCATCATTATAGGTCAGTGATTTATAAAAGTCAACATCTTTTTTAAGGAATTTTGACTTTTTTCTTTGTCACCCCTGTAAAAATGATTAATTTTTACAACAGCTAGCAAGGATAACACCTTAGAAACGTTTGATTGATTTTGAAATACAAGCCCGCTCGATCGTAAAATTAGCTAGGTTCTGTACCTATCCTAGCACATGCAATATGTTTTGTCAATACTTTTTATGCTATTTTTGCGTGTTTTGCAAGTTATTATTATAATTATGATTGACTTTTTGCACTATCTGTGCTATAATTAAAAGAGGAGGATGTGTAATTTCGGCATCTTCGGTATGTTTTGTCAAAATTCAGACGTAGCGAGTGTTACGCTAGAGGGTGACAGAACAGGATCTTTAAAAATTATAAGGGGTGTGAAAGCAGTGATGCAGAGTGTTTTGTCGGAGATTGAGATGGTGCTGCCTGATTATTATACGGATCAGGATTTGGACGTGCTCGATGCGATTCGGGCCTGGGAGCACGAACAGCTGGCTAGTACGACCAGGAAAGCCGCAATGCGTATGCAGGTTGGAGTAGTGCCCGAGTTGTCACCGAAGAAACTGCGGCGAGCAACGAAATCTGAGGCTCGTAAAGAGCTGGAAGAGGAGTTTAAGCCGGCGTTGGCGCCGAAAAAGTGGCAAGTTGAAACGTATAAGATAGTGCTTGTCGAGTTGAATAAAATTGCCCAAGATCAATATTTTCAGCCCACACACGAATCGTTACAGTTACGCGCTTATCACCGGTGGCGCAAGCACTTCATCGAGGCAGGTGAGATACCTTATTATCCTCCCTGTTCAACGTTGAATATTTACGACTATTTTCCGATGTCGGAGCGTGATCCATATCGACTAGTAATGATTTTTAATGTGGCGGAACTATTGCCTGAGAATCGGCGAGATCCGGAGCTGGAAATGCGTCTCAAGAAGATTGGTTTTCCCTATCGTTATGAGCGTAAATTAGTCGACGCCGATCGCGAAGAAACGATCCGCTTAGTGCGCGAAGCTCAAGCTCGCAACGAGGCGCGGGTCGCGCAAGAAAATGCAGAATGGGAGGCGCGGCAGAAAGAGCATGAATTAAGAATTGCAGAAGAGCAGAAAAAGCAGGCTGAACTGGAACGTCAACAGAAGCTGGAGCGAGAGCAGGAAGCTGAGCAGAAGCGTTTGCAAGAAGAAGCTGAACGGCGCAGAATCCTACAGGAAGAGTTGAAGCGTGAAGCAAAGGAACGCCAAGCGCGAATTGACGCTGAAAAGCAGCGCGCTGAGATGGAGCGAGAGCAGGAGCTGAAACGCAAGCAGGAAGCTGAACGCAAGAGACAGGAAGAGGCGACACGTCAAGCTGAACAGCAGAGACGTCGATCGAAACAGGCGCACCAAGCGGCCGCGGAAGAGGATTGGCAGTTTGAGGTAATCGGAGATAAAATTAATGCTACGATTCAACGCTTCGTTCGTAATTTATTGAAGATACTGTTCTAAGCTGTCACACCCTATGATTAAACCCCCAGGCGACTGGGGGTTTCTGCTAGGTATATATTATATATTAGGATAGACTGTGATCAGCTTCAGCGGTGCTGAAATTCCCTGGCGGTAGTTATCGATAGCGCCGAGCACACAAGTAGGATTACGAATTTTGCCTTGCTGAGCGAGTTGATGAATTTCTTCATAACTGAACCAGTGGACAGCAAGAATTTCGTCTGGCATTGCTATATTAATATGCTCCGTCACTAGATTAGCTACGAAAATAATTAAAATAAAGGCTCGATCTGAATGAACACGGTTGCCAATATGACAAATTTCCTTAATTTCAGCTTCACACCCAGTCTCTTCGCGAATCTCGCGCTTTACTGCTTCGAAAACCGTCTCGCCAATCTCGACGTGTCCGGCGGGTAAATTCCATTGACCGTAACAAGATTGTTTCGCTTCTTGGACAAGAAGAAATTTATTATCTTTTTTGATAAGTCCGCCAACTACAAACTCCGTATTCGTTGCACGTTTCATGGCTTTTTGACTTTGGCTTGAACTTGGCTGCCGTAGCGTTTGATAAGGTTGAAGCGAGCTTCGATGCCGGCTTGAGCCATCGCGAGGGCGCGCTTCAAGATTGGGTCGTCAGCGAGCGAGGCGAAGAAATGCTGAAATTCTGCAAATTCGGTCTCGGTTTGGATATATCCAGCCGTACAGCGGACATAATCCTCGATTGACTTTTCGCCAGCCAGCTTCTTGATCAGATCCCAGTGCTGGTACAGCCAAGCAATCGTCTGCGGACGCGCCTCTTCGTTGCGCAAAAGATAGATGAAGAGGAAGATATGATCTTGAGGGCGGACAATCTCGGGCTGTTCCAGCAGGCCGAGCATAATATTAATATGGTCATCACTTTGAGCGTTCGCGAGAGCGTTAAGGATATCGTCTTTTAGCTCGGGATCGTTTTCGGTCTGGTACTTGCTAAGTAATTGGTCAAAGATTTCGGCTTCGGCGGTGAGCATTTTGGCCATGAGAATATTGCCGCGCAGCTCGGAATTGAGCGCGGAGAGATTATCCTGATAGAGATTAGCTAGCTGCTCGATAATCTCGAGATCACGGGAGTAACGCGCAATCACGAGCAAAGTCGCACGCAGACGGTTCTCGCTGGCGCTTTCGAGGGTGACTGCAGTATCAAAATTATAACTAGAGAGACGTTTACGAATCAGATGGCGCAGGAAGGCTTGATAATCTGATTCAGCTGGGGTTTGATACGGGAAAAAGACCTTGAGATCATTAATAATACTGAGCATGATACCCCAGACGGCCGCGCTTTCGTCGACGAACTGCGGTAAGAGATCAAACAGCATAGCTGGGTCGGAAATGCCACTTTTGGCAAGCATCATTTGGTCGGTGAGCAAACGTAGGCGCTGCTCCATCGTTAAGTCAGAAAGTCGCTGAAGCTTATCTCCTAAGACATCACTACTAAGATCTAATACGTAGTGGCCAGACATGTCATCCTTCACCTCGGGCAATGGCCACTTGCTATCGTCGGTAGTGCCATCGAGTAAAAGTCGTTGTTGCTCCCACCAAGTTTTGTCACCGTTCTTGCAATGTTGGAGGGCAGGGTAGCCGGGCTGAGAAATCCAAGCGTGCATAAAGCCTTTGACGTCGAAATCAGCATAGGGCTGGAGGCATTCCCAGAGATTATCGCCAACAGTATTTTGATATTGGTATTTCTGGAAATAGTCGCGCAGACCTTGGTAAAACTTTTGGTCGCCGATCAGACGCATCAACATCAAAACAAGACGTGCGCCCTTAGCGTAGACAATGGCAGCGTCGAACAAAGTGGCAATTTCGGCGGGATGATGAACTTCTTGTTGGACGGCCTGCACACCACGGACGGCATCGCGCTTGAGTGCGGCCGCACAATCGCTCGTGAAAAAGTCTTGCCAAGCATGGAATTCTGGATACAAGGCATTCGTAGCATAATACTCCATAATAGTAGCAAAAGATTCGTTAAGCCAGAGATCGTTCCACCATTCCATCGTCACCAAATCGCCAAACCACTGATGCGAGAGCTCATGCGTAACTGTGATAGCTACGGATTGTTTTGTATCGACTGAAGCGTTCGGCTCAGCCAACATGCAGGACTCGCGATAGGTGACGAGACCCCAGTTCTCCATGGCACCAGCCTCGAAATCAGGCAAAGCGACTTGATCAAGCTTGCTAAGCGGGTACGGAATGCCAAATTTGTCGGTATAATAATCTAGCGCCCGCATGGCGACTTCGTTGGCAAACTCCAGCGAGCTGTCGGTCTGATTCAGAGGCGCATAAGAAGTGACGCGCACTCCGCCATCATTAACACCAGAAATACTCTTGAGGGGGCCGATCACCCAGGCAAGCAAATAGGTCGACATGCGTGGAGTTGAAGCAAATTCAAAACGATCGTGATCCTGTTTGATAAGCTCAGTATTAGCCAAGACCACATCCTGCTCGCCAAGATCTGGGACGACCAGTGTCAGCGCGAAGGTAGCCTTGGCAGCTGGCTCATCGATACACGGGAAGGCTTCGCGGGCATAGTGTGACTCAAATTGTGTCGTGACAAGATGCTTGGTCTGGCCACGAAATTGATAGCTAGATAGATAGCAGCCTTGGAGATTATGTTCTAGCTTCGTGCGGTATTTAATTCCTAAAGTAATCTCACCAGGTTTTTGACTATGTGCGGGCGACGGCAGGTCAATTGCTAAAACTTGACCATCATAGGTAAATTTACACTCTTGTGAGGTCTCAGGCGTAGTCTGATTGGAAACCGTGTTGCATAAACTGACGGTTTGAATTTCCATATCTACCGCATGAAGCTTGACCGTTGTATTAGTAGCCTGACCCTGGACTCTAACTATCCCTTCGATAGATTGCTCAGCTCTAGAAATGCGGAGCTCTAGATGATAATTAGTAGGGATAAAGTAGTCGATAAGTCTTTCCATATGTATATTGTATCATGCCTGAGAAGAAAATAGTGCAGACCTGCGAAGATAGCCCTTGAAAAAGGGATTATCTAGATTGTAGCACACTTACGGTATTTTGTCAAGGTTTCGTGCGTAGTGGATTCATGCGCTTTGAAGATGGTAATATGCGCTATCCCGGCATAACTGGATACCTGCGCTCGTCTCAGGCTGACAATGGGACAGAGTTTGCTAAGGCTATGTTCTTAGTTTTTCATTGGGAAATGAGAATTCATACGGATAATCGTTATTGTGGCATTCCCCTACGCTGCCTAGTACGGTAGAGATAATGGTAATGGATAGAAATCTTCTGTCGCTACGTGTCAGAAATGTCTGCATATTCTCGGACATTTATTCTTCGTGCGTAGTGATGCAATTTAGAGTGAGGGCTATATTAGCTCTTATACTGGACTTTACGGAGTTAGCTGGTCCTCTGTTATTAGCTCTAATGCAAATGTTCAATCCTCATATTCCGTTTCTTTTAATGCGTCAGATAGCAATTCTTCTACGGCCAATTATCAGCGAAACGGTATTACTCTCCGCTTCCTAGTACGGTAGGGACAATGGTAATGGATTATCAATCTCTATATCATTCGTAAGATTAATTTTACGGCTGAGTCGGGTTGGAATCTTTAGATGACAAGAGACTCACCGTAATCTGAGAATGATATAGAGATTGGTGCAGCATGCTCGAATTACACAAAAGATAGTATTCTTCGTGCGTAGTGATGCAATTTGGGTGCAGGGACAAGTGAGTAGTATCGCAGGAAGTACAGCATCTATTTGGTTTTCTCGCGCCGACACTAGTGTTGGATTTCAGGGTAGTTTCGTCCTCAATTTCACTGCTACAGGTGTCTACTCGTCTGGTGGCCGCAGTCGTTACTGGGGATTTCCTCTCCGCTGCCTAGTACGGTAGGGATAATGGTAATGAACTGGTATTCATTAAGCACGGAAAATTCAACGCGTGGGAGACTAGCTTAAAAATGCGGAGAGCAATTAGATTACGCGGGAAACTTCTTCGAGGGTGGTTTCACCACGTAGGGCGGCGAGGATACCCTTTTGTTCGAGTGTGAGCATGCCGGATTTGCGAGCGGATTTTTCGATGGCGTGAGTACTAATATCCTTCAGGTCGCCGCGCAAAAAGCCCTGAATTTCTTCGGAGACTACGAGCTGCTCCATCAAAACGACACGGCCTTGATAGCCGAATGGAAATTCTTCGCTAGGGACCGGATGATATAATGTTATGTTATTAAAGTCGATGCCGTTTACGCCTTCCATGGTTTTGCGGAGGTAGTCGACTGTGGCGGCATCAGGCTTGTAGGGCTCGCGGTTCGGAGAAAGTTTGCGCACTAAGCGCTGAGCGATCAGAACGCGGATCGAGCTAGCGAAAATTGGATTCGTACCGATGAGGTCGATCATACGCGAAAAGGCGGCCGATGTGGAATTAGCATGGAATGACGACAACACTAAATGGCCCGTGATGGAGGCCTGGATAGCCGTGCGAGCAGTATCGGCATCACGAATCTCACCAACCATGACGACGTCAGGATCGAGACGCAAAACCGAGCGCAAACCCTCGGCGAAGGAGCTACCGTCGTTAGTGTGAATCGGAATCTGAGAAATACCGGTCAGGCCGTACTCGATCGGGTCTTCAAGTGTAATAATCTTACGTTCGGTAGTATTAAGGGCGTTGAGGATTGAATACAGAGTTGTAGATTTACCAGAACCAGTAGGACCAACCATAAGCACTAAACCGCGCGGATGCGAGATGACTTCGCGAATGGTCGCCATTTCGCCATCGGAGAGACCTAAAAGATCAAGATTGAGCAAGCTTTCGTCGAAGTTAAAGAGACGCAATACGGCGTCTTGGCCATACATGGTCGGCACCATCTCGACGCGAATGTTGAGCAAGTGCGAGGCGTTGCCGCGGTGGATGTCTTGTTGCATATGACCGGACTGTGGCTTCGTCGAAGCAGTAGAAATATCAGCACGAGCCGAGAGCTCACCCATAAAAATCCGGTAACGATCGCGGTCAATATTAGCGACAGGATGAAGAATGCCATCAACACGCATACGAATGCGGATTTCTGAGCGCAGGTTTTCGATGTGGATATCGGAGGCGCCGAGTTTGTCGGCTTGGTCAATCAAGAAATCGAAGACTTTTTCGGTCGAAACGCTATTGAGCGTGCGGCTGACTTCGGCGATTGTATCGGAATCGCCCTGAGTACTAATACGGATGTCGTCGTAATGAATCTCGGCCGGCGGATCGTAGCGCAGCATAAAGACCTGGAAGGCAGTCTTGGAAATCAGGAAAAAGGCTACGTGATGGCCGTCTTCGGCAAAGCGTTTGCGCAAATCAGGGATCAGGCTATTCGGCGTCTGACTGGTAACCATGAAGCGGTAAGGTGTACCGTCTTCGCCGGCATTGAGCGGGATGATGAAATTGTTACGCATTTCGTCGATCGTCAGCACATCGGGCACGAGCGGAGTAGTGTTCTCGAAATTGCGTGTATCGAGATAGGGCAAGCCTAGAATTCTGGCTCGGTTTCTGGTTGCTTGTTCTTCATTATCGCGCCGCTTGCGCTGTACTTCATCTTCGTTCATTATATATATTATAGCATAAGTAAATTCGGTGCCGTGAGTTTTCTGAAAATGTCTTTTAAAATTTAGACTTACAGTATTATAACTTACAGTATTGTATTATATTGTCAGTAAAATCAGCGCTTAGTCTTATTCCTCGCCAAACTGCACCGAAGATATGGCTTGACGCTATCAAGGCGGAGTTGTTGGAGGAAGATATTGATTGGATTAGAGTCATCTCTGAGCTTTGTCTTAAGGATTCCAACATTAGACGGTTTTAGAAAAATCTTTGAAAAAGTGCTTGACATAGTGATTATGTTTTGCAATAATAGAGACATATAAGGTCAAATAAAAACAAAAAGGACATATAGAAATGCGTCTAAATAAAAAGAACAGAGTTGGATTTGTTGGTCCAGTAAGCTGTGTTGCTTTGCTGGCTTTGGTCGTGCTAAGCATGGCATGTCCAGAAACCCTCGGTGCACACGCCGAAGATAATACTTCTGGTAATAACTGTAATGGCGTGACGGTCGGTGCAGATGTATTCTGTGGCGAGACAGCCGATCCGAATGATGCTAACGCCGGAACTCAAGAAGGTAACTTCGGGTTTACTGTCACGAAGGGGCCTGAAGATGTGGAATCGAATGAAGTTGAAGGCGACTTCGGGTTCAAGGTCGATACCATGAAGCCGACGACAGCCGAGAATAAAGAGTTTGATGTCAAATTTGATGTGAAGGAATATATTCAAATTACGGCCGAGAATGACAAGATTGATGTTGATGTCGACGTTGACACTCCGACAGCGAATGGCGCTTTCGTGAGCGGTAGCACTAATTTCAATGTCCAGGCAAATAATAATAGTGGCTTTAGCGTGTATGTCTATGCGCCAAACGAAGCGGCTCGCAATCTAAGGAGCGCTGATACTTCAAATGCGGCGAGCATCCAGCCAATCGCTGGTGATGTTGCTGCAACTAACGTACAGACTAACGCCTTTGCTGCAAACAGTTGGGGCTATGGTGTCACTCCTGCCAACAAGAGCGCTGAAAAGTATTCACCGATTCAGACCGTAGAAAATAGCCAGCCGGCATTCAGTTCAAATAAGGCAGCTGGATTGGATTTGAAATTAACTTGTGGTACGAAGGTTGATACTTCCCTCCCAGCAGATACTTATAGCACTTCGGTGACAGTTTCTGCTGTTGCTCCACCAAACGTATTAGTGAATTTGGTTAATAATTAAACCTCATATTAGACGCAATCTGGAGAAGTCTCCGCCAGGAGGCTTCTTTGGCAGTTAGTAGACGTTTAGTTTTGACGTTCGGTCAATTATGAAATGCAGAGAAAAGCCCCACTGGAAAGAGTGGGGATTTTCTGGTACGCCCAACGCGACTCGAACACGTGACCTCCACGTCCGAAGCGTGGCGCTCTGATCCAACTGAGCTATGGGCGCTCATTGAAGTGTGTACTTCTTTTGGAATTGTAACATGAATTAATCTTTTTTTCTAGATTGATGTCAGAGTTCGATCTTGTGAATACTTTTTTGACAAAGGCTCATGCTGTTTCCTGAACGACAATTTGACCCCATAATGCATTAGATCCGAAAATATTTTTTGAATGACAAGTTGATTACGCAACGTACTAGACCCGAAAATACGCCAAGCGTCCATTAAGCTTATCATAAAATTAAACTCGGGTGCAGGGAAGGCAAATACAGGATGATGGCTGGGATATATTGGAGAAGGGTGGCGAGAGAGGAGAAGGATATGCTCAAAGTTGCAGTGTTTGATAATGGATGGGGCGGAGAGCTAGTAGCAGATTATTTGCTCAAAGAACTAAAAACCATTGAAGTAATCCGAGTGATTGACTGGCAGAATTCTGACTACAGCTTAAAAAGCCCGTACGAAATTTATCAGCTAGCGCGACTACAACTAGAGCCATATATAAATAAAGTTGATCTGATTGTATTAGGAGGCTATACAATATCTCTAGCATATAGCTACTTAGCGAAGGAATTCCCTGGACAAAAAATTGTTGGTATGACGATTGACTCCTATCATTTCCCACAATCTTACCGAAATGTCGAGCAGATAGCACTCTTGGCAAGCGAAACGATGATTGTTAGCGGATCTGTATTCCAGGAACTGCACACTTATTTCCCTAATTCCAATTTAATAGCACCCGACTGTTCTGGTTGGGAAGAGTTAATTAATTTAGGAGAAATGACGGCCGAAGTACTTCGCTTTGAATTGCAAGATTATTTTCATTTAACTAAACCTTCGACAAACAGACTACTGAAAACTCCTTCTCTAGCCACCAGTTATGATATTATTGAGCATAAACCTAGAATATCAGCTTCATTGCGTCAACAAGTCCGACAGTTTCTAGCTAGCAACTATGCATTTAACCCAGTGCAGTTTGCTGTAGCACACGAAATGGACGGACGCGAGCAAAACTACTGCGCCGGAGCATCCAACTACACTTCCGATGACTATAATAAGATAAGTTTAGATGAATACGGCTTGAGTTGCGAAACTTTGAACGATTGTTTATTACTGAAACCGCGTTTAATTCTCTTACTAAACACTCATTTTTGGGATATTCGTCCAGAATTAGAAACAGTTTTTGGGTCGGATACGATTATAGTAGACTTTCGGCAAAAACTGCTACATGACGTTTGTTTAGCCTTGGGACTCAGAGGAGTAGACGGACAACTCGGGCGTAATTCTGGACGGTCTTCAGCAAAAGCCTAATTAAGTCTAACCAACCTAATCATTCTAGTCAGTCTAATCATTTTGAGCTTTGAGCTCGGCAAACTTCTGACTCATCGTCGGATTACCACGCGTGAGGCGCTTGATTGTAAGATCTTCGGCTTTGTTATTGGCTAAGCGCAAGTTGTCTTCTGAGCGTAACAAATTCTCTTTGATCTTTTGTAAATGATCGATTGTTTTGTCAATTTCTTCAACGGCGGTCTTGAATTTACGTGAAGCGAGCTCGTAATTACGCGCAAAACCTTCTTTGAATGCTTCAATTTTGTTTTCAAAATTAGTGATGTCGATGTTTTGTTCGCGCACCGCCGCTAACTCGGCTTTGTATTTGAGCGAGTTCAGGGCAGCATTGCGTAGTAATGTAATCATGGGGATGAAAAATTGTGGACGAATGACGTACATTTTAGGAAAACGATGCGACACGTCTACGATGCCGGTATTATATAGTTCGCTATCGGCTTCCAGCATTGAGACAAGAACGGCATATTCGCAATCTTTCTCGTGACGATCCTTGTCAAGCTCCTTGAGAAAGTCTTCGTTTTTGTGCTTTGTAGCCGTGGTCTCGTTTTCGTTTTTCATCTCAAACATAATGGAAATAATTTCATTACCCAGTTCGTCACACTCACGATAAATGTAGTCGCCCTTGCTACCGCTCGAACGCGAGACGGCATTATCCTTCTCGAAATATGCGTTCTGGAAACCCGTGGCACGCAGCTGGTTAAACTGAGTCTCGCAATGCTGTTCGAGCGTCTCGCCAACCATTTTGGTGCTGAGACGTAGTTTCATGTCGCGCAAGCGTTCGATTTCGTCGTCTTTAAGCTTAATGGCATTTTCGTATTTATCCTTCAGTGAGAGAGCTAAATTTTGCTTCTCGGCATCTTTCATTTTGAGCTCGTTTGCGAGTTCGTCGCGTTCTTTTTCGACCGTAGTAACAGCGCGTGTGACCGCCAATTCCTGTTCAACCTTAGCCTGAGCAAGCTGAGCTTTGAGCTCCGCTAGATGCTCGCTAGTCTGTGCCTTGAGCGTGGCAACCGCATTGAGATTTTGAGTCTTCAGCTCGGCGATTTCGTTGTCGTTGGCGGCTCTTAGCTCGGTGAGAGTTTTTTGTTCTTTTAATTCACGCTGCTCGAGTTCGGCCTGAAGTTTGGTGAGCAAATCAGTCTTGGCGGCAAGCTCCCTTTGGAGCTGACTGCGAGTTTTGGTTTCGGTCAACTCAGCAATACTCTCCTTTTCCGAACGTAATTTGGCCAATTCTGTATCACGCGCCGCCAGTTCTCTTTGGAATTTTTCTTGCAGTTTTGACTCAAGTAGTGAGATTTCTTGATTTTTACTACTTTCGGCGACGGCAAGTTTCTCTTGCACTTCTTTTTCAATTTCTTGGCGGCTGATCTGATGCAGCAGATTGGCATATTCACTCTCATTGACCGTAAAAGATTGGTGACAATGCGGGCAGACAATTTCGTGATTAATTCCTTCCATATTTCTCCTTGTTATAAATTGAATTGTTTTACGCTGCGGTTCAGGGCGATGAGTCTAGATACATGATATTTAGATCGACGTCACCGGCAATGCCTGGGACGCGGCCACTATTGCTCATTTGCCAAATATAATAGTCGCCATCATAGGTCACGCGGTCATAGTACTGAGCTAACCAAACTGGATAGCGATCTGGCTCCCAGATGCGCTCGAGATAAACTTTGCTGCTATAGATCAATCCTACATAGCCTGATTCGGCAAGAGTATCCAGAAAAGTATTAGCGACCTGATTAATTGTCTTAAAGCTCATGCCGGCATTATTAAAGTCATGCCAATTTTCCCAGTCGAAGGCCACTCCGAGCTCTAACTTGGCGCCATGAAGTTGATCTTTGATCCAATTTGCCTGCGCCTGAGCTTCAGCGACTGAGTCGGCATAAGTATACATATAGACTCCGACTGGTAAGTTGTTTTGTTGAGCGCCTGAGAGATTTGCCTTAAAGTAAGGATCTAAGACATATTCCCCGCCATAGCCAACTTGATAGCCAATTCGAATAAATGCAAACTCGACGCCGGATTTTTTGACTTTGGACCAGTCAATTTCGCCCTGCCACTGCGAAACGTCAATCCCAATTTTTGTGCGGGCAGTTTTGTGATCTTTGATGACTTCATTAATCGGTAAAGGGTCGGGCGTAAAATCAGAATCTTCGGAAGCGTCAGGGTCAGGCTCGATGATATTAAGAGTAAATGGCTGCGCAGTGCGATTACCGCTAGCGTCTGTAATAATATATTCGAGCTGGTAGGCGCCGACTTTATCTAGGTCGTAATTGCCGGCAATTTCGCGCCGCGGAGAATCATCGAGATCATCGCCGCTCATCATTAAATCTGTCAGCTCACCGCCGTATCCACGCGCCAGAGTATAGGCGTTGCTGCCATAAATGCGAGGCGCAGTTACATCCTTGACGTCAACTGTAAAAGTATAGGAGCGCTGACGATGCCGCAGATTAAGATAAGTAAAAGTCACTTCGACGGGCCCGAGCTGGTCAGTGGCGACGGCAGGATTGTCGAGCAATTCCCCGTCGAGCTGCGCAATAAAATCACGCGCCGACGCTATTTGACCATAAGGAATCGACAAATCATCACGTAGATGCACCGATTCACGATCGAGACGCAAATTTTCGTAATAATCAAACGCGAGCGTAGCACAGAAGCCGCCAACAAAACACATCAGAGCGACCACAATTAGTAGTTTGGATTTGTGACGCGCCAAAAACTCTCTCATTGGTCTTATTATAGCACGCATCGCTAATACCGACTAAACTTCAGCGGAGGCTAGCAAAATACCGTCATGATTGGAATTCGGAGGAGTAGGCTGTGGACGGATTTCTTGCGAGCGAATCAGTTGACGGATCGCATCGAAAAGATAGGGCTTAAAAACAGACATCTCGAGCGGCTCTGATTCGAGAATACAAGAAAAGCAAGTCGCGCTGGCAAGCTCAATGATCATAAAGAGCAAAATACGCGGATTTTTGAGCTGGATATGATTTTTCTCGGCGGCGGAAATTAGAATCTGGACGATGTCGGCTTTTTCGTCGGAAAACATGATATTCATCTTGCGGTTAAGTACGCCGAAGGAAAGATTTTTGGAGATTAATTTTAAGGCTTCTTTATTTTGTGACAAAACGTCCATGACGTAATCAATCACAAAAATGACTTGGCCTTCAAAATCTTTGATGTTGGTCTGCTGAACAGCATTCAGGGCGCGCCGAAATAATTCGTTGGATTTTTGGGTAATCACACATTCTTTGAGCTCTTCTTTGTCATGAAAATAGAGATAAAACGTCCCCTTCGCGACATCAGCGCGATCGGCAATTTCTTGAATGGAAACTTCTTCGAAGCCTTGTTCAATAAAAAGTTGGTAGGCAGCGTCAAGAATACGATCGTATTTGTGCGACTGTTTCGTGAGGGTTTTGGAAGTTTTCTCAAAGAATTTCATAGCTTAATAATATCTTATTTTGGAGATTTTGCAAGTAGTTTTTGACGAAAATAAATGACCGTTGGTCATTTTTGGGCTTGACAAATAGTTTTTACAGAGTAGAATTATTTTCATGAAACTGACCATTGGTCATTTTTGTATAAGCCCGTGAAGAGCGGAGTGAATGTAAATTATAAAATTAAACGGAGTATTATGAAAAAGATAAGTGAATTTATCTGCCGACATCGGATCGGTATCGTCGTGCTCTCTTTGCTATTGATGATACCGGCGCTGTTGGGATATTTGGCGACCAAGATTAATTACGATCTATTGGTCTATTTGCCGTCTGATATTGAGACGCTGAAAGGTCAAGAGATTTTGACCGAAGAATTTGGGATGGGAGCGTTCTCAGTGGCGGTAGTAGAAAATTTGCCAGAAAAAGAGTTACTACAGCTGGAAGACGAGATTAGCCAAGTTGACGGCGTCAATCAGGTGCTGAGTCTGGCGGATTTGGTGGGCACGGCGATTCCAACGGATTTTTTGCCCAGTTCGATTCGCGAAATGATGACACACGAAAACAGTCAGCTAATGTTGATTACCTTTCGGGATGGCACGAGTGACGAAAAGACGCTGGCAGCGGTCGAGCAAATTCGTGAGTTAGCGGATAATCGTTGTAAAATTGGTGGGATGAGCGCGATGGTGCTTGATACGAAAGTACTTTTTAATAGTGAGACCGTCTTGTACGTTTCGATCGCAGTAGGTCTGTCACTATTAGTGCTACTACTTTGTCTAGATTCATACCTGGTGCCGTTTCTATTGATTGGTAGTATTGGTATTGCTCTGTTGTTTAATATGGGCACGAATGTTTTTCTGGGCGAGATTTCCTATATCACCAAAGCAATTAGTGCCGTGCTCCAGCTTGGCGTCACGATGGACTTCTCGATTTTCTTGTATCATAAATATGAAGATGCTAAGAAACATGAACCCGATCACTTACAAGCGATGGCGAACGCAATTCAAGCGACGGCGTCTTCGGTAGTGGGGAGCGCGCTGACCACTTTTGCAGGATTTCTGGCGCTATGCACGATGAGTTTAACTTTGGGTACAGATATCGGCATCGTGATGGCAAAGGGTGTGGTGCTAGGTGTTGTGTGTGCGATTACGGTTTTTCCTGCGCTACTACTGGTTTGCGATAAATTAGTCGAGAAGACACATCACAAAACTTTATTACCACAGTTTACTAAAACTCGAGATTTAATTATGAAGGCGCGAAAGCCGGTATTGGTAGTTTTCCTAATTTTGCTCATTCCTGCCTATTTCTTGCAGACTAAAGTGCCGGTGTATTATAAGCTTGATTCTTCGATTCCGGATGACTATGGTTATTCGCAGGCAATGACCGCGCTGCGCGAGGATTATGGTATTGAGTCGCAGATGATTGTACTAGTCGACCAGTCTGCGAGTGCCGCTAGTCTAGCCGCCCTGACTGAAGAAATTAATGCGTTGCCTGGCGTTAGTATGGCGCTAAGCTCGGCGAGTTTAAGTAATCTAGGATTGTCGCCAGAACTGCTGAGTACAGAAATGCGCACAATGCTCGAAAGTGAAAACTACAGAGCAATTATAGTTTTCTCCGACTACGGAATTGCGACGGATGAATTAAATCAGCAAATTTCGGATTTAAATACCATTGTTGATCGTTATAATAGCGCGTCAATTGTGGCTGGCGAAGGTCCGCTGATGAAAGATTTGGTGGAAATTTCTGATCGTGATTTTACAAATGTGAATGTAGTGTCGATTGCAGTGATTTTCGTAATTATGGCGATCGTGCTGAAATCAATTTCCCTGCCAGTGCTGTTAATGGCGGCGATCGAGTTTGCGATTTTCCTAAACCTAGGCGTAGCTTATTTGACAGGTGCAGAAATTCCCTTTGTGGCGTCGATTGTGATTGGTACAATTCAGTTGGGTGCAACGATTGATTATGCGATTTTGCTGACATCAAAATATCTTGAAGAGCGCCAACGCGGTGAAGATCGCAAACGCGCAATAAGCAAGGCATTGGGGAGTTCAATTCAGTCAATCTTTGTCAGTGCGATGTGCTTCTTTGGCGCTACAATCGGCGTAGGCGTGATTTCGCAAATTGATATGATCGGGTCACTTTGTACATTGATTGCACGGGGAGCGATTATCAGCATGGTGGTAGTAGTGACAGTAGTACCGGCACTGCTCGTGGCCTTTGATCCAATAATTTGCCGCACGACGGTCGGATTAAAGAAGGTGCTGGCAACTAAACATTAGGTTAAACCTGGACAATTATTAAAGAAAGGATTTTATGAAAAAACGAGTTTATCAAAATACATTATGTTTATTAGTAGCGGGAGCGTTGGCATTGACGCCGGCTGGCTCAGCGCTAGCTCTATCTCAGGACGAAACCGTCTACGCCAAACTTCATAGTAACGGCGAAACTAACTATCTTTCCGTCAACAAACATCTAATTAATGATACAGAAGATGCACAGCTGCTAGATCGCACGATCTTGACGGAGGTGGAGAATCTGAATGGGTTTGAAACTTTTACGACTGATGGCGAGCTAATTACTTGGGCGGCAAATGGTAAGGATATATATTATAGTGGCAAAACCAGCAAAGAACTACCGGTTAGTTTGGATGTAACGTATAAGCTCAACGGTGAATCAAGACAACTTGATGAAATTTTGGGCGAAGCTGGAGAAGTTGAGATTAGGATGAAGTTTGCCAATCATGCCAAAGTTGGCGATCTGTATACGCCATTTGTAGCGGCGGTTGCAACAACATTGGATGAGACGAAAGTTTCGAATGTCAAAATTACGAATGGTAAAGCTACTAGTAACGGACGTTCCGTCGTAATTGCTGCCGTAGCGGCACCTGGACTTTATGAAAGCCTCGGGTTGGCGGAACTGAAAAATGCTGATGAAGTCGTCTTATCGTACCGAACTGACAATTTTGAACTGAATGATATTTATGCGGTTGTGACGCCAAAATTACTTGATTCTGCAGATTTACAAACTTTTGCAGAACTGGACGACTTGTACGCAAAAACTAATACTTTATCGACTAGTAGCAAGCAATTAGTGGAAGGCACTGCTAATTTGAATAATGGTATTAAGCAGTTGCGTCAGGCCGTAGCCAGCGCCAAGCAGCAATTACAAGTGCCGGCAGCAATGCTGGATGAGACAACACTTGCAACGATCAAAGCACAGGCTAGTGCGGCGGCTGTACAGCAAGTCGAGAGCCAATATCAGACTATTGCTAGCTCCGTCAAACAGCAACTAGCAAGCCCAAATAATGTTCTCGCGGAATCATTAAAGTTGCAGGCGCAGCACATGTGTGAAGCGAGCGGCCAAGTTTGCTCGGAGGCACAAATTAGTCAGTATTACGTACAGTTAGTGGCCGGCGTCGAACAACAACTGGTAGAGAGTTCGTTTGCACTCGCCAAAACCACCGCAAGCCAAACTGCCGCTGCAACCGCAGAAGGCGTCGCTCTGCAAATTGCCGAAGCATTACAAAGTAATCTTGGTCCAGCCATTATTGGCGCACTTGATAGTATGTTGGCTGGTATTGATCAATTATCAAACGGTGCGGACCAGTTGCAACAAGGTATGACACAGTTTGATCGTGATGGAATTCAGCCACTGGCCAACTTTGTAAACGGAAAAGTACGTACAACCGCTGACAAAATTCAGCGACTGACGAAGTTGGCAGAGGATTATGATAATTTCTCTGGTCGAGCCGAAGGTGTAGAAAGTGAAACGAAGTTTGTCTTGATGATTGAACGTCAACGAAAATAGATAATGAACGTAACTCGGGCGTAATTCAAAAGGACTTAACTGCTGTGCGCAGGAGAAAAAGGGGATGTCTCAGTAAAATGCAGTATGATCCTGATTGGTACGCCCGACACGATTTGAACGTGCGACCTTTGGTTCCGGAAACCAACGCTCTATCCAGCTGAGCTACGGGCGCAAATGATTACTGATTATATATTAACATATAATTTTATAAGATTTCAATATTTAGTTCGCTGCGGGTTTGGATATTTTGACAAATAAAGTCTTGAGTGCGGGGAGGAATTTGATATAAATCAAATAATTGCTGGTCTAGCGTGGAGATATTCCCTGCCCACATATCAAGTGATAAGTCGGGCACGGGGATATATTTATATTTGTCTTTGGTGGTGTTTTGAGAATCTTTCGCTAGAAACAGAAGGGCTCGGAAAAATTTGGTCATAAAATATTTGGCCATTTTGATAGTTTCGTCTTGATCTGCGAAAGGACCGAACTCAATAAAAGTTTCCGTGCAAGCATCGCCCGGCGCGGCAACACAAATATTGGCATAAGACCCGCCGAGTCCAATGCGCTCGGACATATTACCCCAGGCTTTAGGAACGAAAAGTTTATAATGATCGAGATTAGGACTGACTTTTGGTAGCGCGCTACGATCAATAAATCGGTAGCCGCGATCATCGCTAGTGACTAAGCCAAATAAGCGCACGTCGGTTTCGTTTTGAGGCTGATGCGAGAGTGTGAGGTTGTACTTTTCGGGGTGGCGGAGCGGATCAGCGTAAAATCCGTAAGGTTTACGCGCCGTGCCTAGTGCATCCATTTTGGGAAGATACTTGAGCTGTTCGATCAAGGTTGTTAATTCGGCTGGTTTGATAATTTCTGTAGCGTCAATTGGCAAAACTATCGTGCCGGCTTCTTGACCGTATTCAAGCTTGCGAATTTGACCGTGATTCTGATAGTTATGATCACGCAAAACAATATTCACGCCGCCAGTGCCAATATCCGGAAAGATACGCTGCTCGGTAGTTTCGTAATAATTATCAATGCTAACTAGATGTGGATCGCGTTTATAAAATTCTTTATTAAGTTGTCCGAGACCATTATGATTGTGCGTTTTTTGCCAGCCGATCGGGAAAATCATACACAGTAATTCCGGATCAAGGTCAACAGCCAACCGATAAAAATCTGCATAGATTTGGCGCCGACCATATTGATATGGCGGATTACTAATAATTACATCAAATTTCATATCGCATGACCAAGCCTGCTCGATTTGCTGAGTTGCTGCATGAACATCAATACCTCCTGTCGTTATAATTGGATTATACCCTAAGAGATTACGCCTGCAAAGTTGAATTTCGGAGGATGTAAAGTGAAATTCTGGATGATTCATAAAATCGAGTAGCGTATGCTGCACTAAAAGATTGCTAGTGGAGTCAGGCGACCAAGCATAAATTTGCTGCGTTAGAATATGTAATAAACAATCGTGATCATTGCGATATTTGGGCCGGAGATTTTGATAAAGTTTTTGCACGATCTGCGTCAGAATAATGCCGCTTTTGGCAGCTGGATCAAAAAACTTAGTGTTTGGGGATTGGAAAATTTGGGGATTTTGCGATGCTAAGTAGTTAACCATTTTTGTGGCAACTTTCTTGGGCGTGAAAACATATTGATTTTGTTGTGTGGGAATAAAATCGAAAATATTTTGCGTGCTCGTCGGCAAAAAATAAGTTACTAAATGTTTTTTGCGCTTCATGAATTCTTTAATTGCTAAATTACAATTAAACTCATTGAAATAGCCTTCTTGTTTAATAATTTGATATTCGGATTTGGTAATTCCACTAAAATTCAGGAAAATATTTTCGGGCGTATTTGCTACTAAATCGTCAATCGTATAATTTACGCGTCCATACAAATGTAGAAGAATTGGAATCGCACGCGCAAGTCCGCGCAATTTGTCACGATAATCATTTTCTTCGCGTCGACGATGTTTACGCGCATTTTTTTGCGCTAAAATTTGAATTTCGCGAATTGCGTCGCAAAATAGCTCTTGATTTTTTTTAGGACAATTTTTTAATATGGTTTTTTGATCAAGTTGTGCATTTTTCGAAATCAAGATTAATGCAAGATTGCTAATTTTTTGTTTTTCGGACGTTTTTAAGTTTGCGAATTTTTTATTTTTGATAGTTTCGGCATAAGAATTGCGGATAATTTCTAAATTTGGCAGCGGTTGATTATATTCATCGAGTTCAATACTTGGCAAAGGTAAAGGCTGTGGAGTTTTTTCGAGACGGTGTTTGTGGATAGAATTGAGTTTACTAATGATTTGTTGGGCGCGTTTGGACATGTGAAAGATATTACCAACATTGAAAAGTTTATTAGAATTAATAAAATTCCCGTCAACAATTTCTTGCGCCACGATACGGGATGGCAATTCTATAATATCCGCGGCGTGGAGCTTTTGGATTTGATCGTTTTCTAAAATAAAAACGTTGAGATATTTAAGTAAAGCATTTAAGGCAGTTTGGGCGGAATAATTTTGCCGGCATAAGTTTTGAGCGTATTTTTGCAAAACGATTAAAGCGCGATCGGGTAAAAAATCAAAAATTAAACAATGCTGTTTTTGATGCTGTTTAGTCCGCCATGGAGTTTGCGCGCGAAAAGCAGCTTGTAAATATTGGGTGGCGCTGACTTGATCGAGATTGTTGACATTATAGAGCATGACAATAGTCGACCAAGCGGGAATTGTCACGCCAGTCGTTAGTTGGCCACAGGATAAAGTAATAGTTTTGGATTGTAAAGGATGAGAGCCAATTGCCGTACGAACTTGTTCGAGATGATTAGATCCCAGCGTACTATTTTTACCAATTGCGACGACAACTTTGAACTGCGAGAAATAAGGATGTGATGATAAAAGTTGTTGCATGGCAGCACATTCAGCAGCGCCGGATAATAGCCAAAGACTATGGCGCATATCATGATTAGTAATTGCGAGTTCTGTCGAATCAGGTAATAATGTCTGCCTGGTAAATATCTCCGCCATGCGATCAAGCCATTTTTTTACAAAATCTACATGCACAAATTGGCCCTTGGTCACTTTGAAGAATTCTGCAAAATCATAATATAAATCCGACGCAACATCATGCTGAAAAAGTTGCGCGAGTGAATAAGTCAGAAAATTTAATTGTGACATCATAGCATAGGGATTATTAGAATTATTGGAATTGTCGGATTTTTGTTGCCAAGCATGTTTGGCGGCTTGTTCATCCAAATAAGTCCAAGTAAAAATCTGTTCGCGCGAAAAATCCTGATCCGCCAAAGCTCGAAAGGGCGTACCCGAAAGATAGAGGAAAAAATCAGCTTGCAGCAATGATAAAACTTGATCCGAACGGAGAGTTTTGATGCCTTCGTGGCCTTCATCAATAATGACTAAATTCCAACGTTTTTCGAGATCAAAAATCCACTGATTTTTCTGTTTGAAATCATTTGAGTTGGCACTTTTGCCTTTAATGTCCTGCAAAGAAATAAAGAAAATGAGTGGGCGATTCAAAAGTTGGGCGTCATGCATAATTTCGTTACGCGAATAAATGTGCTGATGTTTGCCATTGATATTAATTTCGCCGCCTTTTGGAGTGCCAAAAATATAATTTGTATTTGTAGCAAAATATCGAAAAAAATCTTTCGCCCACGAATCAGAAATGGTGGGTCGATTAGTAATAATTAGAATACGCTGAGCCTGAATTTGTTGTGCAAAACAATAACTTGTCAGAGTTTTACCAAAACGAGGTTTCGCATTCCAAAGAAATTTCTGGTTGCGACCATGATGATTGTGCCAATATTGATAAGTTTCGGAGATGGCGCGTTTTTGCTCATCACGCAGTGTAATTTGAGCTGGAAGAATTAAGTTCATGTTATGACTCGAGTTGGTTATGTAAAATATCATCAAGAGACTGCGGATGCGCAACGAAATGATACTTGCCAGTATTTTGCCAATCAACAAAGATTAATTGTTTGTGATCATGCAAGAAATCTGCGCAAATCAAATTATGCTCCAAAAACATCGCTAATAGCGGCTGAAGTTGATAATTATGCGTCTGCGCAAAAGATGGATCTGCAGACAAAAATTGCTGAATAATATTTGCTAGGTTGTTTCTGGTGATTTGGATATTGTCGGGCAAGATATCAACGCCATAAAGCGTCGCAACCGCGGAAAGAAGTTGCGTCTCGGTCTGAATTGATTGGAGGCGTCGGCGAAGGATTTCGCATAAAAAGCTACCAGTACCGCAAGCCGGATCGAGGACTTTATGGTCTACGTCGACTGCAACGCGTTCAATATAGTCGCACATTTTCTGCACAATGAAAGTTGGCGAGAAAACTTCGCCATAGCGTTTAACTCTCTCATTAGTCTGAATGAGATTTTGTCGCTGCGACATTGGCTAATCCTTTAGCAATACGTATTGCGTCAGCCAATTACGGAAGCCATCGGCCGAGGTATAAGCGTCGGTGTCGGCGCTATCATTAGCATCTAAGAAGTCGACGATTTCTCCATGACGATAAATGATGAAACTAGGATAGAAACGCACTTCGTTTGCCAAACCACTGGCGCGCAACTGCGAAAAAGGAATTTCGTAAATGACGGCGGATTGTTGGCGACTTAGATCGGAAATAATTTGGCGAAGATTGGTCGCAGTAATACAATTGGGCTGCGAAACAAAAAGCGTAAAATCTCTTTTTTCGTTAATAAAAGTGTGAAGCTGATCAACAGAAATATTTTGAATATAAGATTGTTGACTAGTAGTAGCATCGCTAGATGCGCTTTCGAGGGTAATTTTTTGAGAGTTTTTGATGAAAATAATGATCGCAAAAACAATGATTCCGAGCGATAGTATGACAGACAAAATGATGACGAGACGATTCTGAATAGTAGTGCTGGAAGTTTTATTTGGAGTGGTCTTTTTCATGGAGCAGCTCGAAGTCTATATTATGATATGGGATTTTCCAAAAGTCGTAAACGGTCTTGCCATTGCGAGTAGTTTTGACTTGGACATTATTATTTCCATCGTACGACCAGTACGCGCCGACATTATAAATTTTGTCGGCATCCCAGCCTAATGAGACGAGAAGATCTTTGGTCATGCCGGCATACCCACCACCGCCGCACATCAGAAAGATGGTTTTGTCTTTGGGAAATAGATCTTCCAGAATTTGCAATGATTCGTCGTAATTAGCTTTGTAAGTGCCGTCAGCCTGTTGAGTAAAGAGAGTCTTGCCCTGATAACTATCACCGACGGCTTCTGGTAAGCCCGTCACGTTCACAAGGTATGGATACGGAACTACTTCAAAACCCTTGATAAAACCCGAGAGGTATGAATCGCCACCGATGGCTTCGTAATTACCTGGATCTTTGAGCATGCGCATATCGCGATAAACAACATCGTCGCGCCCGAGATATTGGTCGATCGTCGCTTCGTTGATGTTTTTGTCGATGCCGAATTGTTCGCCACGAATACCCTCAGAAAGTTCGGGTGCAGGCAAAACCACATCTTGGACCGTATTGCGCACGAAGAGCGACACAACTAAAGAAATAGCTAAAATAATGACCGCAGCGACAAGACCGATGATCGTTGCGCGAAGCGGCGTGGGGATTTGATAAGATTTCTGCTTTGACATAAGCTTATTATACAGGAAAAACTGGAATTAGGTAAGAGATTGCGTCGCTAGAAGATCTTTGGCCAGAAAAATTAAAAAACTGGCTTCCCTTTTTATCTTATTCGTGGTATAATGATGAGTGTTAACAATTTGGGCCGGTAGCTCAGCTGGTTAGAGCACGAGCCTCTTAAGCTTGGTGTCGTGGGTTCGAGTCCCACCCGGCTCACCATAGAAAGTACCTCATCTGCGGATGGGGTATTTTCTATGGTCATGATAATAGACGACTACCTTTATGGGGAGAAGCTTAGATGAATGAGTTCTATACGTCTCTAGGTCGCGCTCTATGTTTGGAACTTGCGCGAGGCTGTCGAATAAGCATCCCGGCCCAGAATTTCTGCAAAATGTTTTCTGACATTTTTGTCATATTAAGATTTTAGTACCACCTGCATATTATAATATAGGAAATGAATAATTATCTAGAAGTTATTAAAACTGCGGTCATATTCTTTCCGACAATTGCCTTATTGATGGCGTTGCCGTTTTTGCTTTATCAATATCATAAATTTGGGGCGATTTCTCTTTGGAAGGCAAGTGTACTTTATCTTTTTATGTTTTATTTGCTTTGCGCTTATTTTCTAGTGATTTTGCCATTACCAACGTTTGAGCAGGTGGCGGCTTTGACGACGCCGCGTACGCAATTAGTGCCGTTTCAATTTTTGATCGATTTTATTACGCATTTGCCAGGCAATTTACTGAGTCCTAACGGTATAATTCAGATTTTTAAGTCGTCTTATTTATTTGTGCCGATTTATAATATTCTCCTGACTTTACCGTTTGGAATCTTTTTACATTATTATTGTCGTTTTAGTTTCAAAAAGGCGGTTTTGGCAAGTTTTCTACTGAGTTTATTCTTCGAACTGACACAACTGAGTGGGTTGTATTTTATTTATCCGCGAGGTTATCGTTTGTTTGACGTGGATGATTTAATTTTGAATACGCTCGGTGGTGCGCTCGGTTATGTAATTGCAAAACCATTAATTAAGGTTTTGCCGAGCTTAGAATCGGTCAATCTTTCTACGCGCGAAAAGGCAAAAACGGTCTCGGGATTGCGTCGAACGTTGTCGTTTGTATTGGATTTGATTATTTTTCTAATTCTGTCGCTATTTTTTAACCTTGCTTTTTCCAGTGAATTAGATAGCAAATGGATTAACTTGATAATTTTAATAATATATTATTTTCTGTTGCCGATATTGCTGCGTGGTAGTACGCCGATGCAAAAATTTCTTAATCTGACGGTAGTAGATATGGCGGACCAACCAATTTTTTGGAAAATTTGGCTGCGGCGAGTCTGTTTTTTGCTCATTTATTTAATCTTGCCGTATGGTGTTCTAGAAATTATGCAACACTTGCCATTTGATTACTCTACCGTAAGTCTGCTGTTTTTGCTGTATGCTGGCGGATATTTCTTTTTGATGGTATTGACTGGTTTGAAGTTTCTTTTTACTACGAAGCCGATGTTATATGAAAAATTGAGTCAAACCAAGTTAGTCAGCACTCTAAAAATATAGTATAATATAGATATGAAAATTCGTGAGAAGGTTCCGATTTCGACGCTCACCACGATGCGGCTGGGTGGAGAAGCGCGTTACGTGCTGGAGATAGAAAGTCTTGCCGATATTGCCGAGGCGTATGATTTTGCTGCACAAAAAAATTTACCGACTTGGATGATGGGCGGAGGCGCTAATACTTTGGGTAGAGATGCAGGTTTTGATGGAGTGATTATTCTCAACAAGTTGCACGGGATTGAAGTGATTGATAAAGACGATAATATATTGAAGTTGCGGGGGGTGGGCGGTGAAATATGGGATGATCTGGTGCAATATGCTTGTGATTTAGGATATTCGGGAATCGAAGCAATGAGCTTGATACCGGGTACAGTAGGAGCGGCACCAGTACAAAATATTGGTGCATATGGGCAGGATGTGGCTCAAGTGATAGAATCGGTCGAAGCTTATGACAGGCAAGCCAAAACATTTGTCACTTTACCAAAGCCGGAACTACAGATGGGTTACCGGCATACGCGCCTTAATCATGGCCAAGACAAAGGTAGGTTTTTTATTACCGCAGTGACGATGATTTTGCAAAAAAGTTATATGCAACCGCCGTTTTATAATAGTCTGCAACGCTATATCGACGAGCATCAGGAGACAGATTTTGCGCCGCAAAATATTCGTAGAATTGTGTGCGAGATTCGCAATCAAAAACTGCCAGATCCAGCAAAAATCGCTAGCGCCGGAAGTTTTTTCAAAAATATTTATTTAGATAAAACCGCGGCTGATCAAGCCGAAGCACAAAAGATTCCCTTGTGGCGCGACTTAGACGGTAACGGCAAGATTAATTCGGGCTGGCTGGTCGAGCAATGCGGGTTTAAAGGTAAGCTTTTGCACGGAATACGAGTCAGTGATAAGGCGGCTTTGGTATTAATTAATGAAAGTGCAGAAAGTTTTGCTGATTTGGCTTTGGCGCGCGATGAAATTATCGATGCCGTTGCCGAAAAATATCATTATAAGCTCGAACAAGAGCCAGTGGAGATTGAATAAGATGAAATTGTTAAATGGCGCAGAACTGGCGGGCTACATGAAAGAAAATCAAGCACATTTGGTGCGAAGTTTAGTTGCTCAAAAGAAACGGCCGAAACTAGTAATCATTCGTAATTCTAATAATCCCGTCATCGCAAAATATGTGCAGCTCAAAGTGCGTTATGGTGAAGATATCGGCATAGAAGTAGCGGATTGGATGCGTGACGATGTCGAAACGGCAATTAATGAAGCTAATGCTGATATAAATGTACACGGCGTAATTGTGCAGTTGCCACTAGACGGCGAGCACGAGATTGCTCAAATAGTTGATAAAATCCTACCTACTAAGGATGTAGACGGTCTCGGCGCGAAGGGTGAATTTGACTCAGCGACCGCGACGGCGATTAATTGGCTGCTAGCTGGATATAATATCGAATTGCAAGATAAGGCCATCGCTCTAGTAGGGCGCGGTAGATTAGTGGGAGCGCCCCTAGAAAAAATGTGGCAGAATTCTGGATACAACGTGACGACTTTTCGGCGCAACAGCAATTTGAATGAATTGAAAAATTTCAATGTCATCGTCTCGGCAACAGGCGTGCCGCATTTGATTCAGCCGGAGATGATCAAACCGGGGGCGGTAATTGTGGATGCGGGGACAGCTAGCGAAGGCGGAGTTTTGGTGGGCGATGTTAGCGATGCAGTGCGCGAATTGGATATAGTGTCGGCAATCACACCCAAAGTCGGCGGCGTCGGACCGTTGACAATTAGTGCGTTGTTTGAACATGTTTTGATCGCGGCGCGTAATAGCGGATATTAATCGCGTTTCAGCATGACAGTGAAAGCTTCGGATGGAATGTCAATCTTGCCGAAGCGCTTCATGCGGGCTTTGCCTTTTTTCTGTTTGTCGAGCAATTTGGCTTTGCGATCGCGGTCACCGGTGTGAATTTTGACTGTGACATCCTTGCGGTAAGCGCCGATAGTTTCGCGCGCAATAATACGAGCGCCGATGGCAGCCTGCAGCGCAACTTCAAAGTTTTGGCGCGGAATGACTTGTTTGAGTTTTTTGGTGATTTCGCGACCTAAGGCATCAGCTTCACTGCGATGACACATAATACTAAGCGCGTCCATACGATTCCCTGCCACCAAAAAGTCGAGACGAACTAAATCATCAGCGCGGTAGTCTGCGATTTCGTAGTTGAAACTGGCGTAACCAGATGTAACGGATTTGAGCTGATCGTAAAAATCAGTCAAGAGATTAGCCATTGGCGCGTCAAAATCGATCACGGCGCGATCTTCTATGTAGCTGAGATTAGTCTGATGGCCGCGTTTGGCGTTGATAAGATTAAGAACGCCGCCAATCATATTTTGTGGCAAAATAATTTCGCCTTTGACCCAAGGCTCGCGGATTTCGGCAACTAACGACATATCTGGCAAATCGGCCGCCGAACGAATGTTAAGATCCGTGCCATCATTGAGAGTGACTTCATAGTTGGTCGATGGATTTGTAATGACGAGATCAAGATTGAACTCACGCTCCAGACGCTCGCGGATAATATCCATATGCAATAACCCTAAGAAGCCGATACGAAGACCAAACCCGAGAACTGGTGAATTTTCTGGTTCAAAAACAATTGCTGAATCAGACATAGCGAGTTTTTCGACGGCATCTTTGAGATCTTGATACTGATCGTTGGAGACTGGGAAAAACCCTGCATAGACAAAAGGCAGGACGTTTTTGTAGCCGGGGAGCGGCGTGGCTGCTGGAGTTTTGGCAAGCGTCACGGTATCACCGACTTTTGCTTCACGCGTAGTTTTGAGATTGGTGACGATATAGCCGATTTCACCCTCCTGCAGACTAGAGCGCGGAGTCATTTTGGGCGTCAAAGCCCCCACCTCTAGCGCTAGACCGTTCGTATGTGTCGCCATCATTTTGATTTCGGAATTTTTGGGAATTTCGCCGCTAAAAACTCGAACATACAAGACAACTCCGCGGTAATCATCAAAATAGGAATCAAAAATCAGAGCTTTGGTGTCGGCTGGCGTATTGCTACGGGAGGACGAGTCAGTGCGTTGATCTGGCGAAGGAGCTTGCTCGACGATGCGGTCGAGAATTTTGTCGATATTATAGCCGGTTTTAGCTGAGACGGGGATAATCTCTTCGGGCTTACAGCCAAGTAAATTGACGATCTGAGCGCTAACTTTATCAACATCGGCGGCCGGCAGATCAACCTTGTTAATAACTGGAATAATGTATAAATCTTGCTCGAGAGCCAGGTAAACATTGGCGAGCGTTTGCGCCTGAATACCTTGCGTCGCGTCAACGACCAGAACGGCAGCCTCGACTGCCTGGAGCGAGCGAGAAACTTCATAAGAAAAATCGACATGCCCTGGCGTATCAATAAGATTAAGCTGATAGCCCTTCCAATTCATCTGGACGGGCGCGAGCTTAATGGTGATACCCTTCTCCCGCTCCAGTTCCATCGAATCGAGCAGCTGTGATTTCATTTCGCGAGTCGAAACTGTCCCGGTGAGCTCCATCATGCGGTCAGCGATGGTTGACTTACCATGATCAATATGCGCAATAATGCAAAAATTCCGAATCTTAGAAGCATCCATAATAGCTTAATTATAACATATTTTGGTAAATTATTGTATAATATAGAGACATGAAAGTAGTTTTGGCGGTTTCTGGTGGTGTGGATTCGATAGTAATGCTGGACATAGTATATCATGCTATGCATAATGCAAGTTCTGGATATTCATGTAGCGATATAATTGTAGCGCATTTTAACCACGGCATTCGAGACAACGCGGCTGAAGATGAGGAATTTGTGCGACGAAAGGCAGCAGAATATGGCTTAGCTTTCGTATCGAAACAAGCGGACTTAGGCGCCGAGGCATCAGAGGCAAAAGCGCGTGAAGCAAGGTATGATTTTTTACGTACGGTTGCAGATAATGACGGAGTGATATTTACGGCGCACCATTTAGATGATCTAATGGAAACCCTCTTAATTAATTTTGTGCGCGGAACTGGCTGGCGCGGACTGGCGTGCCTAGAAATAGCTGGGGTGCGTCGGCCTTTTTTGGAGACGGAATTAGTGTATGAACTGATGGATAAGGCGGCAATTTTTGAATACGCAGCAAAACGTCGATTGGAATTCCGTGAAGACCAATCAAACTCATGGGATGAATATTTGCGAAACCGAATACGCCACCAGATGAATAACGTTTATCTAGATTTTGAGCAAAAACTCCAAATTTGGCAACTTTGGCAGGCACAGCGAGCATTACGGCACGAAATTGATCATATCGTAACGGAAATGTTGCCGCAAGGTGAAGAAAAGTGGCAGAGGGATTGGTTCAAGTGTATAGAGCAAAATGCGGCAATCGAGCTTTTGCGTGCTGGGACGTTGCGTGCGGGGATTAGCGCAACTAGACCCCAGTTAGCCAATTTTTTGGATGCGATTTTAACCTATCAGCCTGGGAAAAAGTTTAATCTGCCAGGCGATCATCTAATCAAGCTGACAAAAGATGAATTCGTATTATAAAATCCATATCTTTGAGGTAAAGTTTTGAGGAAGTGAACCAGCACTTATGCAATCAGGCAATTTACGTATCACCATGAGCGTTTATACAATCAAAAAGCTGACCATAGAATGCTTTCGTTGGTTTTCTGAAGAGTCAAAATGCGTAGCGATATTAGATATTCTAAGGGCAAGGGGAAATCTGTAACATGATTAGATGTTCTATAGAGGAAAACTGCAGATTGCAAGTCTATACTACCAAGAATCTCGTAGTGAAGTAATACAAGAAAATCCTAGACATCCAAGATTGTGTGTTATAATGACATAAATTAAAGTGGAGTCATATCATGATTACAAAAGCGATTATTCCTGTGGCAGGATGGGGCACACGGAGATTGCCGATTACTAAAATAATCGAAAAATCAATGTTACCTGTCGGAAATCGTCCACTAGTCGACTATTCGGTCCAGGAGTTAATCCGCGCGGGGGTTACAGATATCTACATGGTGATTTCTAATACCGAGCCTTGTCAGGTAAAGGCGTTTTATCATGACAACTTAGCGCTCAATCAATACCTGGTGGACCGCGGCAAAGAAGATCGTCTGAAAGCCGCGAAAACTTTGCCAGAAAATGTGACAATTCACTATATTACTCAAGACCCAGCCGGAAAATATGGCACCGCAGTGCCGATTGCAATGGCAGTAGAAGAATATGATATTAATGAGCCTGTGTTGGTGTTTATGGGGGATGATTTTATTTGGAATCCGAAGGGAAAATCTTCGGCGCAATCATTATTAGATGCCTTGCAAGAGCCAGATGACTCCTCGATTTTGGGGGTCGAGATTCCGCGCAATCAAGTGGATAAATATGGGGTTTTCTCGGTGAAAGACGGATTATTGACAGGAGTAGTCGAAAAACCAGAAATTGAGCAGGCGCCATCAAACCTCATCAATGTTAGTAAATACATCATGTCGCCGGCGTTATTACAGGAAATCATCAGTTATGTTAAAACTCACGATTTTGGACCAAAAGACCAAGAATACATTGTGACCGATCCAATTGATTCGTACATTGAGAAGGGCGGCGTAATGCGCGTAGCGACGACAGATGGCGAATATTTGGATGGTGGCAGCGTGGATGGTTGGCTACATGCGAACAATGTCGTCTGCAAGAATAGCTAAAATCAAATTTACGATTCACGTCATGATATATTTGTGATAGAATAAGCCCATGAGTAGAGAGTCGAAGAACCAAACCTATCAAGAAGCAATCGGTAGTTTAGTAGAAAAGTTACGGACGGAAAAGGGCTGGACTCAGGCACAGTTAGCTCGGGCCATAGGCACAAGCCAATCTGCTATTCATCGTATTGAGAAAGGTCGCCAGAACGTCTCATTGGAAATTACAAAGAAGCTTTCGAGAGCTCTAGGCGGTCAGATTCTATCTGTTAATGATACGTCTTCGCAGAGTTATCGGATCAATGGTGGCCGAGAATTGCATGGCGAGGCAACGATTAATACTAGTAAGAATGCCGCAGTGGCACTGCTTTGTGCGTCACTGCTTAATAAAGGTACAACTAAGCTAAAGCATGTTGCCCGGATCGAAGAGGTATTTCGAATTATTGAAGTTTTGGAGTCGATTGGTGTAAAATGCCGTTGGAGCGGCGATAATCGCGACCTAGAAATTATACCACCAGACGAATTAAGAATGGCGGATTTGAACATCGAAGCTGCGCGCAAGACCCGTTCGATTTTGATGTTTATGGGGCCATTGTTGCACAAATTTAAGAGTTTTCGGCTACCGTACGCGGGGGGATGTACGCTTGGCACTCGCACAATTGAGCCGCATTTGCGTGCTTTATCAGATTTTGGATTGCGTGTGGATGCGACGAATTGCAGTGGTTTTTATGAAGCGACAGTGGAAGCGCAGCATCCGCCTAAATCACGGTTACGTGAAGCTCGGTCTTTGGAAGAAGTGCATATGCTTTATCCGCCCAAGCGAATTGTGCTAATTGAGCGTGGTGATACTGTGACGGAGAATATTTTGATGGCGGCAGCACTTTATCCGGGCGAAACTACCATTATCGGCGCATCTTCAAATTACATGGTGCAGGATTTGTGTTTCTTTTTGGAGAAAATTGGCGTCAAAATTAAGGGGATTGGTACGACGGCCTTGAAAGTGCGCGGATGTAGTGATATTAATACGGATATTGAATATTCACCAGCCGAGGACCCGATCGAGGCGATGTCGTTTATTGCGGCGGCTTTGGTGACAAAATCAAATCTCACGATTCGACGAGCGCCAATTGAGTTTTTGGAGGTTGAGTTAGAAATTTTAAAAAGTATGGGCGCTAATATTGGGCGATCACCGGAATATTATAGTGCAAATGGCCGCACGCGCTTGGTGGATCTGAAAATTCATAAAGCCAATTTGAAAGCACCTACCGACAAAATTGCGCCGATGCCCTTCCCTGGTCTGAATATTGACAACTTGCCGTTCTTCTCCGTGATTGCGGCCACTGCAAAAGGGCGCACACTGATTCACGATTGGGTATTTGAAAATCGTGCGATTTATATTACTTATCTCGAGAATTTGAATGCCCGCATTGAATTACTGGACGCGCATCGCGTCTATATCGAGGGGCCGACCAATTGGCGAGCGGCAGAATTAGTGGCTCCGCCAGCGTTGCGACCGGCAGTCGTGGTTTTGATTGCGATGCTAGCCGCGCCAGGCACTTCGATTTTGCGAAATATTTATTCGATTAATCGCGGGTATCAGGATTTTGCAACTCGCCTAAACAACTTAGGCGCGGATATTAAGCCTCTTTTGGAAATTTAGCTTAGTTTTAGACTATTTTGGCAAAATAGGCCCGGGTTTATGTCCTAAAAACACTGTTTTGAGACTTTTTATCGAGCTTATGCTTGTGGTTTTTGAAAAATTTGCTATATGATGAGAACATTCTCGCGCGTTACGTCGGGATAATAAGTAGAACTCGCCGTTATTTATTATTTCGAAATTGGTCGTGACTTCGAGTGAAGCAAGTAATTGTGCTGATTATGATTATCAATGTGTAATCATATCATGCAATTATAGAAACTATAAAGAAGTAATGGTATAGAACCGTCGAGAATGTTATAATAAAACTAATAAAGGAAGGTAATATGACAAAGAAAGCTACGAAAGAGACCGCAACAGAAGATAATGGCAAGAAGCAAGCTCTAGATCTCGCAATCCAACAAATTACGAAGCAATTTGGTACTGGCTCAATTATGAAACTTGGTGAATCTCGCAAGATTGACGTGGAGCTTTTGCCGTCGGGATCGCTATCGCTGGACTTGGCATTAGGCGGTGGCTATCCAAAAGGTCGCATTATTGAAATTTACGGACCAGAATCTTCCGGTAAGACCACTTTGGCCTTGCATGCGATTGCCGAAATTCAGAAACAAGGCGGTCAAGCGGCGTTCATTGATGCTGAGCATGCGCTAGATCCAGCTTACGCGAAGAAGATTGGCGTCGATACTGATAATCTCTTTATTTCGCAGCCAGATAACGGAGAGCAGGCGCTTGAGATTACAGAAACATTAGTGCGTAGCGGTGCGGTCGATTTGATCGTGGTCGATTCAGTAGCAGCGTTAGTGCCTCAGGCCGAAATTGATGGCGATATGGGCGATGCGCAGATGGGTCTGCAGGCGCGCTTGATGTCGCAGGCGATGCGCAAACTGACTGGTATCATCTCAAAATCAAAAGCCACGGTGATTTTTATTAATCAGATTCGCATGAAGATTGGCGTCATGTTTGGTAATCCAGAGACGACAACTGGCGGTAATGCCTTGAAATTTTACGCGTCAGTGCGCATGGATATTCGACGGATTGGCCAGATCAAAGATGGCGAAAACGTAGCTGGTAACCGCACGAAAGTTAAAATTGTCAAAAACAAGATTGCAGCGCCTTTCCGAACGGCAGAATTTGATATTATGTACAATGAAGGCATTAGCAAGGTGGGAGACGTCTTGGATTTGGCAGTGCAATACGGTATTGTTGATAAAGCTGGCGCATTTTTGAAGTACAAAGGTGAGGTGATTGCACAAGGTCGAGAAGCAGCCAAGGCATTACTGCGTTCAGACCCAGCTCTGTTATCTGAAATCGACCATCATGTGCGGATTGCAGCAGATTTAATTCCCGAAGACGAAGAGCAAGTAGTTCATACTGACGAAGAGCGTAAATCTGACAGTTCTAAGGAAGAATCGGAAAAGTAATTCATAAGTTGCGTGGGCAATGCTAGAAATTGAATCATTGAGTGCGGACGATAAGTTAAGCTCATCTCTTCCAATGGATAAAGATGGCGATAATCAGTCGGATGCGGATACCAAGGAAGATTTAGAGACGGCTTTGCGCCGCAAGGAAGCAGAAGCGATTTATGGGTCCGATGACGATGTTAGCGGCCCGCTAGATGCGTCGGGCTGGGAAGATTGTTTTGCGGAATCGAACACTTATACCATTACGAAATTAACCCCAGGCGTGCGTGATCCGAATCGAGTGAACGTGTTTTTGGATGGTTATTTTGCATTTTCACTCGATATTGCGCAAGTAATTGATTTGGATGTTAAGGTTAAGCAAAAAATCGACCCGGAGCGTCTAAAACTCCTGCAAGACGCTTCTGAATTTAGTAAGCTATATCAACGTACCCTAGAATGGGTTCTGACTCGTCCGCATTCAGTGCGAGAAACTGAAGATTATCTCAAAAGACGTAAACTGAAACGATTACAACTAAACCGACAGCGTGCGCGCGAAGAAAAAAAGCCGCTGCCAGAGTTGCGCGAGGATATTATGGCGCAAGTAGTGGAGCGTTTGATTGAAAAAGGTTACGTCAATGATCAGAAGTTTGCCAATTTCTATGTCGAAAATCGCTATGTGCGGCGTGGCATTAGCAAGAAACGTTTACGGTTAGAGCTGCGACGCAGGGGCGTAAATGAAGAAGAAGCTAAATTTGCGCTTGAAAATATGGATCGGCCCGAGGAAGACGAAATCTTAAAGGTGATTAAGAAAAAACGCAAGAAGTATAATGACTTTATGCTGGTGTCGTATCTCGTGCGGCAAGGTTTTGATTTTCAGAAAGCGAAAACCGCAGTCGAAAATTATAACCCAGACGATGAACAACCAATTTAAGTAAGTTAATTAATTTAAGATTTTTCGGGATGTTCTTGTTTGGTGACTAATTCAGGCTCACGGAATGGATTTACAAAATTAGGAACAAAATCAGTGGCTGGATTATTGGCGATAACGACTTTTTTGAGCTTGTCATATTCGTCTTTTACGATAACTTCATAATCATTTACTTCGATGATGGATTTGCGTGAAATTGTGAGCTCTGGATCAAAAAGAGCTTTCATGATGGGGCGCTGCACGATGAGCTGATGAATTACCCAGCTAGAAACGTCGATTACATAATCGGAAACTTTGCCAAGTTTTGACTTTTGTTTTGTGATAACTTTGAGGCCGTTGAGCTCGAATTTGAGCTGTAAAATATCTCGCAGACGCACTAGCTCTTCGCCCTCCACGAGCTCGTCGGTCGAATCAATAATCATACCCATCCGTGAAAATTCGCGGATACTATCTACTGGCAGAAGATCACCTACTTCGTCACCGATTAAAGGCCCGTCTACCCGAAAGGCAATAACATTAAGTGAGTTGGGATCGACGATAATCTGAGTAACACGCGCCACCTCGCCACCAACATGCAAACTAAGAATAGGGTAATCAGTAAGTGACGAGGCGGTAATTAGCATATGTTTATTGTAACACAATTAGGGAATCGCGCCAAGAGGCAGGATAATCGGGCAATCCGAGCAGTAATGAGACTGTAGTAGCAATATTCGTCAAACCTGGGTCTGATAATTTGGCCGCTTGATAAGCTTTGGCGTTAGCGGTGTTGTCATAAAAGATGCAGGGGACCGGATTAGTAGTGTGAGATGTACGAGGAACGCCGTCTTTGTCAATGAGTTCTTCGGCGTTACCATGATCGGCGGTGATAATCATCATTCCGCCAAGTTCATCAATCTTTTTTGCCAGGCGTGCGAGCTGAATGTCAATCGCTTCCATTGCCACAATTGTCGGCTCAAGCTCGGCAAAGTGACCAACCATGTCGCCGCCAGGATAATTAATACGGATAAATTTAAATTTATCGAGATTATCTAAGACAATATCAGTAGTTTCCGCTGACTTCATCCAAGGGCGAGTATTAAACGGCATCGTGTCTGACGGGATTTCGATATGTTCTTCGAGCGGAGCTTTCTTGTAGCTATTACCATTAAAATAATAGGTAATATGGCCAAATTTGACAGTTTCGGAAACGGCAAGTTGAGAAATCTTGCTTTGACCAAGGAAAACGTTTAGTGGAGTTTCAATTTGAATCGGTGGTACTAGAATATTTTCTGGAATATGGCGGTCGGAATCATATTCTGTCAGCGCAGCAAAATAGACGTCTGGTGCAGGATTTTTCTTTCCATCAATTTTTGCACTTTTATCGCTGCCGGCAGAAGCACGGTTAAATTTATCAAAGACTTTTTCTGTAAAGGCGCGGGCAATTTCGATGGCACGATCCGCACGAAAATCATAGTAAATAAAGGCGTCGCCATCAGAAACTGCACCCACAGGAACTGCACCGTGAGCAGCTTGGGCAGAAGATTGTTTTGCTTTGATAGAACGCGCAGCGAGCGATGTTTTTGATGCGGCGTTTTCAACGACGACGAAGGCCGGTAGATACTGATCTTGAATTTGAGGATCTTCGCGACGAAATGTCGTGATGGCTTCTTTAGCGGAAGTAAAAGTGCGCGGAGCCTGACCATGCACCATCATATCCCAACCAAGTTTGACCATTCCCCAATCATTTTCATAGCGATCAGCCACTGCAACCATGCGGCCAGCGCCAGAAGCAATCCGAAAATCGGCGTCGCTAAACTTCGCGCAAAACTTTTCGAGGCGATCGATATATTTTGGTTCGGATTGTGGCGCGACGTCACGTCCATCAAAAACACAATGAATACGAATTTTGCGGATTCCTTCATCATATGCGCGCTGAATCATTTGTTCAAGATGAGAAATATCACTGTGCACGCCACCGTCAGAGAAAATGCCAGAGAAATGTAGTGTGCCATTATGCTCCTTGATGAATTTAATGGCGTTCTTCCAAGCTTTGGTCTGCCAAATATCGCCAGTCTGGAACGCAGCTTCAATGCCGGCAATTCCCTGCTTGATAATTTGACCAGCTCCAAGCGCATTATGTCCAACTTCAGAGTTGCCCATTTGCCCAGACATGATTCCAACAGCTTCACCAGAAGCGGCTAGCGGTATATTCAGATATTTAGACATGGCTGAGTCGAGAAACTCGGTATGAGCTTGACGGACAGCATTGCCGCTGCGACTAGTAGATAGTCCGACGCCATCCATCACCACAAGAACAACCGGTCCGTCATAATGTAACTTTTTCATTTTAAACCTTTCTGCAAATGCTTATCTAACAATAAGTATAATTTCGTATCCCCACAACACGCTACCTCATAAGTACATTATAGCACAAGTTCTTCTGCCGTTTCTGTCACTTCTGTCAGAAATAACTAAAAATAAGTCGCGAAAATTACCGCTGCTTTAAAGCAACGGTAATTAAGGCTTTGGGCTTATTCCGCAGTTTGTTTTGCTGCGGAACAAGCATATTGTATCGTCCAAACTTGTTAGCGTTATGGACGTGGAATCTGCTGGGTAATACAGTGGATATTGCCACCACCAAGCAAGATTTCGCGAGCGTAGATTGGCTCGATAGTTTTATCTGGGAAGATCTCTTGTAGAGTATCGATAGCGGCTTGATCGTGCTCGTCGTCAAAGACCGGCAGAATGACGGCGCCATTGCAGTTGTAGTAATTGACGTATGAAGCCGGTAAGCGGTCGCCTTCGTTGCGCGGGAATGTACCCTCAACGATATCAACACCGCCGGATTCTTCCTTGGTGATAGTGATTGGATTTGGAACGTGAATCTTGACGATTTCAATCGATCGACCCTTAGCATCGGTTTCGTGCGAGAGGTAATCGAAGGCCGCTTGCGAACGTTCATGCTGCGGGTCATTCTCGTTGTCTTCCCAAGCGAGGACGACTTTACCTGGCGCTACAAATTGACAAATATTATCAACGTGACCATTTGTATCTTCATCCATGTAGATACCTTTTGGCAACCAAAGCACTTTTTCGGCACCAAGATATTCTTTGAGATTGGCTTCGATTTGTTCCTTGCTGAGATCTGGGTTGCGTCCTGGATCAAGCAAACATTCTTCGGTAGTGAGAATCGTACCTTCACCGTCAGAGTGGATTGAGCCGCCTTCGAGTACGAAATCGCTGAGACGATAGCGGTCGATGTGTTCGATGGCACACATTTTGGCGGCAACGAAATCATCTTGATCCCACGGAAAGTACAAGCCGTTATATAAACCGCCCCAAGCATTAAACTTCCAGTCGACACCGCGCATGCGGCCTTCGTCATTGATCACGCACGTTGTACCGCAGTCGCGAATCCAGGAATCGTCATTACTAATTTCGACGACCTGGACGTTTGGCATGTTCATTTCGAGCACGTGTGCATATTGACTTTTGTTGACGCCAAGAATAACTGGCTCGTACTTTGCGATAGTTTGTGCAACTTGCTTGAAAACTTCCTGAGCAGGTTTGGCACCACCACGCCAGTTGTCTTCACGTTCCGGCCACAACATATAAGTGCAGCGGTGCTCGGCAAGTTCTGATGGCATATAAAAGCCATCTGCCTTAGGTGTACTATCGATTATTCGCATTTAGTCTTGCTCCTTTCTTAGATTTTGTAGACACTCGTTTTGTTGACTTAGTAGAAACTTTGTAGGTTTTACCCTTGCCAACATTCATAACCATTAACTCGCCGATCACAATTGCGATACATGCGCCGACGATGAGCGGCCATTGATCAACAAACATCTCAGGCTCGAAGCTCGGGAAGAGCGTAAAGAAGAGCGAAATTAACAGCAAAACAAATGGCACGATTGCATACACAGCGATCTTGAAGCCGCCACCGTTGATCCAGTAGCCGTTTTTGACTTTTGGACCCTGTTTGTGTAATTTCCAGAACGCCATAAACATTGGCAAGTAAGACATCAGCAACGTAACCAAGCTGAGCGAGAAGAATTGCCAGAACATATTAGTGAGACTATCGTCACCGTTTTGAGCAGCAATTTCGGCAACAGCGATACCTGCAACAGAAATAATCAGCGCTACGATACCAGTCCAAATTGAGACTACATATGGAACTCCAGCCTTGTTGCGTTTGGCCCAAGACTTCGGGAAAGTACCATCTTCGGCTGCATAAGCGATGACAGAGTTGACACCGAAACTCCAGGAAGAAATATTCGCAATTAAGGTGTAGATGAACATACCACCGACAATGAGCGTAATGGCTTTGATTGCGCCCGCGGCAAAGCCGAGTGTATTCATAAGAATGTTGTAGCTATCAAGCAAGCCGGAGTTGGTCTGAAGCTCTTCGACTGGAATGGCTACACCAATACCGAAGCTTGGTAACAAATAGAATACGGCAATAAGGATACCGCCGACGATGATTGCTTTCGGAATTTCTTTCTTTGGGTTTTGCATATCATCACTAAAGGTCGAGACAACTTCGAACCCAAGCATATTGAAGATGATAAGTGAAACGAAGCCGAGACCAGCAAAGTCAAATCCGCCATCTGCACCAACCATTGGCAAAAGGTCGGTCCAGGATTCGATCGGGTTGGCGCTGCCTTGAGTGAAAAGTACCCAGATACCAAGCATGCCCAAGCCTGCCATGAAGATAAACTTCACGATGGCGCCGAGGTTGGAAACCCAAGCACTCTGCGAGATGCGCAGATTACCAAGAATTGTCACGAGCAGGATGTAGAAAACCTGAATCGCAAGAATTAATGGCCAAGTCATCTCGACGCCCAACATCTGCATGAGATAGGTCGTCACGAGATCGGCCAAAGATGCAACCCAGAGCGGGAAGTTGACCCAGTAGTACCAGGCGACACGCCCAGCCCATTTTGGACCGAAGGCTTTTTTGACCCAGGTATACATACCGCCTTCGGATGGGTATTGCGTACCGAGTTCGGCGGAAATTAAGCCATAAGGCACGAAGAATGCCAATAGCATAATAATCCACCAGACATATTGAGAGTTGCCAATTGCGGCCGTTGGCGCAACTGCATCTCCAACTAGGATGATACAGACCGTTGCAAGCACGGCACTGAACAACCTAAACTTAGGTTTTTGTTTGTTTTTAGGCATTAATTGTCCTCCTTTTGCCTTTTAATCTTGTCGAGCGTTTCTTGCGCGACACCGCCAAAATACAAAACCAAACCGCGCTGTGCGGTGAGACGATTCTCGGCCTGATCCCATGCGATTGAGGCTGGGCTATCAAGCACGCTGTCGGTAACTTCTTCATTACGATTAGCTGGTAAGCAATGCATAAATTTGACTTTGGGATTACCGGTAGCTGCCATGAGTTCGTCATTGACCTGGTATTTCGGATAGAATTCGCGCATGTAGACTTCTTTTGGCGTTTCTTTGTCGTAAAGACCATACCAAACATCCGTATAAATAAAATCAGCGCCTTCAAGTACAGCTGGATTGTCTGAAACATGAACGCTACCGCCATAACGTTGGGTATTCGCGCGACCAATTTTCAGATAATCATCGCTGAGCCATTTGGATGGCGGCGCGTACTGAATGAAATTCATGCCCATCTTGGTAGTAATCATCATGAGCGAGGCGCAGACCTGAGTGCAATCGCCGACGAAGACAACTTTAACCTTGTCGAGAGACTTATCGTCAGGCAAATGGTCAAAAATCGTAATAATATCACCCAATTCTTGTGTTGGGTGATTGTAATCAGACATACCGTTAAGCACTGGAACGCTAGAACGCTCTGCTAGCTCAACGACGCTTTCGTAGCGATCGACGCGAGCCATAATTAAGTCGCACATACGGCTGATGACCTGTGCAGTATCGCCAATGGTCTCGTGTGCGCCTAACTGAATAGCGCCCGGCGCAAGATTGAGAGCGTGACCGCCAAGTTGTTCCATGGCGACTTCAAAAGATACGCGCGTGCGCGTAGACTTCTGCTCAAAAATCATGGCGAGATTTTTGTGATATAATGTTGCTAGTGTGCCACCTTCTTTTAAGAAACTACGAACAGTCGTAGAAACTTTGATCATATCCAACATTTCCGATTGATCAAAATCAGTTGTGTCGAGATAATCTTTCTTCGATGGCGTTTTATGATCGAGTTCGTAAGGATTATACATATGCTTATTATATACTTGTCATTAGATAAACACAAGAAGTTTATCTTCAGGCTTGAGTTATCTGGTGTAGGGTAAACAAACATATGAGAATTCTACCTGCCATGCAACCAAAAGTAGA
>CAZSPU010000009.1:0-40474 GCA_964608555.1 uncultured Candidatus Saccharibacteria bacterium
ATAACACGATATGCGTATTTTTGTTAGTTGTCTGTTGGGGTTTAGGGATTCAGGTTCGTTTAGTATTGACTTTTGTGGCGATGTTTGCTATAATGAGAATATCACCAAGCCGGGCAGTAGCCTAAGGTTTCGACCGAACGCGAATACCGGCATTTTTTGTGTTAACTAATCATTTTTCTAATTGTATAGAGCGGTAGAATATCCTTGCGGAATCTTTGCAGTAATGACGAATAAAACTTTGTTGGAGTAATAATACGCTCTAATTTTTCCTTTTCTTTCAGATATTCAAAAAGGCACCTAAAATCACCATCCGAAGTAATCACAATCGCTTTGTCATAATTGTCGTACTCAATAGCAGCCGCGTGTAGCACTAATTCTGCGTCAACATTCCCCTTCATCGTTCTTTTTCCGTTTTCGTAGTATTTGACGGTCGGTTTTTGAACTAAAATGTACCCAGCGTTATGTAGGGCCGCATACAGAGGCGAACGCTCCGGATCATATCCAATAAAAATAAACGCCTTTGTCACTTTGAACTTATTTCTAAGATAAAGCCGTAGTTTGCGATAATCTACCTTAATACCTTGCGATTTTGCGCCAAGATATAAGTTATTACCGTCAATGAAAGCATAATTCTTTGTTTTATCCATAATCACTCCAGTTTATTACTTATATTATAGCGCATTACCCCTATCCCTTCCAGTGTAATCACTCTGCTTCTAGGGTGCGCCGGAGCTTGTTCTTGTCATTATTTTTTGCGTTGGCGCTTAGGTCCGTGCGTTTTCAGCTTTTGGTAACAGCGGCGAGTTTTTGCAGAAAATCTTGGTATAATTGCGCCATCGGCATAGGGAGATGAGGCGCGACAACTTCGAAAACTGCGTTATAAAACCAATACTCGTCTGCCTTGCTGACGGCAAATTTCTCCCAAACGGCTGCGCTAATTTGCGCGTAATCGGCCATAATATCGTGCAGGTTGCAAATTTTATCGGCAGCCGATACCAATAGCGCTCGCCGATCTCCGTGCGTTGTGGCGTCTCGTAGCTGGCTTAGATAGGCATTTTTGCGGCTTTTCCAGAGCGCTGTGACCGCATTTTGATCTTTCAGGCTCTGATGCTCATGGATACCAGGGGTACTCTTAGAGGATAAGGATGCCGTTTTCATAGTTTCGGGCGGATTTTGAGACGATAAGCGCGGTATTTTTGTATTTTCTGGCGTATTCCCAGGTGTCGATTGCGTACATGCTTCACGTTTGAGTGCAGTTTCAGAGGCTGGTTGAGTAGTTTTTACAGTTTTGAGCGTATCCGCAGCAGGGATTTTAGCAGCTGCTTCGTTCTTAAGCTTGTCTGTTGAGGCCGATTGAGTAGTTTTGGGCTCGGAAACAGTTTTGACTAAATCGACTACTCCGGAGCCGAAATCTTGCAGCATGTCCGCTTCGCTGTATACTGCTGGCGCAACATCTTCGAGCACGTCATGCAAGAGGCAAGCGGCAATAATCTCGGGGTCAGCGGTATAATTGCGCGCAAGCATCGCCACCGCATAGGGATGCACGATATAGGGCGTATCAGTGCCCTTGCGCACTTGGCCAGCGTGGGCGCGCGTCGCCACCACGATCGCCTGATTGATAAAGTCTAGCTGCCAAGCCTGTTCTTTTAGAGATGGTGAAGTTAATTCCGACTGCATAATTCTCTTTCTATGATAGTTGTTAATAGTTATAATTCTCGGTTAGATTAAGAAGGTCAGAGCTGCGGTTACGACATTTGCAGCTATGGTATATCTGAGAATATGCTGTGTCGATTGACCTTTCATGAATTTCTTATATACTAAGAACTCCATTACCACGACAAGCACCTCTAGGATGAAAAATCTCACAAAATAATTGCCCAAAGGTACAAAAATCATTAAACTTTGTAAAAGCAGATTCGAAATCAGATTCGTAATAATAATGAGTGGTAAATATTTTTTGAGTTTCATCAGCAAGGCGATGAGAACTTCTACCACTACTGTTACGACAAGGGCGATCAAGATACGCAAAATCTTGCTCCGGCTGACCGGGGCCGCATGCATGGTGCGATAATCAATCGTCACTTCACTATCAAAATCTGTGCGAATAATTTCGTCGGTAATTTTGCGCTCACCAGTGTCTTGGTTAATGATCAAAACTTTATACCGATCGGGAGTCCCAAAATAGCTAAACATATGCCAGTATCGACTACCCCCTGCACAATCAGGAAAGAGCATATAGGCATTCCATCTGGTACTCTCGGAGATCCAGCCGTCATAGTTGATATCGTATAAGGCTTTAATTTCTTCTTCACTTAGGCCTTCGCCATTGTAATTCATCTCGGATAGATAATTTTCGCCAGTTTCGTCATAAACTAGCAAATCTATCAAATAGTTATCAGTTGGCATATTCTCCAGTTGTATTGTAATTGACGGCTTTGGACCCATGTCGGCGCTTGCGTCTCTTGCTAGTATGCCGGCTATGCAGAAAGCGAAAGTCAGCAAGCAGGCGACTATTTTTGCGAGTTTTTTCATGTTGAGATCCCCTTTCATTTCCGTCTTGGCGTTTCTAATATCATTATAGCATAATGCCGTAGTAAAAAATTCCCCACACCGAAGTGCGGGGAGAAAGTTAGTTTCATAATGTCTCTAGGTTACCATACAATTCCGTAGCCGTTTGGCGAAGTCGTTTAATGCCACCATAACGTCTCGAAAGAGTCATTCTTGTTGGGTATCCACCCAAATCATCAAGTTCCTTAAGTGATAGCCAATGGCCAGCATCCTTACTTGCCATAAAATACCTTTTAGTGAAATCGGCCTCAGATTCGCCATTTGGACTGGCGGTGAGACATGATAGTTCACCATACTTAGCTTTAGCTAGCTCTCGCAGAGCCATCAATCCACCAAATTTACAGCGAACCACCATATAACTCGGTAGATTATTGTGGTGATTTATCTCTTCAGTTCTTAGCCAATGACAGGCTTTTTTGCTTGCTTCGTAATACCGATCAATCACTTCGATGTCTGATGTCGGATAAAGACTATAGATAAAACCGTACTTGTTATTAACTAAAGTACGCACTTTCCGGAGCGAGCCTACTAATCTGTATACGTGAACTTCGCTTGGTAGATTAACGTTCTGATTGATTTCTTTTTGTGTGAGCCAGTGGCCTGCAGATACGCTTTCTCTATAATAGATCTCCAGTATTCGCTCGGCGCTCCAAGTACCTGCGCTGTTCAACAGCTCCACTATGTCAATTTTACGTTCCGCAAACTTCGGCGTAGGTATATTGACGATAAGAGGTGACTGCGAAGCGTTGAACCGATCAACTGACTTTGGCTTAACACTTTGCAACTTTCGGGATTGGCTGGCTATTTTTTGCTCCAACTCAAAAACCATTGCCATACGCTCGGCGCTACCAACAAAGTCAAGCACCAGAACTTTCTCTTTGCCAGGCGCGCGGCGCAAACCACGGCCAAGCTGCTGAAGATAGACGATCTTCGAGGTGGTATCACGTAAAAACACGACAATATCCGCATGCGGTACGTCGATCCCCTCGTTGAGCATCGAGACTGAGACTAGAGTCTTAATCCGGCCTGCTTTAAAGTCCGCAAGAATCGCATCGTTAGTCGCCTTGTCACGGTCGCTATGGATGACCGCCGCTTTGCCGGCATAGAGCTCGGCAATACGTTCGGCGTGCTCAATGGATTTGCAAAAGATAAAAGTCGTCGGGTCGGCAATCTCTGCAGAGTATTCCTGAATCAAACGCACAATTTCTTCGTCACGTTTGGGCGCGAAAACCGTGCGATTCAGTTCCGACATAGTTACCTTTTGCGTAGAGCCATCGTCAGATAAATACTGATCAAGCTTACTCCAGTCATCCAGGACCAGCCGATAGTCGACTGGCGACAGCAGATTCTGGGCTAGCGCCGAAAAGATATCCAAGCGATAGATCGGCTCATGATAAATTTCCGCTAGACTCTGCCCATCCATGCGTTCATCGGTAGCGGTCAGCCCTAGCAAAAACTTGGGCCGAAAATAATCTACCGTCGGACGATAAGTCGGTGCCGGAGTATGATGCGCCTCGTCAACGACTACGTAATCGAATGCCTCTGGCGTAAAGTCGTTCTTGGCATTATGCATGGTCTGGAAAGTCGCAAAAGTGAAATCCACCCGACGGCTGACCTTGTAATTACTGGTGTACATACCGTAACTGTACTCTTCCCCAAAAACTTCCTGAAATTTCTGCTTGGACTGAGACAAAATTGCCTCGCTGTGGCAGAGCACCAGAATTCTGGCATCCGGATGTGCGTCGAGGAACCGCTGAATGTCGAAAGTGGCGGTCAAAGTCTTACCCAGCCCGCTCGCCAGAACGATCATTCCGCGATCGACCCCCTGTTTGCGCACACTCGAAAGTGCGTTGATAGCTTCCTGCTGATAATCATATGGCTTGAAATTCATAAAATTTCCCCCTTTTTTAAGCCAAAGATGTGAATTTTCGGAAAAACTAACCTTTTAAGGTACAAATTAATGCATATAATGCATTAAAAACCATTAAATGAAGGGTTAGTGTATTCGTAAGAATATACTAATTCTAGGAACTAGAATTGCCCTCCTATTTCCATTGTAGCATACTTTTTATGTTTTGTCAATTAGCATGACCTCAATCTGGCGTTTTTGCATAGTTGACAGCTTAATTTCTACTGGTACCGCCAGATATGTTGTAGTTTTTACAACGTTTTCTCTAGGAAAATTAGTCATGAAACGACGCCTGTCATCTCTAGGAAATCTGCTATTCTTGAAAATAATATTTCCTGACCGATATCTCCGGGGCATCTGCCATTCTCGAAATTAATATTTGCGGCAGCGGTTTTTACCTTCGTATGTTAATATTAATGTTACGGAAGAGATACTCCTGTCAACAACCTGGGAAAATATTACGGAAAATGCCGCTTTACAGAAATAATATTTTTTGATATAATGCAAAAATTGAGAATGGAGGTGATTAGGGCTTTTCTCATATCACCATAGGGGGTGGTGATAACTGCGAGTTTAGGATGTAAAATCCTCCACCCTATGTACATTGAAAGAGGTAAAAAAATGAACGTTACTATTTATCCGTATGTTTTTCCCGATGCGCATCCCTATATAATCAGTCCGGCGTTAGCAGCACCGCATGTGGCCCAGAATGTAGCTAGCGCGCTGTCAGCACTCCCGGCTCCGGCCTTGACTGTCTATACTGAGCGCTGGAGCGTTTTCCCGGAAAACATTCTGATTAACGCGTACGGAGGTGATAAAGACCTGTCCGAACATCTATCGAAGCACGCGGAACTGGCTTTGACTGGCCGACTGCATGGCATTAGCCTGGAGAGAATTATTATTCGTGGTAACCAGCAATATCCCTTGCAATTTATCTTCTACTGCCAGTATGCAGAATACGCAATTGCCTTAGCTTTGAATCAACCGAAGGAAACTTTCTCCGCTATTGTTAACGGTATGACTAAGAATGGCGAGACGGAATTCTATATTACTATTCCAGATCCAAAGACAGCTCGCGAGGATAATTGTTCAGTCTACGTGCGCGAAGAAAGCAAACAGCATTTCCGCGAAATTGGCTTTGCCCTGCATGCGGTCAATCTCTCTGCACAGCATCAGAACAGGCCTGAATCTCTGGCGTTGATTTCTGAGTACAATGCGCCGCCGGATGGAGTGCATTACACGCCAGCTTGGATTTGGAAAAAAATAGGAGCCCGGAACCCGGGGTTCCCGAAAGATCCTCATTATAAGATTCCTGGGCAACTCAATCCGATTCCCTTACCGAAAGGATTAAGCGCTTTTAATCAGCTCCTTTACTTGTGATATGCCAGGAGCGTAAGCATCTCAGGCAGGTAAAAACCTGAGCGAGCGACTTTAGGCAGATTCTATGTAGGCAAATTTTACCTCCTAGCCCCCGAGCAATCGGGGGTTTATTTTTATGAGAGTCATTTTTATGAAACCTCGATGGTGTTTTAAAATATTTCCTGACCGATATCTCTGGGGGATCTGCCATTCTCGAAAATAATATTTCCTCACGGATTTTAGCTTATTACCAGATTTTGATTAACGAAGAAAAATAATTAAAATTCGCAAAATCAGCCCATTTTTAAGATATAAGACCAACAAAAAAGACCCCGAAGGGTCAAAAAAACAATGTATGGTGCGGGCGAAGAGACTCTAACTCTCGACCTCTTCCTTGGCAAGGAAGCGCTCTAAACAACTGAGCTACGCCCGCATCTGCTATTATATTATCATGCCATAGCCGCACGCGTCAAGGACTTTTTCACCGGTCAAAGGTTGAGCCCTGAGGGTGCGCTTTGATTGCGGGTTTATTGCGCGTTAGTATCATAAGTTTTCAACTTAAGAAATTTGGCCTCCCGGAATAGGAGGCCAAGTGGACACGCCGATACGTGCTTGGAACGGAGGATGCAATACTACCGTTGGGGACGTGGATAGCTACTAGAAGCTTCGCGTATGTCTAAATCGCAACTAGCAGTGAAATCTTCCAAGTTGTACAGGAATTCACCGGTCAGCGCATAAATACTCTGCAAGCAGTCAAGAAATTTGGACAAGGTATAGTCGTTCTGTGGACCAAAACAGAGTATGGTTAGATTCGGATCGAGAAGGTGAACGTCCTGCTCGCCGTCCTCCAGTGCCTTTGCATCGATACAATGACTCTTCAGAAACCTTCTCCTTAGGATAAGAAGTTCGCTGAGAAGCCCTGCTAGATCGTGACGATAGATATCAAACCGAGACATGAAGTAGCTCGACCACCGAGAATAAAATGCATTCTGAGCCCACCTGGGGATTTGCGCCAGTGCTCGTGCGCTAGGGATAGGTACCCGCAACGCAATCAGCGAAATTGATCGGCATCACTTCTTGCACAGCATCGTAGATATTACTGACGCCTTTGTGAATTGCTTTAATCAAGAGGACGTCGTCACACAGAAGCGGAATTAGCATTTCCTCTGCCGCAGCATTGGCATCTTCCAAGTTATCATAATCTAGCCAGAGCCTAGAGGTATCGGGCCAGTCTTTATGTAATTGAAGAGCGGCTTTTGTGATCTGAAAAATGTTTTCTTCCATGCTGATCAAAATATCATCATACTTACCGTCAGTTGCGTGCAGAATACTCATATTAGCACCATCCTTTTTAATAAAATTCGAGGGCAAAATACCCTACTCTTCTTATTTTATCATAGATTTTCCATTTTGTCAATAGTTTTTGTGCATTTTCTCCAATTTGCCAAGTTTTAGGAATCGTTTTGGCCTTCTTTAGCAGGTATTCTCTTGGGGAATATTGTTGTAAAATTTACAACAATTAACTGCGAGCGGATGTATTTTCTCGAGAGAATCAATATTCTGCCTAGGGCTAAGCATAACAGGTTTAAACGAGGCTAAATCCCTGACGCGAAATCGGGGACTTGCAATTATAGATATAGCATCAGATAAATGTGCTATTAGAAAATGCTATATTAGACATGCGACCGACGGGGCCTGTTAGCCATTGCGACGGCTGACTCCTGAGAGTTTTCGGCGGTCTGTGCCACGATCGCCGTCTCTTGGGGTAGGAATAAATTAAGCAGAATACCCGCCACCGCGGCCAAGCTCATACCGGAAACCGTCACCGAGAGATTGCCGGTTGCAAAAGTGATCGCTGCGCCGCCGAGACCAAGTACAAGCATCGCCGAGGCGATGACGACGTTGCGCATTTGCTCAAAGTTGACTCGGTGCTGAATCAGGACCTTCAGGCCGTTAACGGCGATAAATCCATACAGCAGCAACGAGACGCCGCCGAGCACGGGATTGGGAATAGTTGAAACCAGCGCTGTGAATTTTCCAAGCGAGCTCAGGCAAATTGCGAAAATCGCGGCCAGGCCAATTACCCAGACCGATGCCACCTTAGTCATGCCAACAACAGAGGTATTCTCGCCATAAGTGGTATTAGCGGGGCCGCCCAGGCAGCCAGCGACCAAGGTCGCCAGGCCGTCGCCCAACAGCGTACGTTCAAGTCCTGGATTATGCAGTAAATCCGCATTAATAATCTTGCCAAGCGCTGTGTGATCGCCAATATGTTCGGCCATAGTGACTAGAGCAATTGGCGCGATGGTCAAGGCAGCCGAAAAGTCCAGCGTGTAATGCACGAACGGGAGAGCAAAAGCCGGCAACTCGAAGAATCGCGCCGCGCTGACCGGCGAAAAGTCGACTAATCCCAACAGAACTGCCACTAGATAACCCGCAATAATGCCGATCAGCACCGGGATAATCTTGCAGAAACCGCGATCAGCAATTGCAATGATAGCAGTAACCAGAAACGCCACCAACGCTACTAAGATATTACGCCAGTTGAAACTGGCGTCACTTAGTCCAATTTGCGAAACGGCTGATGGTGCCAAACCCAAGCCAATAATCATAATCATTGGCCCTACCACTACCGGCGGCAGCAGACGATCGAGCCAGTTTTTGCCAATAATACAGATAATGCCAGCGAAAATCATATAGATCAAGCCGACCAGCATAATTCCGGTCATAGCGCCGGCCTGCCCCGATTGCACAAAAGCGGCTGCGAGCGGCGCAATGAAAGCGAATGAACTGCCAAGATAAACCGGCGAACGACCTTTGGTACAAGCAATGTAAATCAGTGTGCCGATACCCGATGCAGCCAGGGCGACCGGAATCGTCAAAACTTCGTGGCCGACCGCTGAATTAACCAAAATCGGCACCAAAATGGTTGCGCCAAACATTGCAAAAACATGCTGGATCGCCAAAATAATCCACAAGGATACTGGCGGACGATCGCCCACGCCATAAAGCAAAGCCGAGCGCGGCTGATCATGCTGAGATTTCTGACGACGTTGGGATTTTTTGGACATTTTCATGCCCTCCTTTCAAATGTGACATGGTGGCAAAGAGCATCAATGGTCTCTTAGCAGCCTCTAAAATGTTGTAAAATTTACAACAACTATAACAGCTGCAGTGGTTACAACGATTCCTGCTTCAAGAATTTTCTGTCCGGCGTCACGACTTGCGCGGTGATAGGATATCTGGCCGGCGGCACTTCGCGATGCTCGACTCCAAGGCAAGCCGACAAATCAAGCGTGGGATATGGATCAAATTTTCGCGCAGGCAAATAGGTATGCCGGCCCGATCCGCGCACCGGCGGGTCTTTCGCGCGTTTTACGGCGCTACGAAACATACAATCAACTCCTCTTACATCACAGAACGATAATTTCGTCAACTTTGGTTTTAAACTTCCATAACATCATCTCCTTTTAAGGTACAAAAACTTCCCTGTTATTATAGCATACTTCGCAGGAATAACAGTGGTATCTCAGAATTTCATGACGATGCTTCTTCGCACGGACTCTTGTTGCGCAAATAATCTCAAGATTTCGTGCTGGCGTATTTTCGCGCGAGCTCTTGTTGCTCTAATAATCTTCGACGAGCGTGAACTCTTTGCCAGCGATTGAAATAATTGAATCTGGCTCGGCGCCCTGTGAAGTCAGCTCAGCACGAATGCCTAACTTTTTCAGGATGTCGCGCAGGCGGTTCACTGAAGCATAATTATTAAGATCAGTGCGGCGGGCAAATTTCTCGATTTTCGGCCCCGTGACGACAAATTTATTGTCAATTTTCTCGACTTTCCAGGCCTTACTGAGCTGCTCGGCCGTCAGAGTAATTACGGGTAAATCATCCGTATTCTCTGGTTCAGTCTTGCTCTCTTCTCTCGGCATCGCTTTGTGCTCATTTTTGATCATTACTATTTTGCGTAATAATTCCGTAATTCCCTGCTTCGAGGCGGAAGAAATTGCCAGCACCTCGGCCGTCGGATTCACTTCGAGAATGCTCTGGCGTTGCATGGCGATAATTTCGTCGTCGACGCCTTCGCATTTGGTGAGCGCGACGATCTCAGGGCGATCTTTCAGATCATTATAACGTTCTAGCTCGTGACGAATCGTACGATAGGCCGCTCCGGCGTCATCATTATAAACATCAACTAAATGCAATAACACCGCCGTGCGATCGACGTGGCGCAGAAAATCGTGCCCTAAACCTTTGCCATCGGCGGCACCTTCGATCAGGCCGGGAATATCTGCAATCAGGATATCTTGACTATCAGTAGTCGCAACTCCTAGCTGTGGCGTCAAGGTAGTAAAAGGGTAATCGGCGATCTCGGGCCGAGCGTTGCTGACAACAGAGAGAAAAGTCGATTTGCCGGCATTAGGTAGCCCGACGAGGCCCACATCAGCAATTAATTTAAGCTCAAGCGTAGCTTCAAATTCTTCTCCTGGCTCGCCGACTTCGGCAATCATCGGCGTTTGACGGGTCGACGACTTGAAATGAGCGTTGCCAAAACCGCCGTCGCCACCTTTGGCGATGACTGCTTCTTGTTGATCTTTGACTAAATCCGCAATCACGGCGCCATCCCGGCGCACGACCGTGCCGATCGGTACTTCGACGATCAAATCGCGACCACTGCGGCCAGCGGAACGTTGACCGGAGCCGTTTTTGCCGTTTTCGGCCTTCAGCTCGGGATTAAAGCGAAAATCTAGCAAGGTATTAGTGTCTTTGTCGGCCTTAAAGATAATCGAACCACCTTTGCCGCCGTCGCCGCCATCTGGACCGCCTTTGGGGATATAGATTTCGTGCCGAAACGAGACGGCGCCATCACCCCCCTTGCCAGCCTGTAATTTTACTTTCGCGGTGTCGACAAACATAGGATTAGCTCCTCAAAAACTTGACCACCATGGGCCCATTACTACCATTGTAGCACAGATTGTCTATTTTGTCAAGATTGAAGCGCAATCCGAGCATAATCTCTGGCCTAATGGATATAGTTAAAGTTACCGACGCTGTTGGCGGGGATTGTGGACTCGGTAATTACCCCAGAGCGATAGCCGTAGTTCATCTCGCGGACCAGGATCGAACCGTCGTCATTTACTCGCAAGACGACACCGACGTGACCATACCAACCACCAGTAGTCTGGAAGACGGCACCGGCTTCTGGGGTATTATCGACCCACATACCGAGAGCGCGGGCGTTGTTGGCCCAATATTTGGCATCGCCAGTCAATTCAGCTGGGAGCGGATTGCCAATAGTCTCACGCCACCACCAGGCATAATAAGTACACTGACCCCAAACCATACGGTTGGTAGCGCTGCGGATAACATTGTCGCTGACTACGCGCATGTTTTGCCGATCGGAGCTAGAACCGTAGTAACTATAGGTATAAACTGGAACATACTCTGGGCGCTCGGTCTGCGGCAAGACGCCATTCGGAAGGATAATCTGCATTCCGGCCACGAGGGCGGCGTTTTCGAGGTCGTTACGGGAGATGATTTCGGTCTCGTTGGAATTATATCTGGAGGCCAGCGAACTAGGCGTATCGCCGTTTTTGACAGTGTAAACGATACCGGGGGTAGCAGGAATCTTGAGCGTCTGGCCAGGGTCGAGATCATTGGTCTTGAGGTTGTTAGACCAGCGAATCTGATCGGTCGTCAAGCCACGCGCCGCCGCAATCGACTCCATGCTTTCGCCTTCGGAAACGATATAATTAATTACGCCGCGCGCGTCTTGGATGGCGACATAACCAGGTTTCTCGATACGATCGGCACTTGTCTGACTAATATCACGCAAGACCGCTGCCGAAACGTAGTTGCTAGAGACGGTATCGACGCTTGCCAGGCTAAAAGAGCTGGACAAGCTCGCCACCACATAAAGCTCGGAAAGCTGGTCGGCCGAGACGCTATTATTAGCGGCCATTGTGTTCATATTAAGACTAGTGGCGTTAGCGGAGTTTTTATCTTCGGAGCCGATCATGGCGACCGCAAAAACCAGTGCCGCCGTGAAAACATAGGGCACAATGCGTCCGAGCGCTGACAAAAACTTATGTTCTTTCTTCTTCGTTCTCATAATTTCTCGCAGTTCCACCCCTATAACTAATATTTACTAGCTAATTATGCAGGGGTGCGTTACAGAGTTCGGAACAGTGGTCGACAATGTTCTGCTGATGCTCCTCGTCTGTACTACTATAATACATCAGACCATCATCTCCTGTCAAGAAGAAAAGCATATTCGCCATTGAGCCATCAGGGGTCGCAACCGCTGAAAGAGCATCAATTCCGGGGTTTGAGACTGGGCCTTGAGGCAAGCCGGGATTTTTACGAGTATTATAGGGAGAATCAATCTCGAGAGCATCGGCATTATTAGTATAGGTCTCTCCGCTCGGATCAGCCAGCTTGACGGCATATTGGACAGTAATATCGCTACCCAGGGGGATTTCTTGATGGAGGCGATTAAAGAAGATCTGGGCGACTTTGGCCATGTCGGCAGCGTTATTAGCTTCACGTTGGATAATTGAAGCCAGTGTAATGCCTTGATAGAGATTGAGACCCTGAGCTTCGAATTTGGCTTTGAGGTCTTTTTCTTTGAGTACAGAAGCGAATTCGGCCAGGATTTTCTCGATAATTTCTGGGACGGTATTATCTTTGTAGAATTCATATGTGTCGCCATATAGATAACCTTCTAGCGAAGCGCCTTCCGGCCGGCCATCAAAAATCCAGTTCTCGGGAATTCCGCTGTAATCCTTGGCGAAAGCGGCCTGGATGTCGGCTGGCTCGTAGCCAACCTTAATCAAGCGGTCTTCGATATCGAAAATATTGTCGCCAGGAAAAATCGTGAAGGTAAAGACATTATCGGCGCCACCATGAAGCATGGTTTCGACGATATCTGGAACGCTCATAGTCTTATCGAGGCTATATTCACCAGCTTGGAGCGAGCGAGAGCCAGAATTCAATCGAGCGTAAATTTGGAAGACGAAGGAGCTGCGAATCAGACCGGCTTGCTCGAGATTGTCGGCGATTGTAGCAACCCCATCGCCGGCGGCCACCGTAAAATCAACCTTGTCGCAGGCCGGCTCGGCGACAAGAGTATTAGTAGTGCTGCAATCAAAATTTAGTCCGGAGACGGATTTGAGGCTATATTGATAATAGAAGTATCCCCCGCCGCCCAGCAGAGCTAATAAACAGATTAAAACTATAAAAACTGTCAATAAGCGATGAGATTTGACACCTTTGACACTTTTGGATTTGGTAGCGGCAGCACGAGAAGTGGATTTGCCGGTCTTTTCTTCGAGGAAATCCTGTAAAATAATGGCTGCGGCCTCGGAATCAATGTCGCCTTTCTTGTAACCTTTTTTGCGGCTTTTGAGACGTTTCTCGGCTTCGACCGAAGTGAGGGATTCGTCCTGGAAGCAGATTTTGGCGCTCGGAATCGCTCGTTTGAGGTCTTTGGCGAATTGGCGCACATAACGGCTCTGTTCGGTCTCTTCACCTTGGGAGTTGCGAGGCAGACCTAGCACGAAGTTATGAATATCCCAAGCGCGCGCTAAGGAAGCGATGCGTTGAAATTCTTCTCCATCGACTTCAACGGCGCTATAAGGAATAGCGATACGGACAGCCGAATCGGCCTTGGCTACGCCGATCCGCTTTGTCCCTACGTCAAGGGCAATTAGTTTCACTGCTTATCCTCCACATCGACGTCGATTGTCACCTTGCTACGATCGTCAGGGATGGACCAGACCCAGAAATATGGCGTCTGGATGTCGACTGAGCTAACTCCAGTAATTGACTTAAGCTCGGCCTTGACTTCGCCAATTTTGCGGCCACGAGCTTTTTCGAAAATATCATCTTCGGTGACGGTCGGCCCGATTTCGACGATGGTCTTGAGACGCGCTGGCTCTTCGATAGCGGTGAAGCGCTCGATATAAGGCGAACCAATTGAATAAATCTTCTGGCCATCACTAGGGGTGATTTTGGTCTTAATAAAGTCTTCGATTTGCTTCATATCGATGGTATAAATCGAGTAGATTGCCGTCACGACGACATTGGGCTTGGTATTATCGCCTACGACATCGCCCACGGCCGGCGTCGCTACCACGTCGCCAGTTTCGGCCTTGAAACTAGGCTCAATTACAATTAAATCTTTGCTCAAATCTTCGAGGAGCATTTTGCGGCCCTCATCGGTGTGCTCGGCGAGTTGCTTGTCTTTGATTTCGTCGACATCACTCTGGCTGACGACCTTAACAATATCGGTAGTACCACCTGAAATTGAGCCAATATTGCTAACTACGGCGCCGTTGTAATTACTCCAGTTGGCGGAAGTACTGATATTGTAATCTTCTCCGGCTTCGACGGCTTCAACTGGGACCTTAAATGTCTTGACACAAGTGCCACTAAGGCTAGAAACTGGTGTATTACACGGAATTGGGAAAGTATCACCATCCCAAGTCAGGCTATCGCTATCTTGGGTAGCGCGATATTTGTAACCGTCAACCGTCGAGAACTCGGCGCCCGCCGGAACATTAACATCGATGCCAGTATTTTGATAATTGCGGACTTTATAAGTGAAAACCACTGAAAGTTCGCCTTTGGCGCGTTCGCCGCGGTCTTCATGGCCAGTGGCATTCAAATCGGAAGTGTATTTTTGTTCGATTGATTGCTTTTCTGCGAGTAATACTCCATCGGCTAGATTGACACTGTTAGGATCGGTGGTAAATTTGATGTTTTCGGAGAAATTTTCGGCTGTACTACTGATCGTCACAGCAATCGTGGCCGCCGGCGCAAAGACAAAGGCCCAAACTAGCGCTACGATAGCAATTAGGACTACAGGGACGGCAATCATGATGATTTTGCGGATTTTGGCGGAACGAGCATCTTCGGCCTTAGGATTAGGATTTTTGGGCTTTTTGGGCGATTTTTTGGCCTTTTCGCGGTCTTCAGAGTCTTTCTCGAGGCCTTCTTCGGTCAAGTCGAGTGTATCCGCACTTTTGCCAAAATGAGGCTTAGAATCGCTCTCAGCGCCCTTAGAATGCGATTTAGAGGGGTTTTTGGAGGTTTTGTCGTCATCGTTGAGCTTTTCTTCGGTAATTTCGCCAGTTTCTTCGTCAATCACCTGAATACGCTCTTCGGCCGCCTTAATGTTAGCCTCAGTCGGAATCACTGGGCGCGATTGCAAGGTCTTGGCAACGGGAATCCGAGCCGCCATCGCCATCTTGACAATCGCGGGATCGACCGTCACAATGACGACGATTTTTTCGCATTCCTTCGCCACGCGCGCAACAAGTTTCATATTCACGGCGCTACGTAACATGGTAGCTTTTTTGGGTGGCACGAGCGCCACAAGCTTTTGTTCGGCTTGTTGGAGCTTGGTCAGGATATCAGTAATATCATCCTCGGGCCCCAAATAAATAACTTCCTTGTTCATATGTAATAAATATAGCACATTTTTTCATGCTTGTGTTAAAATATTGTTAATGAGTTTGTTCAAAAAGAAAAAAGCCCGAAGGTTTGCTGGATCGGTTGATTCTGCGGTGTTGGCACAGCGGGCGCTGGATTTTATTGCGGAAGGCGTAATGTTGGTTGATGCCTCTGGGACGATTCAGTTTGCAAATCCGGGTGCGGCGACGATGGCTGGTTATGATGATCCCGCAAATATTATCGGTTTAGATTATCAGCTGATTATTCGACTAGAGACCGACGAAGGTGTGCCAGTTGAGCCGACCCAGAGTAGTCTCTATACTGCTATCAAAACTAATGCCAATATGACCACGCGCGATTATCTGTTAGTGTCGGCGCAGGCCGAGCATCGCGTAGCGGTTTCATTATCCTGTATCCCGACTGGGGCAGTGCATGATTTACGGATTGTCACTTTTCGCGACATTACCAAAGAGCTAGCCGAAGAAAACGAGCAGGCCGAATTTATCTCTACAGCCAGCCACGAGATGCGCACGCCAGTGGCTTCGATTGAGGGTTATCTAGGCCTAGCATTGAATCCACAGACGGCCACGATCGACAGTCGTGCCAAGCAATACCTCGATGCTGCCCACGCCGCGAGCCAGCATTTAGGCCATCTTTTTAAGGATCTGCTCGATGTTACGAAGTTAGACGACAAGCGTTTGAAACCTCATTATGTACCGGTGGATGCGGTCGAGGTAGTCCGACGCATTGCCGGTGAGCGCGAAAAAGATATCCGCGCCAAAAATTTACAATATAGTTTCGGGGCCGGCGGAGCGGCGCTTTTTGACAAAAATCGCATCGAGCCAAAGGTCTATATGGCCGTGGATATGGATTTTTTGCACGAGATTCTCGACAATTTAATGGAAAATGCAATTAAATATACTCCCGAAGGCGGTCAAATTTGGGTAAATGCCCGTGGGGATGGCGACAAAGTCTTGATCAATGTAACCGATAATGGCATTGGGGTTTCGCCCGAAGATGCTGGGCATATTTTTCAGAAGTTTTATCGGGTCGACAACTCCCAAACTCGACAAATTGGCGGTACGGGTCTAGGTCTTTATCTGGTTAAGCAACGCGTGGAAGCGATGGGCGGGCGAGTTTGGCTGGAAAGCTCTTTTGGTGATGGTTCTACTTTCTTTGTTTCCCTGCCACGGATTTCTGAATCCGAATACGAAAAGATGAAAATCGCCCAAGCCAACGAGCAAATGGTTAAAAATTTCTCCGCCCCCAATCGGTTACAGGGCCAACCTACGACGATTACTAGTGCGCAAGTCGGGCTGGCGCCTGGGCAGGTTTTACCGGCTGCCGCTGCAGAACCGCAGATCATCAAATACCAAGATCCAGCGCTGGGCGAGACGCCTGTTGGTAATACTGAAGTGACACCGGCAGCTAACGCTAACACAACTGAAGCTGGCGTTGGGGCAGGCAGCGCAGCAACATCTTCTGTAACACTTGGTGCGGCAGCAGCTGGTAATGCTAATCCCGCACCTGTAGCAACAGCTGGTAATGCTAGCGCAATGGCACCGAGTAATAACACCGCTCCCGCAGCGATGAACGGTGCTAGTGCAGCCACGACCGCTAGCAGTACTGGTACAACTGGAGCAGGCGCCGGAACAGCAGGAACAGCAGCATCTTCAACAGCTACGCCCGTTACATCGGCGCCGATCAATGTGGCTACCGCGTCGAATCCGGTAGCTCAGTCCACGAATTCAACTGCATCAAACACTAACCAAACATAAGGAGTTTTATGAGTAAAGTTATGCTTGTCGAAGACGACGACAGCCTGCGCGAGATCTATAGCATTCGCCTGACGGCCGAAGGCTACACGATAGTTACGGCGCACGACGGAGAAGAGGCGTTAGCGGTCGCGGTAAAAGAACGGCCAGATTTGATTATTTCTGATATTATGATGCCAAAAATTTCTGGGTTTGATATGCTGGATATTTTGCGCTCTACGCCCGAAACGCAAAACATTAAAGTTATCATGATGACAGCGCTATCTTCCGAAGATGAGCGTTTGCGCGGTGAGAGCTTGGGAGCAAATCGCTATTTGGTCAAATCGCAAGTCGGCATTGAAGACGTGGTGAATGCCGTCCATGATGTATTGGGCGATCGTACCACCGATGGCGTGATTAATACGTCAACGTCAATGAACGATCCGGCAATGCCAAGCCAGCCTGCGCCAGCGCCCGCAGATGCTGCTGCGATTACGCCTGCGGCCGTGCCCGTTGCGGCCGACCCTAATACCGTTCCGGCGGCTGCAGCGACTGATCCTGGTGCTGTTCCGATGAATACTGCAGCGGAAGCTAACGTAGCTCAAAGCGTCGTGCCGGCGCCAACGAACAATGCCGCTGAGGCTACAGCTCCAGTGGCGGTTCCGACAGCTCCAACGGATATGACAAACGCTACTATTGAGAGTGCAGCTCCCATGGTTTCGGGGGGCATGGCGAACGCTACTGTTGATGGCTCAGGTCCAGCGCCAGCTCCAGCTGATGCAACAAATACTAATGTTGAGAACGCGGCTCCGGCCAATGCGGCAGCCGCGCCGCTCGCCCAACCTGAAGTGTCTCAACAACCGCCTGCAGAGATTCCGGTGCAGAACACCGCGCCAGCAAGCACTCCAGCGCCGGTCAATCCCGCCGCCACAGCTCCAGCGACGCCGGCCGAACCAGCTATGGCGTCCGCGAATTCAGAGCAAATTGTTACAAGCGCAGCAAATCCAGCCCTCAACACAAGTTCAGCTAGCGTAGAGCAGCCAGCCGCACCACAGCAAAACCCTGCCCCTGCGCCTCCGATTGCTCCGCCTGCCGTCTAGTTGTGCTATAATCAAGAGATGGATAAGTCAATTCGCCTGAATAAGTTTTTGGCTGAGCGTTTGGGGATTTCTCGGCGCCAAGCTGACGATTTGATTGCTGCGGGTCAGGTAGAAATCTCTGGAAAACCGGCTATTTTAGGTTCGCGTATTGACAAAAATGATGAAGTGTGCTATAACGGTAAGATAATCCCCTTTTCAGTGGGCTATCTTTACGTGGGCCTCAACAAGCCAGTTGGATACGTTTGTTCGCGTAAAAGTCAGGATGATGCCCCGACAATCTATGAATTGTTGCCGGAGCAATATCGCAATCTTAAGACTGTGGGGCGTCTCGACAAGAATTCTTCGGGGTTAATCTTGTTGACTAATGATGGTGATTTTGCTTATCAGATGACGCACCCGAGCTTTGCGAAGACCAAAATTTACGAAGTAGCACTGGATCATGCGCTCGAGCCGCTACATCAGCAGATGATTGCGGAGTTTGGGATCGAGATTGGCGACGGCGTCTCTAAACTAGGGCTCGAAAAATTAGATAATTCGCGTAAACATTGGCGTGTCACCATGAGCGAAGGGCGTAATCGCCAGATTCGACGCACTTTTGGCGCCTTGGGTTATACTGTCGAAAAACTACATCGTATTCAATTTGGCAAATACCAATTGACAGATCTGAAACCAGGCGAATTTTGTGAAGTTAAAAAAGTCTAAGTGATCTAAGGATAGTTTAATTATTTTGATAGACTGCGCCGATATCTAGTTTTGGAGGATTTTGGCGACTTTGCCGCGCAAGCCATGCTCTCCGGCTGAACCCACGAGAGTATCAAGCGCTACTCTCAATAGACCTAGCGCCGTGATATAAGAATGGTCGAGAGTGGTGTCAGTAGAATTGGTAATGCCGGGGATGTCGCTAGAACTGACAAGATGGATAACAGGGCGGCGCGCAAAAGGCAAACCTTTGAACCAATCGGTCGTCGCTAGCATATCTTGTAGTTCGGAAAGCCCGGCCCCGCCACCACAGAGCAAGATCTTGTTCGGTAAGAGCTCGGTGAGAGTGAAATCTTCTAGCGTAATTTGAACACCAGATAACCAAACCGCGAGATTGCGCTGTACGGCCAACATCATGGCGTCGCGAAGATCGGCTGGAACCTTAGTAGGGTTGTTGATGGCGAGCTTGTACTTCTCGGCGGTGTCGAAGTCGACATTGAGGGCGCCGGCAATTTGGTGCGTAAAGCTACGACCGCCGATGCCGAACATTTTGGTGCCTTCGACACCGCCGTCATCGACCACGGCAATATCTGTAGTGCCACCGCCAATATCCATCACTACGGCAGAAAAGCCGCTATCCAATTCGTCGCCCAAGCAGGCACGGCAAACTGCAAACGGCTCGACGGCGACTGCCAGTAAATCAAGGCTGAGCTCAGCACAGACTTTCTCGATCGCAGAAATATGCACGAGCGGCGCAAATGCAGTATAAAATTGAATTACGACATCGCTACCCTTGAAACCGATGGGGTTGGAAATCTTATATCCGTCGATGCTAATACTCACAATCGCAGAATTGATCAAACGGACTTCGACATCGGGATTGTTGGTCTCGTCGGCAATTTCTTTGCGAGCTTTCTCGCCGGCGCGCTCCTGTACGCGCTTAATAATCAGAGCCATTTCTTGCTCGGTGAGAGGCTTGTTGCCGCTTTTACGACGATAACGTACTGTGCTCGTATTGCCCTTTATCAGCTCGCCAGCAATGCCAACTACGGTCAACTTGCTGGTGACGCCAGCGATACGCTCGGCTTGACTAAGTGCGCGCTCACAGACACGAACAACGCCAGGAATATCTGCAATTGCACCAGCATACATATTACTAGCATCTTGATGAGCTCTACCGACGCCGATAATTTTGAGGGTATTATCTTTTTCGCGACGAGCGATCAAGGCTTTGACAAATTCCGTACCAATATCGAGCGCCAAAATCGTGTCACTGGAAGGCTTTTTGAGTGTCGGCTCATCTTCTAGGGCAGCCGGAGCGGGCTGCGGCTCTGGGGTAGCAGCTGGCTTTGGCGGTTGCGATTTTGTACTCTTGAATTTATCAAATAAACCCATTTTATATCCTATTCTTATTCTAAGTAGAAAGTGGAACTATCGACACTAAAATCTGGATCGTAGCTATCCGGCCCCTCCTGCAGCGGATATCGCTTACTAATGATCTTAAACACTTCTTCGACTAGATCACTAATTGGACGGTATTTTTCGGGCGCGGTAACTTCAGCATCAGCGTAGTTGAAGTCTAAATCGGCGGAAAGTTCCATACCGGGATCCTTCGCATCAACTACTACGCCATGAAGCTTGTGGCTAAAATCAGCAATATCAAGATAGGCGCTCCATTCGTCGGGGAGTTCTTTTTGGAGAGATTCTTTGAGTTCCTTGGTATTAGAATATTCCTTCAGGTCGTCGATTGTGATTTGTTCGTCATAGTCCATGTCCTTATAGAAAGTATTGACGCAGGCGACGACATCATTAGAAGCTTGGCTACTGAGCGATTGATCGTAAAACTCAACTAGCTTGTCAAGATCAATATCGGCTTTATAGAAACTGCGGCCAGCGATACCAGTATCGCGGTCAGCCTTTTCGACGCTCAGGAAACGGTTTTGGTCGTAAAGTTTGGCGATTTCTTCAGAATGATTAGTAGCGGCAGTCTTAAAAATGCAGTTGTAAGCATCAACAAATGGCTTGGTCTCGGCTTTATCATCGGACATAATTTCGCTCATTGTATCCATAACGTCTTCGGCCGAAATCTGCCACCATTCATTATCAATAATATCGATAATTTCTTCAACCATAGCCCACTGCTGAACATTTTCATCATCGTCATTCGTAAGATCGATGTAATTTTCTTCGAGAACTTTTTCAAAAGTTTCGTGAAGATTGCTAACTTGTAGGTAAATTACGCCATCAGCCATTACGCCGGTGCCTAAGTCAAGAGTCACAAGATGATCATCGACAATTTCATTATTGTCGTCGCGTTCGGACAGCTCTAGAGAAACTTTGGTCATGTTGGGCAGGTGATTAGAGGCCGACTCGAACTTGAGCTTCATTAAGGTAGTCTTGGAGTCAGAAAGACAGTCAGATTGAATACCAGGCGCGTTGACGGTTGAACAATTCCGATCGTAGTCATAAATGCTCACGTAGCGATTAGTCAGCTCGCCGGTAGTGACAATATTGTCGGCGGTAATAAACTGCCGGACGGCATCAAAAGCGATATTCTCCGGATTATTATATATAACAAAATACCAAACCGCCATACCGATACCGCCGATGAGGATAAGAATAAGGACTAAAGCTGCGACGATTACGCCAAGCTTGTTCTTTTTGGGAGGTTTCATAACGACAACAACCGGCTGGTTTTGATCGGTGCCTGGCATCACGACATCGTCTTGCGCGACAATCGGGGCAGCAGAGGCTGGAGTCGCTGAGGCTGAGGAATTTTGGGCTGGCGCAGTAGCCGAGGTAGGTTGTTCGCTAGAAACCGTCGTACCCGTCTCCTCTGAAGTATTAGCTGATTGCGGCCGTGAGCTCTCTGTTTTTGAATTATGATTTTTTGTCGGATCGTTGTCCATTAACCTCCTTTTGAATTGATTATAACACAAAAATACCTATGGAAAGGAAATTCGTGCTATAATCTACTGCATGGACAAAGATAAATTTACAATTAGAGATATTAAGGCGCGACAAGTTCTTGATAGTCGCGGTAATCCTACTGTCGAAGCTGACGTTTTCTTGTCATCTGGTGACGGCGCACGAGCCATGGTGCCTTCGGGTGCTTCTACCGGCGAAGGAGAAGCTTTGGAGCTACGTGACGGCGATCCAAAATATTATAACGGTAAAAGTGTTTCCAAAGCCGTTTGGAATGTGAATCACGAAATTCATGATCTTTTGGTGGGTAATTCGGCGGACCAAGAGCAAGTCGATCGTCTAATGTTGGAGTTAGATGGGACCGAGAATAAGAGCAAATTAGGCGCTAATGCTATTTTGGCGGTTTCCTTAGCCACTGCAAAAGCTGCTGCCAAAGCCAAAAACCTCCCTTTCTATCAGTACGTTGCCGCAATTGCTGGTACGACTCGCGATATGTGCTTACCTTTACCGATGATGAATGTTATGAATGGTGGCGCACACGCAGATTGGGCGACCGATTTTCAGGAATATATGATTATTCCACGCAGCGCCGGATCGATTAGCGAAGCGGTGCGTATGGGCGCAGAAGTGTTTCATGCCCTGAAGCGCATTCTCAAAGATCGCGGCTATGTCGTAACGGTCGGAGACGAAGGTGGTTACGGCCCGAAAGTCCGCGAAGGCAACAATGAGCCATTAGAATGTATCACTTTGGCTATCGAGGCAGCTGGATACAAGCCTGGTCAAGACGTAGTACTCGGCCTCGATGTAGCAGCTTCTGAATTCTGGAATCATGATCATTACGAACTCAAGACCGACGGTTCCTGGAAGACTTCGGCGGATATGATTGATTGGTACGATTGGATTGTATCGAATTATCCGGTTGTGACAATTGAAGACGGTCTAGATGAGCATGACTGGGAAGGTTGGAAGGCTTTGACTGAGCGTTTGGGCAAAAATACCCAGTTGGTAGGTGATGATCTATTTGTTACAAACGTCAAATTGTTAGAACGTGGCATCAAAGAGAAAGCCGGCAACGCGATTCTGATCAAGCCAAACCAAATCGGCTCCCTCAGTGAGACGATCGCCGCCGTCAAAATGGCCAAGGCTGCTGGCTACAATACCGTGATGTCGCATCGCTCTGGTGAGACCGAAGATACTTCGATTGCCCATTTGGCGGTCGGGCTTGGTACTGGTCAAATCAAAACTGGCTCCCTATCTCGCTCTGAGCGCATTTGTAAATACAATGAGCTAATGCGAATCTCGGAAGATCGCCCAGATCTCAAATTAGCCGAGCCATTTGGACGATAGATTAATCTTTCGATCATCCAATTCCAGATTATAAGACCCCATTATACAATCAGGACTAGATTTTAGCAAAAACCTTGAAGTACGCTTCGAGGTTTTTGTAATGATTGATGATAGATGGTCGTGTTTAAACGTTGGATGTGACATCAGGAATTCTAATCTAGTTGACCGTACGGCCGTTAATACAAGCACATGAAAAATCCCCCGGCTAGAGCTGGGGGGAATGAGGTTTTCGTATGTGTGAATACGCAGTTCACGATATAATTATAGCATTTTGATCGCTATTGCGCGCAACATTACGCGGAAAACCAAGTTGCATATCGAAGCGTCCAACTTCGTCGCCACCTGCACCATGATATGTAATCAATAATTGCGGAGAAGAATCGGCGGGTAGCGGCACCCAAACTAGACCGATATTAGGCGGACTACTGGGCTGTTTCGGATCACGCGTGTACATATACAGCATCCACGTATCCTCGTTCAGCGCTTCAAATGCCACATTCGTACGCGGATCATCCAGTAAGGCGTCGAGCGCTTCGAGCAAAGCGCGCTGCAGTGCGGCACCACTCTCCGAATCCAACATATAATCGATCTCGGTTGGATCAGATGTAGCAACCTCGCATTGAGCCAACAAACTTGGAAAAGCCGAGACCGCTGAAGCTAAAGTTTCAGGCTGATTGCAGCAAATTTCATAAAAAGCATGCACAGCCGCTAACTTATCTCCGTTCAATTCGGAATAGTCGACACCAAAAGCGCTCGGAGACACCGCTGTATAAATCGGGCGCGGATACTTCTGCGCATCATCAAAGTCGGCAATACGAGACGGCCAAGAAACCGGCGTAGTAACGGCTTTATCCGAATCTAAAGCCTTCTCAGGCGCGGAGTCAGCGGCTTGATTTCCATCGTTGCCCGCAATTACACCTTCGGGCGGGGCAGATTCTGGGGCGGTATCTTGGTCACCAGGTTGCATATCCCCTGTTGGGAGATCGCCACTGGGTGGATTGGTTACAACACTCGATTGATTGTCCGGCACGCCTGGCGGAATCGTGCCGTCATCCGTACGTCCATTAGCAACGTAAGCGGCACGCGCCACCACTAGCAAAACAACTAACAATACCACGAAAAGCTTCTTTTTGGTCATTTTATAAACCCTCCTTCAAGAAAATATACCGCTCGTAAGCAGCAATTTTGCCAGAAAATACACCAAGCTTCTGACCAAATTGCTAGTTACAAGCCAGCTATCATCCTTAAGAATCCTCAGGGTTCTTCAGGGTCATAAAAATACCACTTGCGTGGCTTCACTGACATCGTAAACCATTTTCTAAGGAGCTGAGACTAAGATTCTCTCTATCTAGAATATCACAGATCACCGTTATTGTCAATGCTTGCGAGCTACCAATTCTCGTCAGGTCGTGCGTAGTGGTTATGTTTATTATCCGGGTTATTTTGACCGCACTGGTAGTCACGGCAATAATTGGTCTGGTAATTCAATTTTATCTGAGAGAAAGGTTGCTTCGTATGGCGTCTTTTTCTTCGAGACAGCAGTAGATCCGTCTAATGGTCTTAATCCTCGTTATCGTGGTTTTCCTCTCCGCTGCCTAGTACGGTAGGGATAATGGTAATGGATTCTTCGTGCGTAGTGATGCGGTTTGGAGCGGTGGAGCTATCGATCCTAGTGCTGGTACCGTTGCAGTCTTCTGGTCTTCTAAGGCAGAGTTGAGCTCATATTTTCAAGCGACATATAGTCTTGATTTTAATCTTGCAGATGTTTACCCAACCGGATATCATCCGCGTTGGTATGGCTTTCCTCTCCGCTGCCTAGTACGGTAGGGATAATGGTAATGATTGATTCTTCTGCCGCTTCGCGCTAGAAATGCCTGCTCATTCTCGGAAAAGAGAACAAGATTCTCTTTTCGCTCAAATGTTTGCCATTTCGTGCGTAGTGGCTACATCGGAGAAATTACGTATTTAAACTATCCTGGATTTAATGGAAATTTATGGTCTGCACGTTCGTATGATTTCGCAAATGAAGTTCGAGCCTTATATAATGCGTTCAACGATGGTACGGTAAAACATTCATTGAGTGTAAGTCGTTTCTGGGGCATGCCTCTCCGTTGCCTAGTACGGTAGGGATAATAGTAATGGAGCTATGGAAGTTGAACAACAGTTTCTCTTCATGCATATTAGTTTAATGTATACGGTAGACTCGTATTATCATTCGAAAATTATTTTATTAATATTTCTAGGTAGGTATACTTTTTGGAGATGATTCGGAGTTACGACGTCCAGTGGAAGGAACCGAGCAAAAGTATAATGACTAGTCATTATACTTTTTGAGGTGACGATCTACTGGTAGCGACTCCAGTCGCGTTGAAGTAGCGCACAATACCCGTGACGACGGGCTATTGTGAACCTTGTAGGAGACGAGAGAAGAGAAAGTAAAACTTTCTCTTCCGAGACGACACCCAAGGCGAGAGAGCGGAGCAAGCGATGGCGCATCTCCAAAAAGCTATACCTACCCTTGCTTACCATAATCTGAGAATGATATAGAGATTGACATACTCGTCAAAACTATAGAAAATCTTGATTACCACAATCAAAACCCGCACGAGGCTAACTCGCATGATGTTTCTATCCTATCATACTTATGATATTTTGTCAAGATGTAGCTTGACATTTTTGCTAATCTGTGCTATAATGAGAAGATGGGGTACTGCAAATCGACTTCAAATTAGTCTTATTGCACTTTGACGCACTGCTCGCCGAGTAGTTCGCTGAGAGGTTTAGTTAGATCGTCGGTCACGTCCACGCGGAATGGCAAGCGAATTGGGCGTTTGCCGGATTCATCTTTCAGAACCATGACAATTTCCTGGACGCCGGGATTGAGCTCGCAGAGGCGACGGATTTCGGAAAGGCGATCGGCGTCATTAGGGTCTTCGACTAGGACATAGAGGCGCTCGCGGCGCGGATCCTTCGGCGGGACGATGATGCGACGCGGAGTGTCGCTATCGGACGCCGCCGAAGTAGCGCGGCGAGCGCCAGCGTAGCTTCCTGCGCCACCCACGCTGGCTGCGCGAGAACTGCCCCGACGTGGGGTGCGTGCAGGAGCTTCTTTGGGTTGCGGCAACCTCTGACCAGTCGATTGATAATTATCGAGTAGTTCGTCGGGGATGATCTCAACCGTATCGGCAATCACTTTGACTTCAGACGTGATATTGCCGTCCTTATCTTTCGCATTAACACGCCCAGTCACTTTAATTACATTATCCTGCTCGAGCTTAGCCCCCACCGTCTCATATAGACTCGGAAAAACGATAAACTCAATATCTGTAACCTTATTCTCCAGCTTAACGAAGGCCATGCGAGTGCTACTTTTTGTCATAATGGTGCGCACAGAACTAATAATGCCACCGAGTGTGACGAGCTTGCCGTCGTTTTCGGCGCTCACCAGCTCGTAAGGATGCGTCTGTTCTTCAAAGTAGGTGTCGTAACGGTCGAGCGGATGACTGGAAATATACAAACCCATCAAATCACGTTCCCAGAGTAGCATTTCTTTTTCGGGGACTTTGGCTGGCGCCGCCTTAATTTCTGGCTCTGGAATTGCACCAGCATCTCCCATCGCGCCAAACAAATCGGTCTGGCCGCTAGCAGAATCTTTTTGGCGTTTGGCACCGTAGGCCTGAATTTGTTCCAGATTAAATAGCAGATCGTTACGCTCAGCAAAACGGTCAAACGCGCCAGTTTTGATCGCGGCTTCCCAGGATTTCTTATTGAATTTACTGGAATTGACCCGAGAGGCAAAATCACAGACGGATTTGAATGGACCATTAGCATCGCGCTCAGGAATGACATAATCTTCGACGAGCGCCTTACCCATACTCTTGATGCCGGAAAGACCGAAGCGGATTTTCCTCTCGGTGCCAACAATACCAAAATCGCCGTAGGATTCATTAATATCAGGGCCTAGCACCGGAATCCCCATACGCTTACATTCGGTAATCTCGATGGCGAGGCGGTCGGTGGAGCGCATATCCGCCGTCATCAAGGCCGCCATAAAGGCATCAGGATAATGCGCTTTCAGATAGGCAGTCCAGTAAGCAACCAAACCGTAACACGCGGCGTGCGACTTATTGAAACAGTAATTAGCGAAATCGAGTAGCTCAGTCCAGAATTCTTCGGCAATTTCGGCTGTGGCACCGCCAACCTTGATCGCGCCTTCGATAAACTGCGGCTTAACCTTATTCATGAGGTCGACTTTTTTCTTACCGACAGCTTTGCGGAGAGTATCAGCCTGACCACCGGTAAACCCGCACCATTCACGCGAAATCTGCATGAACTGCTCCTGATAAATCATAATACCATAAGTATCGCGGAGAGAGTTCTCCAGACCAGGATGAAGGTAAGTAATAGGCTCCTGGCCATGCTTACGGCGAATGAAACTATCAATAAACTGCATCGGCCCCGGACGGTAGAGGGCCACCATAGCGATAATGTCCTCGAAGCGGTTGGCCTTTAGGTCACGCAAGTAACGCTTCATGCCGGCAGATTCCAGCTGGAAGACGCCCGTAGTCTCGGCGCGCTGCAGGAGCTGATAGGTAAGCTCGTCATCCAGCGGCAAGGCGTACATGTCGACATCTTCGCCGTAAACTTTGCGAATCATACGTAGGGCATTGTTGATAACAGAAAGGTTAGAAAGACCGAGAAAGTCCATTTTTAGCAAGCCCAGCTCTTCAATCTGCGGCCCAGGGTATTGAGTGGTCAGAGGCCCTTTGGCGCTAACTTCCATCGGCAAGAATTTGACGAGATCATCTGGCGCGATCACGACACCACAAGCATGCACGCCGTGGCTGCGAATTGTACCTTCGAGACGTTCAGCAAAGTCTAGAACTTCGTGGGAGGTCGGATTGCTTTCATATTCGCTCTGCAGCTCAGGCACTTCCTTAATCGCGCGGCCAATCGGCACATGATGCCCCTGCTCCGGATCTGGCACAAGTTTTGCGAGACGATCAGCTTCGGCATAGGGGACTTCCATGACGCGCGCCACATCACGCACCGCCATTTTACCCATCATTTTACCAAAAGTGACAATATTCCCCACCCGGCCTTCGCCGTATTTGCGAGTACAATATTCGATCACTTCGTCGCGGCGCGTATCCTGAATGTCGGTATCAATATCAGGCATAGAAATACGGTCTGGATTCAAAAAACGCTCAAAAAGTAGATCGTACTTCAACGGATCCAACTCAGTAATCCTCAACGCGTAAGCCAAAATACTACCGGCCGCGCTACCACGCCCCGGACCATAGACAATGCGCTGGGATTTGCCCCAGTTAATAAAGTCTTGGACGATCAAGAAGTAACCATTGTATCCCATTTTATCGACCACGCCCAATTCATAATCGATGCGAGGGAGGATTTTGAGCTTATCTTCGGCGCGCTCAGGAGTCTGGTCGACTGCTTCGAGCATTTTGCGGCACTCGGCAATCTTGAGATCTAGCGTATCCTCCAGCTTATATCCGCAATAACGATAAACTAATCCTTGGAAGACTAACTTATCTAGATAGGCTTTTTCTAGCTGCTGCGAAGTGGCATTAGCAACGTCGTCGAGCTCCAGCTTCTGCAGCGCTTCTTCGGGGACGGGAAATTTTGGGATCAGAATCCGACCCAACTGCAAATCGACATTGCACCGATCGGCAATGCGGCGCGTGTTACGTACAGCTTCGGGAAAATCTTTACCCCAACGGTTAATGATTTCTTGCGGCGGAATTACATGTAGCTCAAAATCTTTCAAGCTCATGCGGTTTGGATTCGACAAATTGGCCGCCGTACCGACGCAAAGTAGCACTTCATGCGCATCTTGATCTTCGTGGTTTAGATAGTGAGCGTCGCAAGTCACCACTAGCGGAATGCCAGTCTGCTTAGAAATCTCCTGTAGTTTGAGATTAATCTCGGTCTGGACGCCCCAATGCGTTGGCGATTCGGGGTGGCCGTGGTCCTGCATTTCCAGATAGAAACGATCACCATAAATCCCGTGATACCACTCGACCAGCTCCATGGTTTTTTTGTCGTCGTGAGCGCGAATTGCTTCAGAAATTTCCGAACCAGCACATCCAGAAAGACAGATAACCCCCTCGCTGTACGCTTCCATGCTCTTGTGGTCGATACGCGGCTTGTAGTATTTACCATGAATTTCCGCTTCGGTCATCAGGCGACAGAGATTTTCAAAACCTTGGTTGTTCATTGCGAGCAGCGTAATATGGAAGCGCTGCTTGTCGTGGGCGGGGTCACGATCTTCCTTGTTGCGAGCGGCGACATAAGCTTCGAGACCCAAAATCGGCTTAATCCCAGCATCATTACAGGTCTTATAAAGCTCGACTAGGCCGCTCATGGTGCCATGATCGGTCACTGCTACCGCTTCCATACCCTGACTCTTCACAAAATCAACTAATTCTGGAATTTTTGTCAGGCCATCCAAAAGCGAATAATGCGTATGGTTATGCAAGTGTACAAAATCACTGGTTTTTAGCGGCTCCGAATCTTTTGTTACCTCCGTCATGATCTTATTATAACGCAAAATCTGATATTTTTGGAGGTTTTATATCGATGGGTAGTAGAGAGGAGGGGATTTTATTAATCTCTGTATTTTTTAGACGATAGTAATAGTGCATTGTCAACACAACAATACAAACTTATCATATGTATTAGAACCAACATCAATTAATTACTAACAGTACAGCTTTCATTCCATATTATCCATCAACCAACATTAATTACCATTATCCCTACCGTACTAGGCAGAGAGGGTGTTCATTCTGGGTAAGTATGTCTTTTTGTCGATGCGCGTCACGGCATCCCGTCGTTACGGGTGCCGTGCGCTAATCCTCCTCGTAAGTCCGGATCATCTCCAAAAAGCATACTTACCTAGAATGAATTAAGAGAAAATATTATTTTATATTTTTTTGAATTTATGATTTTTATGGCAAGGTATTACTTTCCTATCATCCATTACCATTATCCCTACCGTACTAGGCAGCGGAGAGGTTGATTATATCGACGAACATAATTGGAAGATGGAGAGACTTCAGAAGCGCCGAAACTAAGATAGAATGCGTCATAAGAGTATGTACCATGAAATGCACGAGAAGACCAAGCGAGCGCATATGTTCCAGCGCCAGAACCGACCAGGCCTTTTATGTCAACTGTGTCACTACGCACGAAGATGGTAGATACTTAAAGATAAGTAGCTAATTCTAGTATTCAGTGGCAGAAGAATGTCGTAGAAATAATAACCTAAAACTATTATAAATTAGCAAAAAATGAAAAAATATTGTAAAACATCTAGATAAAATATCAAAAGTGTGCTATAATAGAAAGATAAGGTATCAGCAAAAACTTTACTTCCCCGTTTTCTTGCGAGCGGCAGATTTGGCCGCTTTTTCGGCTTCTCTAGCGGCTTGCTCAGCCTCGGCCGCGGCGCGCGCAGCCTCTTCTTCGGCATAGCGGCGTTCTTGATTTTCGATGGCGTGATTGGCAAAGGTCTTGACGATGCCACCGACCGATGTCATACCTTTAACATTGTCGACGATATCATCCGCCTTCGTAGCGATCTCTTGACCAGTCTCAACAATCTTGCGTGCTTCTTCTGCCAAGCGAATTAACTTAATAATGAGCATGATGCCCGCGATTAGAAAAATCAATAGCGTAATTGACAACATTACTACCAAAATCCAGGTCGCAACTTCCATTTTACCTCCTTATTTCAAACTTATTAGTGCTAACTTTCAATATTTAGGCGTGATCCTCAAGCATTTGGCGAATGTCGGCTTCGTAATCGGTATGCTCAAGTACATATTTCAAATGCGCGAGAAAATAATTCTTGGGATCGCCTGTCGTCTTCCAGGTGCCACTGGTAGCTTTAGCGTAAACGCGGCCGGTCGGAATGAGATCGGCAATGGCATCGGCGGTCCAAAGCTCGTTATCGAGGCCAATATTGCTCGGCTTGAGATATTGGAAAATCTCTGGCGTGAGCAGGTAGCGACCATAAGAAGCTAAATCAGACGGCGCCTCTTCGGGCTTGGGCTTTTCGACCATGCCCGCAACGCGCATTTTGCCATCATCACTTAGCAAAACCGAAGCATATTTATTGATTTCGGCATGGGGGACTTCCTGCGCAGCAATAATCGCCGCGGCGTCAGGATATTCGGAATGAGCGGCGATGAGTTCCTTGGTAGCCGATGCGCCATATACGACATCATCGGAATAGGCGACAATAAAGGCTTCGTCATCTTGAATAAACTGACGGGCGCTAGCAACGGGCGAGCCATTACCATAAGGCAGGGCTGGATCTTGCTCGATAATGACAATTTTGGGTAAATCAGCTAAATCGGCGACCGGCTGATAGCGGTCATCCTTGCCTTGGCTGTGCAATTGTTTCTTAATTTTGACGGCTGAATTATTAAAATAATCCTCGTAAATCGGCTTGCTTTCGGGGGTGGTCACAATAATTATTTGCTTAATGCCAGCGTCGGCGCATTCTTCAACCACTAATTGCATAATCGGCTTCGCCGCAATCGGCAACATAGCTTTGGGAATAGTCTTCGTAATCGGTAGATATCGACTAGCGCAACCTGCGTCAGTAATGATTGCCTTAGTCGGCGTTCGATATTTCATAATAATCTCCTTGAGTCTCCATTATAGCATAGGTTAGGATTTTTTAGTAGAGCTAGTGGAGCGACGCGCCTTCATAGACTTTCTGGATGCCAGTTGCCGAGCTTCTCGGTCTTCGATTTGCTGAGAGCGATTGTGCACGCCGTAAATCAAGCTTGAAGTTCCCAAAATCATCAGATAGGCTCCAAAAAAGCGTACAAAATCAACATTTTGCAGATGACCGGAGTTTAAAATCACAACGCCAAAAACTAACCCAAAGATACCGCAAAGCACCCAAATGAAGCGATCGGTCGGATCAACCGTCGTACGAAAACCTAGTAAAATCTCAAATAACCCCCGCAAAATAATATAAACTGCCAAAATTAACAAGTGCCACAACATGCCCTGCCCTGTCACGACAATTAACGCCACACCAAACCCTGCATCAAACAAGGCCACCAAGGTCGCTACCAGCCAACCTTGACTATTATGCGATCGATAAAGTGAGTTAGCAAATTCGACCACCGCCAGCGACAGCAAGGCCGTGCCGATCACCGGCGCCAAAGTCGATGAGCTTTTATCAGATGTAAACAACATAAAACAGCCGAAGACCAGCGTAACAATCCCCTGAAAAATAAACACTAGCCAATGGCTGTCAATGTACTTTCGTTTAATTTGTGACATAAAATCTCCTAGTTTTCTTTATTATAGCATAAGCCATAAAAACTAGGGCTTTATTCTGGCCCGCTTCTGTATTTCCGCCATTTTGTTTTAGAAATGACTGTATATTCTTGGATATTTCTTCTGCTTGCATCAGAAATGCCTGCTCGTTCTCGAATGCCTTCAGGTTCGTGCGTAGTGGATATGCTGACCGATTAGGATATGAAGGAAATGTTGGTAGTGTTGGATCTTTCTGGCAATCCAAAACGGTAGTTGATAACCCTAGAGTAGTTCATTCAATTTCGTTCAACGAATCCGGAGTATACGTTCGTATCACGTATGTTCGTTTTTCCGGACGCCCTCTCCGCTGCCTAGTATGGTAGGGATAATGGTAATAGTAATGGTGCAACCATATCAAACAACGACAGTCTTGTCTATCCATTTTCGTGCGTAGTTCCGCTATCCGAACTACTGGGTTGGTCAGTCCAAATGCTGGTGCTTATACAGATTTATGGTCGTTACGTGCATTTTCTGCAGTGAATTTTCAGAGTGCTTTCTTTATTGATTTCTACAATGCAAGCATTACTTCATCCAACCATGGTGACCGTAAGCAGGCCTTATCTCTCCGCTGCCTAGTACGGTAGGGATAATGGTAATAAATAAAAAGAGGAAGAAGTATTTCTTCGTGCGCAGTGGTAACGTTCTTCACTTTTATACATTATTTCATGCAGCGGGGTTTGGTGGCCATCTTTGGTCTGGCCGTACAGTGACGAAAAATGAGTATTCGAACGCTTATTCTTGTAGTTTTGCTGACTCTGCCATAAGCACATCCCATGATTACTATGAACGTACGGCTAGCTTTCCTCTCCGCTGCCTAGTACGGTAGAGATAATGGTAATGGATTATCAATCTCTATATCATTCGTAAGATTAATTTTACGGCTGAGTCGGGTTGGAATCTTTAGATGACAAGAGACTCACCGTAATCTGAGAATGATATAGAGATTGGTGCAGCATGCCCGAATTACACAAAAGACAGTATTCTTCGTGCGTAGTGATGTAATTAAGAAAAATGGACAAGTTGCGAATCCTGGTGAATGGCAAGGGCATTGGACATCTCGCGCCTACACTATTGTTGGGTTTTATGACAGTTTCTACCTCTACTTCAATGCTTCTGGTGTCAGCCCGTCCGGCAGCACCAACCGTTTCTGGGCCTTCCCCCTCCGCTGCCTAGTACAGTAGGGATAATGGTAATGGATAAGGTAGCACAAATAGCTCTTGCGTGGGGAATAAGACTTGGGCAAGCGCCCAGGAGCGGCCCCACACAAGAGACTATTTGTGCTAACTACACTTCCTTAATATAACCTAAGAGCGTTATAAGAAATTCTTGATTCTCACAATCAAAAACCCGAGCGAGGCTAACTCGCATGATAGCTCCATCCTATCATACTTATGATATTTTGTCAAGATGTAGCTTGACATTTCGGTGATGGTGTGGCAGAATAGATAAGCCAGTTTTACTGAGTATTGTACTTTACGGAGGTTATGAAAAATGAGAAAGCCCATCCAAGCACCGTCTTCCCAGGGGCCAGGTCGACCGGCTCCAAGCGACAAGATTATTCCCTTGCAGCCATCTCTCACTACCTCAGTCCAGGCAGAGAATACCGCCGCGAACGCAGGTACGGGGAGGTTGATAAGTTTCGCGCAGGCAAAGAGAATCTACGACAAGTGCCGCGCACAGCGTAATCCGACCACTTTAGAACTGATGTCCTTGGCTTTGCTATGTTTAAGCAACAATTGCTTGACAATGTCAATGGCTAGTGGCCCTGAAATCGTCGCCGTATCTGCTGCTAATGCTGCGCCCGAAGAGCTGGAAAGTAGTGCAGCCGATAAGCTCGAAATTGTGCCCGTCAAGATTGACACCGAATCGCTGATCCGCAAGCCCGTTCTAGCCCAAAAGGTGAAGTGGTTTTACGATGTTTTGTTTCCGCTGGGCTTGCATGAAGTGCAGTTTTTTGATGATTCGCTGAATGTGGACATGTGTATGTCCGAACGGTCGATTGATTGGCTGCAAGACAACCCCGCTATCCACGCGCAACTGCGCAACGTTCTGGATCAGATTGTCATTTTGTCCTCTTGATCTCCGCAACACCTTGCGTCCGAGTTTACAACCCGGGCGCTATTTTTGTCCTATAATCGATCCTCGGATACGCGATCCGAAAGCAAATTATTAAACTTAACATGATGCCATCTTAAACATGGCGGACTTTTTTACGAACGCCTTCGATGGTTTTCGTGAGAGCATACTTAGTGGGCTTGATAATTAGATCATGAGCAGGAGTATATTTCAACTCGTCTACACCAAAACCCCGCTTGAAGCAAGAAACGCCGTAGAATCGGTGCTCGGTCTCGTCTTCGCCGACGATCCCCCAAAAATTGTAACGCTTAATACCGCGTTTGCGAGCATCGCGCATTGCTTCCAGGTGCAAAAGTGGCGCTCCAGAATACTTAGTGCCTAATTCAGAGGAGACGCCATAGTGATAAGAAGCTTCGTCGCCGTAGAAAATCATGAAATTTTGCGCTAGGATTTCGCCCTGATATTTAGCAGTATATAAGACTGCTTCACCGTTTTTGGCAAAAGCTGCAAATTGTTTTGTAAAAAAATCTTCCGAGAAGGCCACAAAACCATGCCGCCCCGCTGTTTGGAGTTGAATTTGGTAAAATTCGTGAATATCATCAGGATTGGTGGATTTTTCAATTTCGATACCATATTTTTCGGCTTTACGTAAGGCGCGACGCAAGCGCTGACGCATGCCTTTGAGGATATCTTCTTCAGATTTCGTCAAATCGAGCACGCCAGCATATTCTACCGAAAGATACATCGGCGCAGGCTTGAGACCAAGATCACGCATTAGAGCGAGACTTTCGGCACTCCGTTCCAACTGAGGACGTACACGCACAAAGACGCAATGATGCTTAATGCCCTGTTGTTTCATGTCGGCAAAAAGGGCCGCAACGAGGGCTTGATTCCGCCAATCCAAAATCGGCCCGCCAGCAATCGCCAAGTGCCGGCCTCGCCGCGCTGCTTCGACTACTCCGGCATAGGCGCCGATGATTTTGCCGGTAGAGTCGCGCGCCACCCGCCGGACAATTGGATTACCGCGACTATGGTGAAACTCATAAAAATCCCAAGATTGGAGAAAATTCGCTTCGGGGTGACTGGTAATAAAATCGTCCCATTCGGCGCGATCTGCTGCGTCTGTGATCTGGAAGTTTGCTGCCGGCTGGCTTGAATCTTTTGTCATATCATGTCCTTAATAATTAATTAAATGTTTAGGAAAGGTGGCGACGTTTTTTGCGGATGGTCTCAACGCCTAAATTAACAAGGTAACGCGCGGGCTTAATAACTAAGTCTTGCGCAGGGACGAATTCGACGATTTCGCCACCAAAACCAGTTTTGAAGGTAGTAACGCCGGCGTAGCGGTGATTTTTTTGGCCATGCGGAGCAATTCCCCAGAGATTATAACGCTTAATGCCTTCGCTACGCAAATCTTTGATGACCTGCCATTGCAAAGCATAGGCGCCAGGGAGCTTGTGATTAAGTTCGGTCGAAGCGGCTTCAAAATAATCAGCTTCCTGTCCGCAAATCAAGAATAAACCATAAGCCACGGGCTGATCATCTGCGGTCAGAGCAACGTAAATGCGCGCCCGATCGCCAAAGGCCTCGTGCTCCGCGAGTAAAGTTTTGAGATCGGGCGGGATGAAGTGTTGCCGCGCCGCCGTCTCGGCTTGCACGCGCTGGAATTCTTCGAACAGCCTTTTGTCGTGTCCAGACATTACCTTCATCCCGAGCTTGGCGGCGCGGCGCACTTCGTAGCGCGTTTGCCGCCGCATGTCTTTGAGCAGCTCTTCTTCGGTCTTAGTGAGGTCAAGCATAACCGTATGCTCGGCGTGCAGATGCATCGGCGCGGGGCGCAGATTCAGACCAGCTATTTTATCAAACTCCAGATTCTTCAACTGAGGCCGCAGCCGCACAAAAACACATTTTTCCTCTTTGGCAATGTGTTCAATTCGCCGCAACATCGTGCGCGCCAGATCATGATCATTCCAATCTAGCAAGGGCCCGCCTGGCACTTCTAAATAGCGCCCGCGCTTGGCATTTTTGACAATCATCAGACACCAGGCGGCATCTTTCAGATAGTCCACCCGTACTTTGTGGCCGACGATTTCGTTCATCTTGGCCCAGGCTGGCGATTGCAAAAAATTGGCTTCAGGAAAATTTTGTAATGCCCACTCCCAGCCTGCGAGAGGAATTGCGGTTTGGTTAGTTGTCGTCATGTTTTACCTCACTTTTGACGGTATTGGTTGGTAGGTTATATTTGGCGATAATTTCGCGAGCTTTGGCGAGTTTGGTTTCGGGGTACCAGGTTGGTAAGTTGATAATTTGACAAGCTACGCGTACGGTATTAGGGCAATCGGCATTCGGAAAATCGGCTTCACCAGCGTAGCGCACCGGCGAGACTGGCGTATCATACCATATTTCTCGTAAAAAGCAACCTTCGCGTTCTAAGCGATCCAGGAGCGCATCGCGATCTCTAACCAAAAAATGTTCACGCAAAGGAGTCTTGGGTAGGTTTTGTAATTGCGCCAGCGCGAGTTTGGCCTGCCAATTGGTTAAACATTGGTCAGTATTAAGCTCCGTGTCGGCGGATTTTTCGATCCAGTGCAGGCGGACTAAAGTGCCTAGCAGAGGCTTGCCGAGGCCAATCGGATAAAGGGTACGCACTACACCCCCAAAGACGGGATACCAGCGGTCACGCAAGCGCGTAGTGAGGCGCGGCGGCTGCGCGGGTTGTTTGAGTTCAAAGCCAGCGCGTTTGGCTCGCAAAACCACCGCTCCGCCACAGGTCGTATCGATCGCCTTACCCTTGCCAAAGGATAGCGCCGCCGCCGCGCCGACCGTGCCAATCTCTCTGCCGTCGGCATAAAAACGCCCAGCGCAATGCGCTAGATCTTCGACAATGGCAAAGTGATATTTTTCGGCAATTTTCTCCAAGCGAGACATGTCAAGAGATAGCCCAAGTGTATTTTGCGCTATTATAATTCCATTATAGCACACATTATTATTTTTGTCAATAGGACCAGAGGATTTAGGTGAGTTTTGAGGCGTGGAAGTCGCTAATTCTTGCAATTTGGTCTCTAAATGGTTGAAGTCATATTGTAAAATCTCGGGCTCAATATCTACAAAAACCGGCTTGCATCCCGCGGCTTTGATCGCTCGGACCACCGCGATACAGGTCAACCCAGGCAAAATCACCGGGCTACCGGCCGGCACTAAGGCCTGAAATGCTACACTCAAGGCCGAACGTCCAGAATGATAGAGCGCGACCTGCTCGGGCGTAGAGTGATATTTTTGAGCGAGAGACTGCTTGAGCTGGCTGAAATCGCTCTGGTCGCCAAACGCAAAAAGGTGCCGCATGATGCGACCGGCTGAATAATTCGAAGCTTGGCCGAGAAAAATCATGATTTTTTGCCCTTCTTTTTGCTAGTACGTCGGGTCTTAGCAGGGCGCAGCTTGCGGCGGAGGCGCTCCATCCGGCTGACTTTAGGCACGGAGGCGCTAGAAATGACCTGGCGCGGCGCCGGCTGCGGTAGACTAGTTTTGACAAAATCTAACTCGGCCGTACTCTGAATAATAGATTTAGGAGCTTCGGATGAGAGCGGCTCGACCTGGCGTGAAGACGGCGGAACTTGCCGACGTTTGCTGCTCGGGACTGCGAGCGAAGCCGACCGGCTGACGGTATTATGAGCACTGGGACCAGCGGCTTTTTTGAAGGCTAAGGTGGCCGAAATCGGAGCGGTGCTCGGGACTTCGGGCTCGGCGGCCTTTTTTAGGGCCATGGAAGCGGAAATACTAGAAGCTTCGGTGACTTCGACCGGCGGAATGATCTTGGGCGGGTTTTTGTAGGCGCGAAAAATCGCTTTGGCCAGCTCGGAAGGATGCGAGATATAAGGTGCGTGAGTCCAGCTGTCGTGCATATTGAGAGTATTATGTTTGATCTTGTCGTGCATGACGGCAGCCTGGCGCGGTGGCGTCACTGTGTCGGCCACTCCCCAAAGAATCGAAGTCGGCACGGTGACTTTGGTCAGATCGAGAGATTTATCGCTATCAAGCATGTTGCTGAGAGTGCGTTTCATATTTTCGGGGGCGCGGGCGTAATCAGAAGCTCCGGTAACTTTGTGCCAGATTTTGGTCAGGCCGGGGATTTTTTTCAGAAAAGCAAGACGCTTTGAAAGCGAGCGCGCCACGTCCTTCTTGCTAGAAGTTTCATAAACGCCAGCCGAGTCAAGTAAAATCAAGTGACTGAGCTTCTCGGGCTTCGCGGCGCAAAGATTCAGCAAAATACGACCACCGTTACTATGACCAAGCGCGACCGCGCCATCGGGAATGTTGCGATCAGCCCAGCGAACGTATTCTTCGATAGTCCAGACCTTTTTGGAAGGACTGGTCAGGCCAGGCACATGGAGCATTTCGACGGATAGGCCTTGTTTTTGGAGAAGAGATAGAGTTTTGTCCCAAGGCGCTACAGTATAAGTCCAGCCGTGGATAATGTATAACTTTGGTTTTTTATTGCTCATTCTAACCCCCATTTTTGACGACGTTTGACGGCGGCAGCTTCACGCCGCGGTAATTTGGCGGCGTCGGCTGGATTAGCCAATAGCTGCTCAATAATCCATTCAAGATATTGACTTCCCTTGAAGACGATAGTCTCTTCGCCAGTGATGTTGGCTTCGATGAATTTCAGGGCTTTGCGAGGGTCGAGCGTAGTGCGCGCCAGAACGCCCAACTCTTTGAGACGCGGAGCAGTGTATTCCTTCGTGCGCCGCCCGACTAAAACCACCATCTCTGGGCTAACATCGGCGATCAGATCGGCCAACTTGCGATGCTCCTCGGCTTCGATACTGCCCTGATCTACAATATCGCCAATCACGAGCCATTTGTGGCCAGCATGGAGGTTTTTGGTCATTTCGAGAATCGATTGAGCGCTAATGAGGTGGGCGTTGTAGCTGCTGTCGATCAGTTTGATTCCCTTTTTGCCTTCAAAAACCGAGCTGCGACCAGGCGGCAACGGCATATCGTCAAAATTGGTTTTCAGAGGTAGATTAAGATATTTAGTCAAAGCTTCGAGCATCAAAAGCTGAATGGCAATGTCGCGCGGCTGAGGTTGCGAAAAATGAAAAGTCGTGTCGGCGAAGACAAAATCAGTACGGGTCGGATAGACATTATAACGCTTGAGTTTAGCCTTATTAAAGGCGACGACTTCGGCAGAAATATCCCTGGTAGCAAGCCGCATCGGCTCTGACTCGGCATCAATATAGACTAGTTTCCGAGTGTTTTGAGGCAAAGTCGCAAACTCATGCGCAATAGCTTCTTCGAGAGTCGAAAATTGGCCGTCGGCAACCTGTTGCTGGAATTGAACAGCGTGCGAAAGCCCAAACGACACCCAAACTGTCACCTCTGGCTTGAGCCAAGTGGCCAGAAACTCGGTCTCGTGGGGGCGCTCACCGTCAATCTCGACGACATAAAATTCGCCCTTGCGTCGATAATACAGCGCGCGGATCGGCGCCAAGAGGAAAAGCTTGATCCAACGTAATTTGGAGCCTCGGACGCCATCCATCCCCAGTAAATCAAAAGCGATGCCAAAGGCAGAATTAGCATCGTGCGAATAATGCGCGCGATCGCCAAGTTCAAACTCAATCATATGCAGCATAGTCGTCTTGCCGGCCGAACCGGTCACGGCAATCACTCGCGGATGCCAGCGGCGAAAAGCGAAGTTCGCAAAAAAACGAAAATATCGTGCTGCCACAAAGTAAAACCTCTTCTTAAATCGCATCGCAAACGTCATATCACCATTATAGCATACATGATCTTGATTGACTGCTAGTTCAAAAAATACGTATTAAACTTGGTGATTTTTAATATTTTACCTAGCTTCGCCCTATATTTTATGCTAAAATGCTTGCAAAATGCAGGATTTTTATGAAATAGTATTG
>CAZSPU010000010.1:0-36677 GCA_964608555.1 uncultured Candidatus Saccharibacteria bacterium
AGGCACGCCGCCAGCATTCATCCTGAGCCAGGATCAAACTCTCCATTAAAGTGGTTCCGAAGAACCAGAAAAATTTGAAAACTCAAGCATCCGAGAGAAGAAAAAATTGTTTCCCTTCCGAAGATGCGCAGAGTTTTATGCTTTGACATAGTCAAAACACAACCAAAGTTCTCAATAAAAGACTGACGATGATAAAAATCTAAAAAATTTAGATTTCATAATTGCACAACCAAATTGTTAATTTTCACTCCTCCCCGCTACACAAACAATGGGTCATTTTGTTTACCCCGTTCGCTCCCCAGTAGCGCTTGGATATTCTCATTTTATCGCACCCCAAACCCTGTGTCAAGGACTTTTTTCGACTTTTTTTAACTTTTTTCTATCTACCCCTATAAAACATTAGCATTTCGACAAATAAAACACCAAAAATCCTATAAAAATTCCCAAAATCCCCCCCACTACGACCTGACTCATAGTATGCCCTTCGACCACATTTAGTTCTTTTTTGCCGGCCTTTTTGAGCAATCCATTCAAAGCTATACCCTGCTCTCCGACTGCATAACGCACATGGATCGCATCATATATTACTATACATGTCACCGCCGCAGCCAAAGCAAACATATATGAATCAAATCCCAAAGCTAATCCCAAGAACACCGACAAACCCACCATACTAGTCGTATGGCCAGATGGCATTCCACCAGACCTGGCCATATATCCTATCGCCGTACGAATATTTGTAATCGTATCAATACTTCGTCCCTTAATTAGGCCTGTCACAAACTTACATGCCTGCGCTACAACAAACCCCCCTACGAAAGCAATTAGCGCAAACCAACCATTCATAACCTTAGTTTAACACAAACATTTTCCTTCGTCCAGCTTTTATGTATTACGTCTCTATACGGCTTGCTACGCAGTTTAATCCTGGCCTCAGTAGTAGCACTTCGTACATAACTATATTTCGTAAGAGTAATATATTAATTATGTAGCACAACTTCTATATATGAATTTATTTTCTCTTAAAAATCCGTCGTCCAAAAATCACGATTGAACCTACCAAGCTCAATAAGATAATCCAGATCGCCCAGAAAAATCCACTCTGATTATTCTGCTTCTGCATTTCACCGCCCAAATTAGGTACTTCCACCTCATCATCGCTCAAGCCCCCTGTGTTTGGCTCAAAGCGCGACATATCATCATTTTTCTCAGCATTATCCCGATCACTAGTCTTTTCGCTTTCAGCGCCAGCCCTCGCAACTATATTATTATTTGCTGACCTCCAAACAGACTGCACATTAGAGTGCGCCCCATCTTTCACTTGAACATTGTTCACAGCATCCTTCTCTACTATGCCACCCAAACCTAAATCTGAATCAATCGACGGCTTGTCAGTCGGTTTTACAATGACACTTTCATCTTTTTCGCTGGAGCTACCGCCGCTAGTGCCACCTTTATCATTATCTATCTCGCCACCAGTTTCACCGCCATGATCAATATCAGGCTTATCGCTACTCCCCGTATCATCTTTCCCTGATTCCGGCTTTTTATCATCTTCCGACCCGCTATCTCCATCAGTTTTATCTCCCCCTTCAGGATTTTTGGTATCTTCCGGCTTTTTGTCATCCTCTGGCTTCTTATTATCTTCTGAATCCTTATCACCGCCAGATGCATCCCCGCTTTCCGGATTCTTATCAGTACCTGAGTCCTTGTCTTCATTAGATTCATCACCACCTTCCGGTTTCTTATCATCGCCCGACTCGTCACCACCTTCCGGGTCCTTATTATCGCCCGACTCGTCACCACCTTCCGGATCCTTGTCGCCACCCGGCTCGTCACCACCATCTGGTTTCTTATCGCCTCCCTCCCCTTCTGTAGGTTGATCCGGCGCGTCCTCTTTCGTCAAAGCATCAAGCCGACTCGTTAACTCGTCAAACTCCCCCTGCATCTCTTCAAGCTTTTGCAGATTCTTCGCCACATTCATCGCAGGTTTTAGCTGATAATCTTTAAGATAATCGATATTCGAAAGATTTGGTGTCTGGCCATTAGCCTTAGCTGTTTCCAGCTCAATTACTTTAGCCTCTATCGCTTGGATACGCTCCTGTACAATTAGCGTTTTTTCCTCATCCCATGTCAAGATTGTCTCATCGCTTGCCGAATAACCCCGTGCAGAAATCTCAAACATACTTGTCGTGCTATTGAAACGAATGTCACAAATATCAGTTTGCCCATTTTCAATCGCCGTCGAGTGCGCACATTTACGATAATCTAACTTTCCCCGAATCCAAATCGGCTCCACCGAAGTATCATCTGGATTCTCAAACAGAATCGCATAATACAACACATCCAAACGATTTTTATTCAACAAGTCAAAATTAGTTAGCCCAAATTCCCCAAATGCACCATTCGTAATCCGACCAGAATGGCTCCGATCATTCACATTGCGTGTCCAAGGTAGCTTCGTCACCCCTAATGAACTCAACGTCGCATCCGCATCTGCTTCGGTATAACCATTTTCGTAATTTACCGTTGCAACCACGGTTCGCCGCATTACTCTTCCGCCGTTATTCCAAAACGCTAACTGAAAAGAAAGTGTGCCAGTTTTCAAATTTAATGCCTTAATCTGAAATCTCGAATCCGCCTGATTAGCCTTAACAGATACTGTTGCCGCTTCTTCACCAATTTCACTTAGTAAATCGTCACTACTGTTTGCAGCATTAGCCGTATCGTCACTTTTCGCTACCACCTGATTTGACATCTTGATCGTATCTTCGTTTTCCAATTCTATCTGATTTAAGGTGCCAGTCGCACCTTCACTTCCTCCTTCCCCCTCACTTATGCTCTCGTCATCCCCTGAAGTCTTAGATGTATTAGTATTTTCTACAACATCATCACCCTGATGCTCCGTTTTTACTTCATACTCTTCATCATTCTTATTGCCATTATCATCTTCATTTTCTACATTCTTCTTTTCTGTCGAACCACTTTCGTTCCCCGAATCATTTTCATCTACCGAAACGATTTTGTCCACCGGATCAAGCTGCACTCCAATACTACCGTTCACCTCTTCAGTAGCATCATTATCTTCTCCACCTTCAGTCTCAGAATTATCTTTCGATGCCTCCCCTAGCTCGCCTAAAATAGACTTTTGCTCAATAGTTACGGCTCCATTTTTGTCTACGCTCGTACCATCACCACTCCGCGCCGCCGCATCCGGTCCATACATTGCAGCTGCCGTAATTAAAATTAGTAAAATTGGAAGTTTTTTCATACACTCCTCGCAATTAAATTTTTTATCCCGTGAGTGTAACAAAATTTTTTTCAAAACTGCAAGCATAAGCATAATTTTTCTTTTCTCTTCCCTGTTAAATAGCAATCTGTATAAAATATTTATACAGAATAATTGTCTCTCAACTCCCATTTATTCAGCATTTACAAAAATGTGTTCAACTTATTTTCTTTAATTTTCGCTCAAAAAATTCTCATCCATGTTTACAAAAACAAAGTAATAAACGACCAATCATCTCTCATATTCAAACAACACTTGCGTTAAGCCACAACTTGCATCCAGCCATAACTCGCATTCAATGATAACGTACATCCAACCCAACTTACGTGCCTCATCCAACCAAAATCAACCATATTATTCAATACCTATCTACTCAACTTCATCAAGCCAACAAAATTACAATTTTTACGCCCAATCCACCCTCCACATCCCTTCTATTTTGGGCTCTAAGGCCATTTAGAAGGCCTAGGAGGCTTATTATAAGCAAAAGTGCTTTCATTATGCGTCTTTTAGATTATGGTTGTCATAGAAGCTATGTTAGAGGGGTATTTAGACATACTTTAATATGTTTTGATATGCATTATACACTAATCATTGTTTTAGAATATGAACACCAACAACAAAAAATAAACAAAAGCGTATATAGGCGACACAAAAATAGGACAGGATTGCCTTATATACAAACCTGCCCTCAAATCACTTTACATCGTCCTACGATGCTGTCTCATCTTCATCTGGGAGTACAATCCCAATCGAAGCCACGGTATCGCCCTCATTCAAGCGCATAATTCGCACGCCTTGCGCTGTACGCCCAAGAGTCGGAATTTCCTTCACCGCAATCCTAATCGCCTGCCCCTTAGTAGACATCATAATTACTTCTTTGGCTTGAGGATCCAGCGTATGCACCTCCACAATCGGACCAGTTTTCTCTGTTACCGCTGCGACCTTAATACCAACGCCGCCGCGCGCATGAGTTGGGAAATTCTTCGCCAAAGTTGCCTTACCGTAACCATTTGCCGAAACCACTATCAATTTCTGGTTCTCGTCATCAATCACATCCATGCCCACGATTTCATCCTTCGGGCGCAAACGAATCCCACGCACACCACGCGCGCCCCGCCCCATCGCTCGCACATCCTTCTCACTAAAGCGCATCGCCTGCCCAGCAGAAGTAGAAATTACAACATCATGCTCCCCTGTCGTCTCTTGAATCCATTTCAGCTCATCTCCCGGATCAAGCTTAATCGTAATCAACCCATTGGCGCGAATATTCAAGTATTCTTTTATGCTCGTCTTCTTAATGGTCCCCTTCTTTGTCGCCATAAACAAGAAGCCGTCAATATTGGCCCCCTGTTTAATAATAGCTGTCACTTTCTCATCCGGGTGCATATTCAGGAGATTCACCGCCGCCGTACCTTTCGCCACCATCGACGCCTGTGGCACTTCATAGGCTTTCAAGCGGAAAATTCGTCCCTGATTCGTAAAGAATAACAAATAGTCATGCGAATTTGCGGTCACAATCTGAGAAATCACATCCTCTTCTTTCGTCGTCATACCGCGTCGCCCCTTACCACCCCGATTTTGACGCTTAAAATCGTCCTGCAAGACTCGCTTCATGTAATTTTCGGTCGTTAGCAAAATCACACTCTCTTCATCTGGAATCAGCTCTTCTTCAGAAAATTTCCCGACCTCGTGATTAAAGACCTTGCTCTTACGTTCATCTCCATATTTATCACGTAAAGCAATCAATTCTTCCTTAACAACTCGCAAAATCTCGCTTTCGCTAGCCAAAATCTTCTCATATTCAGCAATTTGCGCCAAAAGTTCTTTCAATTCATTCTCAATTTTGTCGCGTTCCAACCCCTGTAATCTGCGCAACTGCATCGCCAAAATCGCCGCCGCCTGAATTTCCGACAAACCAAAACGCTCCATCAAACGCTTATCAGCGTCGTCATAGCTCTCGCGAATCGTCTTAATTACCTCATCGATGTGATCCAACGCAATCTTCAAACCTTCGAGGATATGCGCGCGTTCTTTGGCCTTTCTTAGATCATACTCCGTCCGCCGTCGCACGACTTTTTGTCGGTGCTTGATAAACTCGCCCAAAATCTCTTTCAACCCCAGAATCCGCGGCTGCTTCCCATCCACCAGCGCCAGCATATTATAATGAAAAGTCGTCTGTAACCCAGTCATCCGATAGAGTTGATTCAAAATCTTTTTCGGAAAAGCATCTTTCTTTAATTCTACTACGACCCGAATCTTGCCTCGCGCTGATTCGTCACGCGCATCCGCAATGTGATCAAGTTTTTTATTCAAAACTAAATCACGAACCTTATCAATAAAGCCTTCCTTGCTCATCCCGTAAGGCACTTCAGTAATCACAATCGCAAACCGACCATTCTTACGCTCCTCGATATTCGCCACCGCCCGAATCGTCACTGAACCTTTACCAGTCGCATAAGCTTGTTTCATCGGCGTACCACCATACACCTCTGCCCCTGTTGGGAAATCTGGGCCCTTGACATGCTCCATCAAGCCATCAAGAGAAATTTCTGGATTATCAATCTGCGCGACGGTTGCATTAATCACTTCGGTCAAATTGTGCGGCGGGATATTCGTCGCCATACCAACCGCAATCCCCATCTGCCCATTCAAGAGAATATTAGGCAAAGCGGCCGGCAAAACTACTGGCTCTTGCTCTGTACCATCAAAGTTATCCCGAAAATCAACTGTTTCCTTCTCGATATCCGTCAACAACTCCGCACCGATTTTATCCATGCGCGCCTCAGTGTAGCGATAGGCCGCTGGCTCATCCCCGTCCATCGAACCGAAATTACCCTGCCCCTCAATCAAAGTATAACGCATTTTCCACGGCTGCGCTAAGTTTACCATCGACATATAAATCGACGCATCACCATGCGGATGATATTTACCCATCACATCACCTACGATACGCGCCGACTTCACAGTTGCATGCGGCGCCTTCCAACCATTCTTATTCATTGTATATAATATACGTCGGTTCACTGGTTTCAACCCATCGCGTACGTCTGGCAACGCCCGATCAATAATCACCGACATTGAATACTTCAAGAAGTATTCTTCCATCGTATTCTCAACCCCCCGACGCTCGATACCGTTTACGACTTCTCCAGAAACCGCCTCCCCGCTCTCGCCCGGCTCTTGATCATTCTCAGGAGTAGGATTTTCTAAATCTTTATTTAACTCATCATCTTTCGCCATTTTCTACTCCTTTCCTTAAAAGTCCAAGTCATCCAAATCAATTTTCTCTGCACCAGCCTGAATGAAATTCTTGCGCAAATCCACCTGATCGCCCATCAATTTCGTAAACACTGCATCGCATTTTTCTGCATCATCAATATGCACTTGCACCAAAATCCGATTCTCAGGGTCCATCGTAGTCTCCCAGAGCTGCTTCGCATCCATTTCACCAAGACCCTTAAAACGCTGCTGCGCCGTATAACCAGCCTGCTTAAACCGCTCCTGCGTCGGATCGATCTTCGTACCATTCTTGATGCGCTCCTCGATCTTCTCTGTCAAACGTCGCTCCAACGCATCCTCATCATACATATAATCAATCTTACGCGTCGAACCAGTACCCTTAATCAAACCGAACAGTGGCGGTTTCGCTAGATACACATGACCAGCCTTAATCACATCTGGCATGTAGCGGAAAAAGAAAGTCATCAAAAGCGTCGCAATATGCAAACCATCTACATCGGCATCCGTCATAAAGATAATTTTATGATATCGCAAACCGTTCAAATCAAACTGATCACCAATCCCCACCCCTAGACCCTTAATCAAACTCACTAACTCTTGATTGGCCAACATCTTATCTAAACGCGCGCGTTCTGTATTCAAAACCTTACCGCGCAACGGCAAAATCGCCTGAATATTCGGATTGCGCCCTTCCTTTGCCGAACCTGCCGCCGAATTACCCTCTACGATAAACAGCTCACATTCGCTGCGATCCCGACTCGAACAATCCGCCAACTTACTCGGCAAATTCAGCCCCTCAAAAGCCCCTTTCCGAATCACATTATCACGCGCCGCCCGTGCCGCCTTCCGTGCCCGCGCCGCCAACGTTGCCTTACCGATAATTTTCTTCGCAATCGACGGATTCTCCTCTAGATAATACCCGAAATATTCCGTCATCACCTTATCGACGTAACTACGCACCTCAGGATTACCAAGTTTGTTCTTCGTCTGACCTTCAAACTGCGGATCTGGCAATTTTACCAAAATCACCGCCGTCAGACCTTCCTTAATATCATCACCAGTCAGATTCGGCTCTTTCTCCTTTAGTAGGCCATTTTTACGAGCATAATCATTAATCACCCTGGTCATCGCCATCCGAAAACCGACCACATGCATACCGCCTTCCGGCGTCAAAACATTGTTTGCAAACGGCTTAATCGTCTCAGAATAAGTGTCATTATACTGTAGTGCCACCTCAATCTCAGAATCTTGAATCTTCTTCTCGACATAGAAAATATCATCCGATACTACTTCTTTACCCTCATTCAATCGCCTTACATAACTCCGAATACCGCCCTCAAAATAGAACGATTCCCGCGCCCCTGAACGCTCATCCTTCACGCTGATTAAAACACCCTTAGTCAAATAAGCCTGATGCCGAGCGTAATTGGAAACCCACTCATAGTCAAAAGTCGTCGTCTCTTTAAAAATAGCCGGGTCTGGATAAAATGTAATCGAAGTGCCCGTACCACTATCTTCGCCAATTATCTCAAGACCCTTTTTCCAGGTCTTCCCCTGATCAAACTCAATATGATGCAGCTTGCCATTCTTGCGTACTTCTGCAATCATGTGCGTCGACAGTGCGTTTACTACCGAAGAACCAACCCCGTGTAAACCCGAAGAAACCTTATATCCACCACCGCCAAATTTACCACCAGCATTCAGCACCGTCAAAACGGTCTCTAATGCTGATTTCTTCGTCTTGGGGTGAATATCTACAGGAATACCACGACCATTATCATCTACCCGCACGCCGCCATCAGCCAAAAGCGTAATTACAACCTTGTTACAAAAACCCGCAATTGCTTCGTCAATCGCATTATCCGCAATCTCCTTCAAAAGATGATGTAAGCCATCAAAACCAGTCGATCCGATATACATACCCGGACGAATCCGCACATGCTCCAACCCTTCCAGCACTTGAATCTGGGAGCTGTCGTAATTACCTTGCCCACCACTTGTTTGTTTTTCAGACATTCAGATACCTCAGCTTACATTTGATATTCCCATTATACGGCACACTCCCTAGAAAATCAAGCCCCAACTCTTAAAATCATCTGTTGTTAGCGCCTACACATCAGCACTACTCATCTATAATTTCTTCAATCTCAATCGTTCGCACTCGCACATCATCACCGACCAAATTCCGCAACTCATTCAATATCGCCTCTGCACTCATTGCCATCGGCTTCTTTTTGTTAGGTGTCAACTTTGTCTTCTTAGTTTTAGCATTTTCTCCCCCTGTTATAGTCTCATCATTCCGCTCATCATTAATTATTTTGTTCAGCTCCGCCGACTCCTGTTCCGAAATCGTGCCTCTAGATTCCCCCTTACTCTCAGCTAGTGCACCTTTACTCTCAGTCGACGTTGTTTTACGCTCAGTTAGCACCGTCTCATTTCCAGTTGGTGCCATTTTAACCTCAGTTGACACCGTATCATTTCCACCTAATATCGCTTCGCTTCCAGCTTGTTCGTTGCTCGTTATAGCTTGATCGCTAGTGACCGCGCAACCCTTATGTCTATTCTTCGTTCCCCCTGGACAAAACGGCATCTTCCCCTCTAGCACACTTTGCGCCAAAAACATCTTCAACGCCGTACTCGTAGAAATCCCCATCGCCGCAAAAAGCTTCTCCGCCTCCTCTTTCAGAGACTTCTCCAGCCGAAAATTTATCGTCGTCATCTCTACTTTGTTAGCTTTTTGCATTTTCTTTTCCTGTTTTTCTTTTTGAAGCTATCTTATCTCTAAACACAGCATCATTTCTACCTCTATTCTACCTCATTCTCTTGAATTAAACAATAGTATTTTCATATTTTCTTGTGAAGCAAATGCTATACATTGTATATACATTGTGAAGCAAATACTATACATTGTATATACATTGTGAAGCAAATGCTATACACATATACTACTTTTATGCTTATTCAACAACAACCACGAAAAAAGGAGCTCACCACCCGATAAGCTCCTAGAACTACTAGTTTATTTTGTTGTATTATTAGTCGTGTTATCTACATAAGAGATACTATCAAAGATGTATTTACCATTGGAATTCTTATTAAAAACATATTCCACCACGACTTTATTGCCAATCTCTGCAAAAACTTCCTCCGGCGTCGGTACTTCCTCGAGGCCATTCCAGATATATAACGGCGACGAATCGCTCGCACTTCCCATCCGCCGCGCACGGCACTTCAACAGAGACGGAGTGACCTCTTGCTGTACTTTTGGTTCATTCTGTTCCTTTTGGTCATCTCCTTCATTCCCCTCTCCCTCTTCAGTAGTATCCTGCGCCGTTTCTTCACAAGTCAACGCTGCCACCATTTCATACAAGTATAACCGGTTACCATCCTGTGCCGCCCGCATCAAATTGCGCACAACTTGCGTCCGATCATCCACCTCAACTAACGTATTAAAGAATTCATTATAATCCTTTGAATAATCCCAATATCGCCCCTTCACGCTAAAATACATCCCATCTGACGTCAACTGCATACGCTCCAAATTCAGGCTATTTCCAAAAACTTCCCGATATTTCGTTTGCACCGCTTGCGCATCACGACACTCTTCGACCACCTTCTTCCGATTCGCATCCCAATTCTCCAACTGATCCCCATATCTCGAATTCAAACCATCATTCTGCCAAGTCGCGCGACAAGTCGAAGTGCCAGTATTTGCCAAAGCCACCTCTACACGCCCCAGTTTCACCGCATCCTTCTTGTTGCCAATCAGCTCATCCTCAAAAAACCGCAAAGCACTTGCGCTTGTTAAATCGCCAAACCAATGATATGCCTCCTGGACTTCATCGCTCTGTGTATCCAGAGGTACAAGCTTATCCCGTTTCGGATTATCGCTACTACTCGTTTGATCATCTTTATCATCTGGGTTATCCTTGTCATCAGACTGATCAGGATCAGTTTGCGAACTACCAGGACTTCCAGTATTGCCGCTTTGCGTCGGCTTTTTGTTGTTTCCCAAAAGAAGCCATACCCCCACCCCGATCCCCATCAACAATGCAATCACTAGCACAATGACTAAAACGACTATTTTCTTAGATTTCTTAGGCTTTACCGACTGCGCTGGTGTGCCCTGTGCAGCATTCGCTGATGGATTCGCAGCGTTCACTGTTGGGCTCATAGCATTCACCGATGGGCTTGCAGCATTCGCCAGTGGATTAGCAGCATTCACCGGAACGTTTGCCGGAGCACCTGTTGAAACATTAGTCGCAACATTATTAGCCGGAAAACTTTCTGAACTATTCGTTGGCACACCCACCGGCGCCTGCGCCATTGTGCCTACGCTTGTATTTTCGGCACCGCCTTGAACGGTTTGTGCATTTTGTCCAAGCTGCTGATTTTCAAGCACAACCGCATTTTGCCCACTCTGTAAATTAGCACTCGCAGCATCATTCTGCTGAGCTTCAGCCGACGCCGCTGCCGTAGTTGTTTCAACAATCGGCACAACAGCTGTCCCACCCAACGCACCCGACGGGTCTGTTGGCCCAACAGTTTGTCCAGCCGTTTCAACCATAGGCTTTTCCTGCCCAGCTAAAGTCGCCATTCCCTCACTAGCCACCGGCTCATTAACAGCAGTTGCTACCCCATTATTGCTAGACAATGCGGCACCATTATCAGATGAGCTACCATTACTAGCAGGCACTAAACCAGCACTGCTATTTTGCGCTATTTGGCCATTATTAGCCGTTTCTGGGCCTTCATTTTGCGAAACGCTATTATTCCCGTTTATGCTTGTACTCGGGCCTTCTGCAGCCTCTACGGACGTCTGAGCAGCATTTCCAGCGGGCTCTGCCGCCAAAGGCTCTACGGACGTCTGAGCGGCATTTTCAGCGGGCTCTGCCGCCAAATTCGCTGCAACCTGCTCTTGCTTCTCCTCAATTCTCGTTCCCGAACTCGCTACCGCTTGTTCCTGTTGCCCCTCAATCTTAGTTCCCGAGCTCACTGCAACTTGTTCCTGTTTCTCCTCAATTTTCGTGCCTGCCGCCGTCTCATCTTTAATTTCATCCAAGTTATTTTCCAATTTTTGAAATAACTTTTCATCCTCCTTGCCCATAGCTAGACTATTCCTTTTCTCTTAACCCAATTTATACCAATTATGCCTATTTTAACGCAAAATCACCTTCCCGACAAACCTAATTTAGTCTCGTTATAAAATTTTTAACCAGCAATACATGCCGCCAAATTTATCACACGATCAGAGCTATTAACTAAAACGAAGGAGTACAGTTCTGCGACAGATCCCTTCAATAAAGTTAAAACAAAGCAGCACAGTTCTGAGACAACCCCCTCAAAAGCTAAGACGAAATACTATAACTCTGCGACAAGTCTCCTTAAAAAAGTTAAAACAAAGCGTCATAATTATATGGCATACAAACTCCAAGAAAATCCGAAACACCATACGACAAACCTACGCTACACAGCAAGTTCTATTACAGTAGCTGAAAAGCAGCAACCAAAAGGCAGCACCTTAACTACCTCACAAAATCTGCATCCTAACCGATGTTTTAATCTTCAGTCACTTCTTCTAGTTTTTCAAACACATAGTTGTCGTTAGCATTCTTGACGAACGTCCACTTAATGTGCTCAATCATACCAGCTTGTTCCGAACTGTCAACCTGATCCTCAAACTCTGCAAATTTCTCCCCGTTAAGCACATCGCTACCTTTCACACCCATCTCATCATCAGTCTGCTCAATTACTATACCCGCTTCATCTACTTCTTCGCCGGGATAACAAATCTGATAGATAATTTTTTCGTATAAGTAGATATGCTTGTCATCTTTTTCTGCCTTATAAAGCTGACGTATGTAATGGAAGCAATTATCAACCTCCGTACCATAGGAGTAAAACTCATCCGCCTCCTTATCATAAGCCCAAAGCATATGCTGAGCTGGCACCGTGCGATCAGCCAAAGGAGCTCCCGGCGCCACCATCGCCATATCAAACTGAGGTAATTCCGCAAAAATTTCCCGCGCTTTCTCCCTTACCTGCTCACCATCAAAACATCTTGTCAAATCAACCTCCGCATCATTCTTAAGATCAGCATAATTTTCACCATACCGCCGCTCAAGGTCGCCTTCATCGGTCATTCGGCATCCAACCATATCCATATTATTCAAAACTATTCCCAGCCGCGTCAAATGCGCCTGATCTGGCCGCTGCAACTCATTTTCGTAAAAGAAACTCAACCCATCACTCAAATTCGCAAATGTACTATACAGACGCAGCACCTCTTCATCGTTTTTAGGCAGCTCCACCACCTGCGACTCGGTTTTGACATTCACATTCCCTGCCGATTCCTGCTTCGAACTCTGCCCCACATTACTCTCCGTCTTATTTTCATTTTGATGCCCTTGCCTGAACAGCCACACCCCCACGCTTGCCACTGCAATCACAATCAGACCAATCACGATTACGGTTATAATTTTCTTAGTTTGAGAATGTTTATTTTTCAGATTCGCTTCTGTTTCAAGCTTAGCCTTTTCCAACAAAACTTTCGCTTCATCCTCGCCAATAACATGGCCATTCCCACGCGCCAAAGCACTTCCAGCGCCCCGCGATACCGTCTTTTCATCTCTCTTATGGTTATCGTATTGCGCTCTAGGGCCATTATCTTCCATTTTAACGAGCGTTTCTTTCAACCCGCCCTTCATATCGTCTTTATTTTTTAATCGGCCTTCTGAAGCCTCTGCATGGGCTCTTTTTCCATTTTTGCTTATGCTTGTAAGATTTTGATCGTTATCTGGCTCAATCGTCAAATTATCGGATTCAACCAGTAAATCATCTGGCTCAGTCATCGAATCGTCCACCATCAAATCTTCCGACCTCTGAAAATCCTCGCTCAAACCACCATCGACTTCATCAGTATTACCACCAACGCCATCAAAGCTACCAGCGTCCTCATCCAAACTATCGACTTTTCCATTAGAACTATTGGCCATTTCATCAGAATTATCATCCGTCTCCTCAGAATCATAAGTATTATAATTTACCTTAAAATTCTTCAAATCCGAATCATCAAAAACCTGCACCTTCGCCTTCTTTTGCAAATCCGACCCCAAATCTTGCCCGTGTTCCTTCTTCATTTTTGAATCTCTATCCTTACAAGTATAATCACTTTATTCTAATCAAATTAACCAAGATCACCTAAGCCAACCCTCAGCCATCTACACTGCCCCTATCGAGCAAAACGCTGGCAACTCACACCCAAACGAAATTTCAAACACAATCTTTTTCCGTTTCTTCCGAATCTTGAAGACCGCCTCATCCTCATTATCTCCATCATCATAGCCATTTCCGCCACTATTTTCTCCATCCGCACCGCCATTTTCACCTTCATTCCCACCATTTTCATCTTCATCTTCGTCATTTCCGCCTCCGTTTCCGTCATCTTTACTCCTATCACCTTCACTTCCACTGCCTTCGTCGCCATCCGTCTTATCGGCCCGACTATTCTCATTACCATCATCTTGATCTTCTCGATCATTTTGCTCTCTAATGGCCTTCTCGTCCTCTTCAAAGCCTTTAATGTGCTTACCTTGCTCCATACCGCTCATTCTTGTAAATGCCCCTTCTGAGGCCTCTGAATGCGGCTCAGGCGCCTTTTTCGGCACATCCTTTGCCAGCTCATCGCCTTTATTACCATCTACCTCAAGCAAATCCTGCCCGTCACCCTTACGCTGCTCCTGCAATTTCTGCTTCTTGCGACGCCAATTTTCCAAGAATCCACCCGTTTCCGGTTCTGCTTGTACTTCTTCAAGCTTCCCTAGCGGCCCCATATCCCCGCTCTTCTCTGTTGCGCGCATATCTTTCTTCTCCGCCTTCCAGCGCTGTTGAATCTCTGCTTCTACCTCCTCGCGCGTCTTCGAGAACTTGGCCGCCGAGTAAGCCTTCATCGTTTCAAGCAGTTGTGGATTCGCTTCGCCCATCGGCGGTAACAAACTCATCGTAAAAGGCGCCGAAGGTAGATTAAACATCATCACCGTAGCAATGGCTTGGAAATTCCCCTGCTTATGTAAATCTTCGGCATTAAACACCGGCTGAAACGCCTTCTCCATCAGCTCCGCATCCGTCACACCTAGGCGCCCTGCCATAATCGTACCGCAGTTACCCAAAATCGCCTCTCGAATCTTATCTGTTAACTGCGTCATGAACTGATTCGCCAAAATCAAGTTCAAACGGTACTTCCTAGCCTCAGACAAAATACTCTCAAAACTCTCTGTCGCAAAATTCTGAAACTCATCCACATAGAGACAAAAATCTTGACGTTCATGCTCCGGAATATCTGCACGACTCATGGCTGCCGCCTGGAATTTCATCACCAAAATCATACCTAATAATTGCGAATTAATATCCCCCAAGCGCCCCTTTGACAAATTCACAAGAAATATTTTCTTACTGTCCATAATTTCGCGAATATTAAAACCGCTTTTGGTTTGACCCAAAATATTCCGCATCGTCGTATTACTCAAAAATGGCCCCCACTTTGACGTGAACCAGGTTATCACTTCCCCAGCATCATTCGATTTCTGCGAAGCTGGAAATTCTTTCGTCCAATAATCATAAACCGCCTTATCCGTCACGTATTTTAATTTACTTTTCACAAATTCCGGATCCGTAAAACATTGCGGAATGTCAATAAAAGTTGCCCCGTTCGGATCTGCCATCAATAATAACGCAGCGTTGCGGAACATATGTTGCCCTCGCGGGCCAAAGAATCCTTGGTTGCTCGGGTCAAACAAGCTCTGCAACATGTTAATCCCCTCTTGCACGATAAAGTCCTTTTGGTCATCAGATGTAAACTCAAACATATTCATCCCCACCGGATGCTCCATATCGGCCGGATCAAAATAAATCACATCATCAATTCTATCCTCTGGCACTTTGCTCATCAAAAGTTCCGCTGCATCACCATGCGGGTCGATGAAGGCAAAACCTCGCCCATCCAACATATCTTGATAAGCAATATTCGTCAGCAATACCGATTTACCCATACCGGTAGCACCAATTACATAAGTATGGCGGCGTCGATCATTATCGGATAATCTAATTTCCTTGCGTTCACCTCTAAACTCATTCACCCCTAGGATCACACCTTCCGTAGCCAATTTTGCCGGACCTTCAACTTGTCTAATTGCCTGACGCTCAACTTGCGAAGTCGGAATGGCATTCTGGGAAGGCAGATGAAAAACAGAGGCCAATTCTACGCTGTTCAAAATAGTTGTTCGATTACTACGCGGAAAGAATCTGAACACATAATTTACAGCCAACTTTTTCGTATCTCTCTGCGCTTCGTATTTAAAACCATTAAACTTTTGCGACTCAAACTGCGAGAACGAAGCCACCACCGTCCCCAGCATTGCTTCTGAACGTGATTTATTACTCGAACTTGCCACAATTCTGATCAACGTCTCAAAACCTGGAAACTTTGTTTTTTGCTCGATTGCCGTAATTTCTTCCTGTTTCAAATTCGACAAGCCATTTTCCGACTGACTTTTTGCGTGCTCTTCAGGCGGATGCCAAAACGCCACTGCCACGTCTTTGATCAAATTTCCGATACTGTCTACAAAATTTGAACCCACATGACTATTTTTCTTACCTTTCTGTAAATTTTGTGTCCATTCGTCCGAAACTTTTGTCCAAGCACCATCAGTTGGCCTGAACAAAATTTGTATCGCTAGGCCTTCATTTTCCTTTGTGCCGGACATAGCATTCAAAATTGCTAAACTCGCATCGCGTTGCGTTTCTTCATAAGTACTAATCGGATAGACAAACTCCTTTTTCAGCGTCAATTCCCCACCCGCAATCTGGTCAACCGTCACATCTTCCCCAAAAATACTATCTGGCTGTATTTCTTCCAGGCGTGCCGAAGGATAAGCCGAAATCACTGCCTGCTTCACCGTCTCCGTAATCACCGCCGGCACCACTGCATAATATTTAATTAAACCATTTGCCGCAATAATCTCAAAAGACATATGACGCTGCCCAAATACTCGACTCTTGAACCCCTTCGTCACCGTCGAAGCAATAATCGAATACATCACCTGGGCCTGACTCAACGCCTCGTTCGTCACATCACGCTCATCACGACCACCACCGTTAATATCATCCGTCGAAGGTGGCAAATGAATCAACATTGGCACCATCTTTAGACCACGTTCATAATCCTTCGCTTCCCTGCGCCCATTCAAAATTACCGCGCAAACGATCGCCGCCACTATGATTACTATCGCCAACAGGCTCACTATCCACACCACTTAATTACGATCTCCAAAATTACGATTATAAGAGGTCCGCAACATCTTCGTCATCCCCATAAACCACGCATTTTCTAAATTACGCGGGTTCGCCACTGTCTGATTAATCTCTTCTTTAATCTCATCAACCACTTCTTTACGCAAACGTTCTTGATTCTTAGTCAAAAATCCGCTCTCTTCATCCTTCAAATCGCTCAAATCATCCGCTTTCCGCTCGCGAATTTGGCGCGGGGACTCAGCCCCTACTAAATTCTGCCCCTGTTCTGCACTCCGAAAATAGCCATTTTCCTTCGCAACTTTATCTTTCAACTCTTGATTGCTTAGATTAATTTGTTCCCGCTCCTTGACTGGAACATTATTTCCCACTGCATCCAAATAAATAGCCTGCCGCCCGCCGCCCGCCTGCTCGCCCATACCCGACATTCTCAAATTAGACGTGTTCAAATTATTAGATTGTACGCCAAGATTAGGCCTCCTATCACCCAACTGAACCAGCACATTAGGCGCCTGTCGCCGATCTCCTGCTTGAGCATCTGCAACCGCTGAATTACCCTCTCCAGAGGAAAAATTATTTCCCTCACGAATAAAATCGCGCCCTTCGTGAGAGAAACCGTTCCTACCATCAGGCAAATCATGTCGTCTGGACGAAGCATCAAACCGTTCGGCTACACCATTCATACCCATCGCCGCCCCACCAATTCGCTGCGCCAAACCTGGCCGTCCCGCTGCATTCAAAAGCTCCGTCTGGCGCGCCCGACCGCGATTCATCGCAGTCTTTTCACCGTCTCTCGTCAAACCCAACATCCGATCCGTAGCTTCATCTATTTCTTTTGTCATAGACTGCGCATCAATTTTACCACGACCTAGCGATTTATTATCCATAAGCGTATTATATCATGCTTCAATCAAATTGTTCAAAAATTTTATTCACTATGTCAACGCCCCTGTAAACCCATCATTATAAGCGCTTACTAATCAAGAAACACGCCAAAAACCCGAAAACCACCATCAATCCTACGGACCACCAACTGACAGAGCCCAAAGACTGCGCTAACAACATCATAATTGGCTCAAAAGCGATCACGGCACTGTATAAATATGTTTTTTTATTGATTCTCCGTCCAGATAGCCGAGTAATAATTTTAACCATAACCAAAGCGAACCCAAAAACCAAGACATATACCGCCACAAAAAACACCAACACCCCTAGCGGGCCAACCTCCGCTGGTGTTGTCAAAAATAATAAAACTAATAAAACCACCGCGGCAAGCAAACTCAAAACTGAAAACAAGTGTTTTGGCATAACCTTATTATATCATATCTTCACAATGACTATCCACCGCATTGCTTTAAAATACTGACCTCTATTTTCTCAACTCCTACACCTGAAACAACACATTCACAAAGCACAATCACTTATCTACGGCTTCCGGCAGATCATCAAAACCGAAACCACTGAAGTACTATATCTGTTACAATAAAACTCAACCTAGTAATCTCGCCACCAAGAATTACCAGCCCAAACCCCGCAAATTCAACCTCCTCCAGACAACCCTCTCAGATACATTGTTTAGAATACCCCTTTTCGGTTGTACTCTCCCAGAGCAGCAAAATGCGCCGATGAATCAATCACCAGCGCTTATTAACCTCTTCTTGCTCGTCAATATCGGCCTATCACTGCATCTAGTTCACATCTACTCAGACACTTTCAGAAATCTTCAATCTAATCACGCACCTCACCGACATCAGATGTAGTAATTCTTACAACATCCATAAGCAAGTACCTCAGCAATTCATTCAAAACTACTCAAAGGTCACATCAAACACAGACATAATCTGCTCAAGTACTTGCTTACCTCTTACAAGAATCTGTCTCCTAATTCCCTAATACGGCACCCCTATTAAAAAATTTAGTCAACAGTTTTAGAGGGCAATCTCTGCCCATTTTCATTCCCGGTTTTAAAACCAGGGGAGAAATGGGTGAATTATCTGGCGATATAATATATTACTTTAGGCCACAATTCATTCCCATCTCTCGATTGATCGCTCCACACTTGGTGGAACATACGTCCAAACTGTTTTCGGTTGTTTATATATTTGTTTTCAAAGTACGATAAAATTCAACCACAGTTTTCGCCTTGCAGAAAAATCTACCTTGGACCGGGCGTATCAAGAAGCTTAAAAGCTCCGATACCGGCCCGACGTCCAATTAGATTCCCTGTTACGGATTTCTGCATACGGCCATGAATACGTAAAACATTATCAATCACTGATAAAGTTCGCTAAAACGCGACAATTATACGCATCATGAAACGTTTGAGAATCTCGATTCAACTTCACCTCCAAGCTTAATGCTCAGGATAAAGTTCTTCTCAATTCCCTCCTAGAACGCTAAAACCTCTTATTCTCACAGTAATATAAGTAAACTCACACTACCAACTATAAATAGTTTTAGAAAACATTAGCTCCAACATCCATAGAAACTCGCAGTCATCCTGCAGGCTTTAGGTAACTCCTAGAAAGTGTAATTTATGGCTAGAAATTACCTTTTCGCCCGCATATAACTACATTTATATTTTTAAGTTACGTTTTTGTTTGTCCGTTTTTATATTGGCTTGGACTGTCCTTAGAATATCACGTTTATGCTAAAAGTTCAATAGTTTTTCAGCAAAATATGTTGTATTTTACACAACAAACGCCAATTCTACTCTGTTAATTCTCCCACTTTATGTGTTGTAATATATACAACGATAACACTAGATTAACTATTGTAGTAGAATTTACATAGTAAGTTTTACAACAAATCTTAGCACTAGCCCAAACTAAATATTGTAATCTTAACAATGGATTTTGTGCAAAGGTTGTTATCCATACAACATTTACCCGTTAATTCCCCGCCCTCCAAGATTGAACAAGAATATTATTGAATAAGCATTACTCTAATACTGATATATTATGCAAATACCTCGCAGTAACGTAGATATATCGGCAAACAGTTTGGCTAAGCGTCAAATAGACTACCCTGTACTAAACTGCAGAGCATCAGACTTGATCCAAATGAGCATCAATTATCACTAGCATATAGCCTCTCCAATCTTCATATGTTATACCTCGCACAAGCTAATATTGTATTGGAACTACATCTATACCATAGCTGAATGTAGCTCATAGCTACCAGTAGAACACAACTGTATGTAAGTCATAGCTAAGTATAGCTAATAATTATCTGTAGACTATGGCTGAATATAATCATGTCTGATTGTAGGTCAGCGCCAAATGCAACCCCCACTATTTGTATCTGGACGAACAACATACTAGGCCGATATAAACCCTTGTATTATTCTGTCCCTAAGATTATCTGTTCCCCCATCTTGACTAAAGGTTAGACTGATACAAGCCATTATCGCACGGTATGCAATGTTCGTCTATAAAATAACTTAGAGATGTTAGGTATTAAAACTCTTAAATATTAAATCCTGAAACTAGTTAACCTTATATTCATCTTTTATGCATACTGACATCAACTTTAAAACAGTATTAGCTAATATAGCGAAGATAGACGTGCGTACATGTCGCACATTAACGTAACTACTCGAATAATGCTTAAGAATCGATCAATACACAGCTACGCATACACCGCTACATTAACCCAATAGTGGTATTACTCATTTTCTCCTTGCCTATGTATAGCTGTATACGCATTTAGCGCATTAACCCAACGCTAGATGACATGGCACTTCTAATTGATGAGTATAGCCATATACGTATGTCGCACATTAACGCAACCTCAGCTTCGAATTGGAATCTTCAAATTGCAGACTATATTAAGCCCGTGTACTACGCAAACTATATTGTCATTGTGAATTCACAAAAAAGGCCTCACTGCGAGACCATTAAAAAGATGTTCTAATTTATGTCATACAAGAAAAGAAGAAGACCAGTAACTGCGAGGAAAACCGGTCTTCTGTAGAGTGTGGAGTTTTTTGGACTATGTTTATTTTTGAGTTCCTGAATAAATTTTGTATTCATGAACTATCTCCATAATACTCCCAAAAAATGCTTACGTCAACATCATTTTGAACAAATTTTTTATAATTTTTATTTAAGTTTTCCACAACCATTTTGTAGCCAAAATCCTGCAACTATGGGTTTTTATTACACGAAAAGTAGAGAAATTTATGACACTTTTTTAAAAATTTACAAAATCACCCTGCGCAATCTATATCAGCCAAAATTGCCCTCTCACAGCCATTTCTAGCGATGCAATTCTCCAGTCACAATAATTACTCATGTTTATGTTTTCATTGACCTTCTAGGGCAAAATAAAGGCCTATTAGCACCAGTCCTTAGCTTCCATTTCCTTCTGCGCCAATACAGGATCATCCCATTACCGCCACACTCTCACATCTCTCTTATTCCCTCTCACGTCCATTTTATATTTCTCTTATATTCCTTCCATATCTCTCTTACGCCCCTACTTATATCCTTTTTCTATATTCCTTCATAGATACATTATTAATCTCATTATCTTATATCCTTGCTCACATTCCCTCCCGTATCTCTACTTGAATCCTTATTTATCTCTTCATCAATCCTCATCATTAATCTGATTTTATATTTTATACAACAGCAAATGCAAAATATGTTTACTCAAACTTCTCAATGTCAACATAGCTAATTCAGTATTTTTCACAACAAGGTTTTTTACAACAAAATTCAAATCTACAATGTCGCTATACAACTTACTTTTGAGCCTAGCAATCAATCTGCAATGCCAATTCAAAAAAATCACATCCCACTAGATAGCATACCTAACATTTATACAACAATTTGGCCTAAACCATTACTTCTTATCTAAGCTAATTATGTTTTTTCGACAACAGACCACAATTACTACTCAAAATCATCATCTATCCGTTCGTGAGTTATCCGCATCCCCGCACACATCATTAAAAATGAGATTATCGATGGCATAACCTAGTTAATTATTTTATACAACATTATAACAGTGATTATCCCTACAGAGAGAAAAACGAAGCCACAAGATGATAACTTATTTTATACAACAAACAAACCAACAAAAAAGCCCCAACCGGGCCATAAATTGGTGGAGCTGCCGGATACTGCCTCCGGGTCCGAAAAATCTCCACGATACCATTCTACACGCATAGTCTTTTGTTTCGTCGGCAAACCCCTGGAGCTGCAAAAGACAAAACTTCAGGCGCCCTGATCAATAAATTGTCGGATTTGGGAAGATCAATTCCCATCTCTTATCACCGTTGTATGATAATCTTCAGCCTACGGAGACTTGGCTTCAGACCAGCTTAAATTAAATCTTAAGCAAATGCAGGTGCGTAAAGCACATGCTTAGAAGTGTTTTTTGCACTTATTCTATAATACTTACGGTATCACTCGACGTGCTTGATATCTGTTAATAATTCGTCTAAGCTTTGTCAGCCCCAACTGTAAACATTTTACCATAGATAATCCGTTTATGCAATCTTAATCTCTGAAAAAATGTAAATAATACACATACAGATATAATTCGCTATTAAAATCTTTAACAATAAGCTTTTTAATCTCATAATTTATTTGTTCAAATTGTTGTTACAATTACAAAAACAGGTACAAATTCAAACAATCTCGCTTATGCTTGCTAAATTCAGAAATCTTTTGTTACACTGATCGCTATGATTGCAAAAATTTATTCAGCCATCCCTAATGGCTATTCCGGAAATATCGTTGAAATAGAAGGTAATATCAGCAAAAGCCTACCTGCTTTTAATATTGTTGGTATGGCCAGCAAGACTATCTCTGAAGCACGGGAGCGAGTGCGCTCAGCGATTGCCCAATCTAGCTTCAACTTTCCCAATAAAAAAGTTACTATCAATCTTGCTCCCGCTGAATTATTAAAGCAAGGCTCTCATCTCGATCTCGGAATCGCCCTGAACATTCTCATCCTCGCCAAACATCTTTTACAATCCGAAACTGCGGATAAGCTCTTTGTAGGCGAATTATCACTAGATGGTCATCTCAAGGCCGTTCGCGGCATTATCAACATTGTTGAAATTGCCAAGCTCAACCATTTTCAAGAAGTATATGTTCCCTTTGATAATCTATCTCAAGCTCAACTCATACCAGACATTAAAATTATCGGTGTAAATACTCTGATTGAGTTAATTTTACATCTACAAAAAATTCGACCCATTACAAATGTTGTTAGAAATACTAAAACATTGGCTCAACAGTTTCCTTCTCAAGCCAACAAGCCTGTTGATAGTCACAGCCAAGATAGTACACAAAATTTAACCATAAACACATCTGCTACCCCAGCGATTCTAACAAACCCTCCTAAAGCTAAGCATAGTGTCATAATTACAGAAACAGATAACTATTCAACTACTGTCTCTAATAACCTTCCAATTTTAGACCAAATTATCGGTCAAAGTTTAGCAAAACGCGCTCTCGCCATAGCAGTCGCAGGTCATCACAATATTCTACTTTCTGGACCACCAGGCGCTGGCAAAACCATGCTTGCAAAAGTAGCAGCAAATCTCTTACCGCCGCCAACACCAGAAGAAAGCATCGAAATCACAAAAATCCATGCCCTCGATAATCCAGAGCAAGATGTCCTGACTAAGCGACCGTTTCGATCTCCACATCATACTGCCAGCCCTGTATCGATATTAGGAGGCGGTACCACTATCTGCCCAGGCGAAATTTCCTTAGCGCACTGTGGCATTTTATTCCTCGATGAACTGCCAGAATTCCCTCGCAACGTTCTCGAGAGTCTTCGCCAACCCCTAGAAGATAAAATCATTACCATCTCCCGCGCCAATCAAAAAACCACTTTTCCTGCTGATTTCATGCTAATTGCCACCATGAACCCCTGTCCATGTGGATATTACAACGACCCAAAACATGAATGCTCCTGTAGTCCGCTTCAAATTCAAAAATACCGAGAAAAAATTTCCGGGCCAATTCTCGATCGAATCGATTTAATCATTAATGTCGAAAAAACTAATACAGATGAACTTATCCAAAAAACCACTACCAAAGACAGCCATATCGAACACGATATTGTCAAAAATAACATATTAGATTGTATGGAAAGACAAAAGGCACGCTACCACTGTACAAGATTTTTAACAACAATCTCTCATCTCAATCAATTATTGATAACTTACAGCTCCAAAATGATAGTCTAAAACTTCTACGCAACGCATCCGAAAAACTTAATCTATCGGCACGTTCTTATTTTAAAATCCTAAAAGTTTCCCGTACCATTGCCGACCTTGATCAGAGCGTTAATATCAAGTCTGAACACATTTGTGAAGCCATTTCTCTGCGACATAGTATAAAATAAAAATCTCTGTACACATTTTTTAGAAGCTGAACAAAATTATTATCAAACGAACAATATCTTTATTATATGCGCTATCGCTCATCATCATGCACTCTATTCTCTATTTAGTTATTTTATACAACAAAAAGACAACTTCTTCGCTTCAATACACAGCCATAAATCCTGAAGTGCAGCATTTTGTGTAGCAGGAAAAAGCTTCTTCTCCTCGATGCATGACTATGAGATTTTACGCGTAGTCTTTCATACAACAAGAAGAATAGTCTCTTCGCTCAATGCACAGCCGTAAGTCTTGACGCACAATATTCTTGCTGGCACACAATATTTTATAGAACAAAAACACTTTCTTCTCTTAAACCCCTTGTATTATACTCTCTGTTTTGATATAATGAAAGAAGTTCAAAATTAACGAAAGGAAGCCTACCATTAGTAAAACATCACGCACCAAATTAAACGGAGAAATTCGTTATCCACAAGTACGCGTAATTGGATCTAATGGAGAGCAGCTCGGAATTATGTCGAGCCGCGAAGCGCAACTGCTCGCCAAAGAACAAGGTGTCGATTTAGTCGAAATAGCGGCTAATGCCGAACCGCCAGTTGTCAAAGTCATCGATTGGGGTAAATATCAATACCAAAAGATGAAAGAAGAAGCCAAAAATCGTAAAAAAGCTCGCGAAAAACAATCAGAGCTCAAAACAATGAAAATTGGCCTTAAAATCAGTGACAACGACCTTAATATCAAAGTCCGCAAAATTAAAGGTTTTCTAGAAGACGGCGATCGAGTCAAGATCATGGTCATCTTTCGTGGTCGCGAAATGGCGCACAAAGAACTTGGCCAAGTTATTCTCGACAAGATCATTGCTCTTATTTCTGAAGATATTGCAATTACTCAGGAAGGTAAACCACAATTTGCAGGCCGTAACTTATCAGTCGGAATACGAAAAAAGTAATTTCCTACTTTCAAGGTTCCCTGATTGCACTTTCTAATTAATATTAACTGTTGACCATTGCAAAATAGTCAACATTAACTACAACTAAAGGAAATAAATCTCTATGCCAAAGTTAAAAACGCACAAAGGCACAGCCAAGCGCGTCAAAATTACTGGCTCTGGAAAGCTCGCTCGTGAGCGTGCCTACGGCAACCATATCCTTGCCAAGAAATCCAAAGCCCGCAAGCGCAACATGAAGACTGCTGCTTTCGTCAAGGGTAAAATCGCTAAAAACGTTAAAACTGCATTAGGAGTTTAAAATGAGAGTAAAACGTGGTGTGCCTGCTCGGGCAAAACATAAGAAAATTTTAGACTCCGCCAAGGGGATGCAGCATTATCGCACTCGTAGCTTCCGTCTTGCAAAACAAGGTGTCATCAAATCGTTACGCTATTCGTATCGTGATCGTCGCAATCGTAAGCGCGATTTGCGTTCTCTCTGGATTACCCGCATCAATAATGCTTCACGCGAATTGGGTTTATCCTATTCTCAGCTAATGGCTGGCCTCAAGCAAAACCATATTACTATCGACCGCAAAATTCTCTCTGAGCTTGCCGTCAATCAGCCTGAAGCATTCAAGGCAATCGTTAATACCGTAAAGGAGACGAAATAATGGCTATCTGTGAAATCAGCGGTAAAGGCAAGATGTACGGCCATAATGTTTCTTTCTCACAACGCAAGACCCGCAAGGTTTTCAAACCAAATGTTCAGAAAAAAACATTAGTTGTTGACGGCCGCAAGATTAAAGTTAATGTTGCAGCATCAACTCTTCGTACGCTCAAGAAAAAAGGTTTAGTTAAATAAGTTTCTAAACTTATATATTCTTATATATTATATATACAAAAGTTCTCAGGCTTAAGCTTGAGAACTTTTTTAAGGAACAATAAACTACCCTACATCAAACCACCAAGTATACTAACCATTCGCAAAACAAGTTTGCTCGAAAATATTTTAACCTGCACAGCAAGCCCCAACTACAACCGCCATACCGCACCCCCTGCGCAGCAAACCCCAACTACTATCACCATACCGCACCCCCAGCATAGCAAACTACCAACTACGCCAACTGATCACAAAAACAGGCTTGCTCGAACAAAATATTTAAACCATATAGCAAACCGCAAATTATCAGACCGTAATATATACTTGCACAAAACAGTTCCCTTGATGTCGCAAGCCCCAACTACAACCGCCATACCGCAACCCTAAGCGCAGTAAGCCCCCCCAAAAAAAACTATTATTATCACAAACCTAAAAACCCGCCGAAGCGGGTCTTTGAGCTATCAATAAGCCGGGTTTTGTCGCGTTTTCTCTCGAAACCGCGGGCAATCATCTATCTAGTCTATGAATTGCTTCATAGCTCAAGCGGTGAGCGTGCATCCTCGGACCAAGGTATCCAGCACTCCTTGCAGCCGGTAGGGTTTGCCACCAAACAGATGTCACCATCTGTTGCTGTGAGCTCTTACCTCACTCTTTTCACCCTTACCTGATACCCCATAATTGTCAATGCTACTCTAATTATACAAGCAGAGCTCTTTTTAGAACTTATTCCTAAATCATTTGAGTAAGTCGCATCCAAATCTACTTTCTATTCAATAACAATACAAACATTACCCTTAACAACTATGGGGTACCAGGCGGTTTTGTTTCTGTGGTACTTTCCCTATTCTTACGAACGGTCGCCGTTAGCGACTACCGTGTCCTGTGCTGCCCGGACTTTCCTCTTAGAACCCTAAGCGATTGCCTTTCAAGCTCAATCAAATTATAGCATATATCTTCAAAAATTCCAAGTTAATCCAGTTTATTCCGAAAACTGCCGATCTACGGCTAAATTCGCCTGTGCATCAGCTTTTGTATTTTGTTCGCGCTTTACGTGCGTAAAAGCACAAGCATCAAAATTCTTCAATAACTCTTGAATATCATCATAAATTGGCAGCAGATCACGATTTTTAACTTTGTAAATGCCCTTCATCTGGTTTACCATCATCAGATTATCGCTTACAAACCGCACTGAGCGCAATCCTAGAGCAATCGCCTGCTCACATCCTTCCTTCAAAGAATAATACTCCGCTACACGAGACGTGGCAAAACCGATAAACTCGCCACCACACGCCAAAGTTGCACCATTTTCGCCCACGATGTAATAACCAATCCCTGAAGGGCCAGGATTTCCCCGACTACATCCATCGACATAAACCGTCGCGCTATGTGCCACTTCTTTGTAATGAGTCTTGCCATTATCTCGGCCCTCAATCTCCAGCGCCACCAAACTGGCCTCATCCAGACAATAATTCCCTAACTCTTCAGGTTTAATAAACTTGTACGCAGTATAACGCTCACGTGGAGTGATTTTTTTCTCCTTTGGCAACTTAACATTATATATAATATATAAATTGCTAAGCTGGCTAGAACCACGTGGCGCCAAAAAAGTGATCACATCTTTCAATTCGGTTTTTTCTGTCAGCTCAATCCCCAAATACTCTTCGAGCATTCGATCTATTGCTTCTTCGGGCTGTTCACCAAATTTAATCTTGCCTGTTGGTAATTCCCATGTTGGCACTCCATCCACGCGCCCCTGCACGCGCTTCATGATCAGCACCTCACGCTCATTTTGCACAATACCAGCAACTCGTATTCTTTGTTTCACTTCTTCACCTAAATAAATCTTTATTTAATAAGTTCTCCCGAAGTCACTCTCTGTATAACCTCGACAAAATTTACTAATCCTTAGACCCCAGTAACGATGTTTTCCCTGTAGTATATACAAGGTGGGTAAATTCTTATGCGTCACTTCCACGGAAGTAATGCCACGAAATCCCTCTAACATGATTATTCAGGAAAATCATGCCGCCACTGGGGCTACCTCTATTATACCATAGTTCTCCGAAATAGAAGTAATTGTACCAGTTTAACGTACGCCGACCAACCAATAAAACGCCGTCAAAATCCCATACACTGCATTTCCCATGATACTAGACAATAAAGTTGGGGCCACTACTACCAAAATCATTACAATTACAATCCCAAAACTTTCCATTTTTTCCATCACATCGCGCACTGGATCCGGCGCAATCGCATAAACCACTCTAGATCCATCCAGCGGCGGAATCGGCAATAAATTAAAAACACCAAAACCTAAATTAACTAAAACTAATTGCTGAAAAATTATTCCTACAACCCCGCCCGCATCTAACAATCCCGTCCAATATCCAATCAGAAAAGACACTAACGCAATCAAAAAATTCGTCAAAGGCCCTGCAATCGCCACTAGCGTCATTCCCCAAGGGTCAAATTTCAAATTTCGCGAATCAACTGGGACCGGTTTCGCGCCCCCAAACACCACACCACCAAACATTAGCATCATCAACGGCATCGCAATCGAAAGCACTGGATCAAGATGTTTCAAAGGATTTAAAGTCAAGCGCCCATCATTCTTAGCCGTATCATCCCCCAGCCAATACGCCACGATGCCATGCGCGAGTTCGTGCAAAACCATCGAAAACAGAATCACCCCCAGCACAACCACAATCGACAAAATCGTCTCGCCCATAATCAGCCTAGGTTAACGCAATGACTTCTAGCGCACTCGGCAAAGCGTCGCGATTTTTTAGCTTATATTTACGCTCAGCCCGGGGAGTTAGCTTCAGGTCAGTCACCATTCCATCCACATTTCCCATAGCAATCACCACTTTTGGCTCGATTTCGCGCACCGCCCGCACTGACGAAGTACACAAAACATCCGCAATCCCCAGCTCATCAAGCGTAATCGCTTCTTCAATTCCACCAATAATTCCAATATGAACATTACCCACTACCGCATCATAGACAGTTTTGTTTGCTCCAGCCGTAATACCACGAATCGCCACATCACCAATCTCAAACTCACCTGGCCCCACAATGTCGCCCACATCCAACTTTGCACTGATTGTTTCGGTCGCTACGTTAAAAACAATCGATGTCTTCTTCGTAGTCAGGATAATTTCATCTGGATTCTTACACTCAAGCTCAAACATTTTCTTTCTCCACTATTAATATTCTGCCACATTATCACTTTTTATAATACCTTCGGGATCATATAACTCAGAAATCTCCATTTCCAAGATTTCCATCACGAAACGATCTTTCACACTTTTGCGATATAGAAAATCATCCCGCGCCAAAATCACATAATTCAAAGGCTTACCTTGTTTTTGTTCAACAACTTCCGCCCAACGTGTCATCTTTTTTGTGCGATCATCTCCAATAATCAACAAATCAATTCCGTCTTGCCCAGGCGCTCGATTCATTAGCGCCATCGCCCGCAAATATTTCGCCACTGGGCGGATATATTCTTCCCAACTACTCGAAGGCGTACGTTTTACAATCGGCGCTCGCGGAGTCATCGCCTGAGCTGGCTCACGCTTACCAAAAATCTCCTGAAACGCATGTGCATAAGGATTTTTCATATTTGCCGCATAATAGACTTTGTTATCGAAAGTCTCACTCCGAATAATCCCTATACTTTCCAAATTAATCAATTCACGACGCACTGAATTAATTTGTTCTTCAATCACCCGCGTAATTTCACGTACATAAAAAGATTTATTCGTATTAGCAAAGAACAACTCCAAAAGCTTCGCGCGAGTTTTTGAACCGAACAATTTTTCTATTGGAGTATTAGTTTCTTTACTCATCCTGTATACATTTTAGCACGTAATCCCTAATTTCGGCAAGTGCCAACCAGTTAATATTTTTGTTCCTTTTAAACCACGTCATCTGTCTTTTTGCAAGGTGCCAATCATCATAAAATGCCAACTTTTTCGCTTCTTCTAAGCTATATTTCCCTGTCAGATAATCCCAAGCAAATTGATAAATATTGCTCTTCATAGCCTGACTTCCCCATCCATATTTCTGAACTAATTTATTAGTCTCGTCATAAAGTTCTTGAACAAATAATTTATCCACCCTTAATTTTAATCTTTCACGCAAAACTTCTGGATCAGTTTTTATTCCAATGAGTAAAAAATTTGTACAATCACCCTGTCGATCAGCCTGAGACACTTTATTCTCCTCGCTGAAACCATAATCATACACTAAAGCATCGACATACAAGCCAGTTCCACCTGCTACGATTGGTAATTTCTTCCGCGCACGAATTTCGATAATTTTTTGTTCAGCATATGCTTTCCAATCTGCCACCGTAAAACGTTCTCCGGGCTCTACAAGATCGATCCCCCAATGCTGCACACCAGCTTGTTCTTGTAGAGATGGCTTTGCCGTTCCTAAATCCATACCCCGATAAATCGCTCGCGAATCTGCCGAAATAATTTCTGCCCCTCGTAGACCACGAAATTCCCCGTTCGGCGCATCTTTCGCTCTTTGCTCAATCTCTTTCGCGATTTCAATCGCTACACCAGTCTTCCCGCTACCCGTCGGCCCCAGAATCACCAGTGTCTTGTTTCGGCTCATTACTTTAGCCAATCTCCAGCTCTTTTCTCTCTACTTCATCGCCTGCTCGTTTAGCCACCTCGTCAACTCCTCCAGCTTCAGCTTCTCTTCTTTATCTTTTGTGCGGACGCTTACTTCGCGAGCTTCAGCATCCTTCGGACCAACGATCAAGACTACTGGAATCTTCATTTCGGTTGCCCGCTTAATTTTCTTGCCCAAGCTGTCGTCACTCCGATCAATCTCAAATCGTAATTGATTATGTTTCACTGGCTCATCGAGCTCAACTTCTGCCAAAATCTTCTCAATCTCTGCAACATAATCTTCTACTTGATCATTGACCGTCAAGATCCGCACCTGCTCAGGAGCACACCACAATGGGAACCATCCGCCAGTATGTTCAATAAAGACACTCATAAACCGCTCGATCGACCCCAAAGTAGCATGATGAATCATAACCGGACGCTCTTTTTCGCCCTTTTCATTCGTAAATTCAAGCTCAAATCGCTCCGGTTGCACAAAATCAAGCTGCACCGTCGCTACTTGGTGTTCACGACCAATCGCATCTTCGGCCATAAAATCAATCTTCGGCCCATAAAAGGCCGCCTCGCCTTCCTGCTCAAAATAGTCTAGTCCATTTTCGATCGCTGCTTCTTTAATTTGCGCTTGTGCCATCTTCCATAACTCTGGATCGCCCAGATACTTATCTGAACTATCTCTGTAACTCAACCGCGCGCGTAATTTGCTCATTCCAACCGTCGAATACAGCTTGCGCACAATCCCCACCAAAGTCTGAATTTCATCCTTAATTTGCGTTGTTCGACAAAAAACGTGCGAATCATCCTGCGTCAAAGAGCGCACGCGTGCAAGTCCGCCCAGCTCACCAGTCTTTTCATCACGATAATCAGTCGTAGCTTCCATATAACGCACCGGCATTTCACGATAAGTCCGCGCTTTCGACGCAAAGATCTGGGCGTGATGCGGACAATTCATCGGCTTCAAAGCAAACTCTTCCCCGTTCACCTGCGAATGCACCAAGAACAACTCATCACCAAACTTCGCAAAATGTCCCGACTTCTTGTACAAATCCAACTTTGTAATATGCGGCGTCCAAACTTTCTTGAATCCAGCCTTACCACGCAAACCCAAAGACAACTCTGATAATTCTTCGCGCAATACCGTACCACGCGGCGTAAACAGTGGCAAACCCGCGCCCACTAAATTCGAAAAACAGAACAAATCTAACTCTTTACCCAACTTACGATGATCGCGCTTCTTAGCCTCTTCTTGACGCTGCAAAAATTCTTGCAATTCTTCTTCCTTCGCAAAGGCAACCCCATAGATACGCGTCAACATTTCGCGATGTTCGTCACCACGCCAATACGCTCCAGCCAATCTCTGTAACTTAAACGCGCCAATTTCCGCCCAATCATCAATATGCGGCCCCCGGCACAAATCCGTAAACAAAACATCACCGGTTTTCGGATCCTTTAGATCATAAAAACTAATAATCTCGCCTTTAGGTAACTCTGTAATCAATTCAGTCTTATATTTTTGGTTATTGTCTTTCGCCCAAGTCAAAGCCTCTTCCCGCGACACTTCTCGACGCACCATCACGCATTTTCGGGCAATGATTCCCCGCATCTTCTTCTCAATACGCGCCAAATCCGTCTCGGAAACTTTTGCGTCACCAAAATCAATATCATAATAGAATCCTGTATCGATCGCCGGGCCAATTCCAAATTGTGTTGTCGGATAAAGCTCCTGCACCGCAGCCGCCAAAACATGGCTCAGCGTATGTCGCATCTTCTGTACTTGTTCATCCATGGCTTTATCCTTTCTCTGATTATTTAAATTCTTATCTTGCAATTATACCACAACTCCTCTACAACGCCGAATAATTCTCCCGATTCGTCAGCATTTCCGTTGTCAAATTGATTATCTTCCGTATCGCCTCCTCTTCATCGTCAGGTAGACCAAATGTTGCCAATGCGTTCAAGAGCAACTCTCCTCTCTTAATACTATCAGGCATTACACCATAATCACCATTCTCGTAAACCGCCATTTGTTTAAAATAGGATAATTCTTCATCTGATAGCCGTTTCAAACCTCCATGATAACAATATACATATCCACACTCATTTCTTGCATTCGCAAAATCAACCCAATAAACATCCGCAAGCATAAAAAATTGTCGTGTCGACCCTAGCTTTGCATAATCATTTAAACTAACACGTTTATTATCCACCGTTGCCCCCACAATCGCTAGCTGATCAGCCCCGCCTGGCGTTTTCATTATCATATACTCAACGTTACTCAGATCTTCTGGGATCTTAATTTTTACATTCCAATCCTGCAAACATATATAGCTTCCCGTTGCCTTTCGCACTAAATAAGCATTGCGATATTCTTCAAAACTACGCTCTAAGTCTTTTCGATATGCTTCCAATATCTCCTCGTTCTGTCTAGCGTCATCTTCCATTCCCATGCCACGCAACTCTTGTGCCTGCATTGATAGAGCTTCATACATTGCCTCTCCATTGCGTTTATACTGCTCATACATCTCCTCCGTCACAAACTCCGGAATATACGCCACCTCAGTTGCACAATCAGGATCATTCGCTACCTGACCTCCAGGCACATCTTGACCGCTGCTCTGATCTTTATCTTCCACATTCGCGCTTGTATCATCATTCGATGTCTTACTATCGCTCTTCCACGGCTGCGTCATCAACGCCCAAACGCCTCCAGCCACTGCCGCCGCCAAAATCAACACCAGCAGCATTACTAACACCACCTTTTTGAACTTCTTGCGATTACCCTGCTTGCGAATCCGCTCTTGCTGCTGCATGTGCGCCACCATCTGCGGATCCAGTGCCCTATTTGCCATCGACATATTCGCTACTGGCTGATTTATTCCCTGCGGATTCATCGCTGGCTGACCCATCACTGGCTGGCCCATCGCTGACTGACCCATCACTGACTGTTGCGCATTTTGTCCCGGCATTGCAGTATTAGACGCAGCACCCTGCATACTCTGCCCATCAGCCAAATTCGGCATCGCCACGCCCGGCATCCCTTGTTCCTGCACCCCCTGCAGTTGAACCCCGTGCATCTGTGCCCCCTGTGGCTGAGCCAAGTTCGGCCCTCCAGGCATCTGTATATTCTGCGCCTGTGTAGCCTGCTCCGGCGGCATCGTCGCCCCTTGCAAACTCCTTTGATCTAACGCATTAGGTAGCTGTGATTCCCCTTTTGACGCATCCGGATTCATAATTATTTCCCATTTTTATATTAATTTAATAAACTATCCCGCAATAAACTTACTCAGGCAACTTACTCGGGCGAGGTGTTGAACGCAGTCCGAACAAACTACCGCTAATCAACCCCGACAAAGGCCTAGAAAACCAGGATCCTTTTACTCTACCTTCATTATAACATAAACCCACAAGATTAACTGTACTTATCTTCTTATTATAGCACGCATTTCTCAAAAAGTCAATGCTAATTCCTCAGTTTCCATTCTCAAATGCAACATAATCAGAATCAAAACACGATTTCAGACTTTTATCAAGCAATTTTCTACAATCATTACCCAAAATCCTTACGTCAATATTGACATTTTTAACATTCTGTGATACAATAGATAATAGCATTCTCGTTTTGACAATTTTACAGAGGAGGTTTTATCATGCCCCGAACGTCATACGATGAAAGAACCTTAAAAATGATGGACGCATTTCCTAATCTTCATTCTCAGGGTCTCAGCATTTACCAGATTGCTGCGCAATTTGGCCTCGATTATTCCACGGTCTACCGGCGTCTCGACCAAATTGTCGAACGCTACAACAATGAGCATCCCAATGCGCTTATCACTCGTGACGCGCTTCTGCAATGCCCGCGATCTAATCGCACTCCGCCCAAATCCCCCGTTTCTGGTCGTCCTCCCCTCCCCACGATCGACCTTGAAGCATTTCGCGCCGATCTCGACGCAGCCCTTATCACACTTGATACTCTAATCGAAGACGTTGCGCAAGAAATTTTCACCCAAGAAATCTTTTCCGAACATCACACAGGAGGTTAAATCATGCCCGATCTGAAAAGTTTAAACAGTGCTACTCTGCACATTGCTATCAAGAACCAAACCAGTTTTCAGGACTTATGCAAGAAATACGGTTGCGACATCTCGACGCTGGAATTACGCATTAACGGTTTGTACCCGCGTAATCCGGGTGACGGCAAGAAGTTAATCAACGCACTCAAAGAAACCGACCGCAAACGCAAAGCCCAGCAGCAACGCCGCGACAAACGGCAAGAACGTCGAGAAAATTCCCCTTCCACCGAACCTATATCTACACTTGAAGCTCTCACTCTTGAGGAGCATACCTTAAGCGAACGCTTGGCTCAACTTGAGCAGAACAGCAAAACCCTTTCTGCCGAACATCGCACTTGTATTTTTGCCCTCAAAGATTTGCAAGACGAACTGAACAAGTTACGCAATCAAATTGAGGCCACAGGAACCGCCTTCGATCAACTCAGCGAGAAAAGTAATTGCCTTATAAAGCAAATTAATGAAATCGCAGCTGCACGTCGCAGTACTTCCGCTCATCTTAATGCCGTTCGACGCAAAATCCAGGCTTCCACTGTCATTACCATTGCCGTTTATGACGATGGCAACATCGAAACCTTAGAGGCCAAATTCCCGATTACGCTTGACGATACCGGCCACGAAACTTTGTATCAAACCCTGCGCGATCGAGATGAGCTCCAAGATTTACGTATGAAAGACATCCGCCTGTTGGCCCGCGTCTTGCAAATTGTCAAAAACTCGACTTCCAAGCTCAAGCCCATTTTTGACAACGAAACCCTCGAGCCCATCTTTCTACAGCTTCTAGAAACGCTCGGATGCTGACCTAGCAACCTCGACCAGTACATCGTATCCATCAACCGCTTGCCGCCTCTTTTAGGGGCGGCTTTTCTTTTTTGTGTTATAATACCTGTAAGTTTCGAACTCGCACTTTTAGAAAGGATGATGTTTAAATGAAATCCATGGAAGATTACATGCAACACTCTCCCCTTATCCCGCCCAACGACAAGTTTATTGGTCGTTTACGCGACGTCGACTCGACCATCACCTTCCTGCGCGGCTTTTTGATTGGTCGTCGCATGAACGAAAGTCTTCGCGCTCTCGGCATCATGATCAAACGCCACGAGCATCAGCTGCGCCACGACGGCCAGCCTTATATTGTCCATCCGCTGAGCATGACTAGCCACGCCGCATCCATTGACGATCCCAATATCACCGATGAGCTCATCGCCACAATTCTGCTGCATGACGTTTGCGAAGATACCAGCATCTCGGTCAATGAACTTCCGTTCGGTTCTGTAATTCGTAATGGTATTAAATACATGTCGCTTTCCCGCTTCGATGACGAATCGAAATGGGATCTCAAATACCGCTATTACAACGAATTGCTCGAAAGTCGCGAAGCCACCATCGCTAAAGGTTTTGACCGTTACGACAATCTCATGACCATGTCGGCCTCATTCCCCGAAGATAGGCTCCGCAAAAACGTCGTAGAGACCGATCTGTTACTTTTACCCACACTCAAACGCGCCGAGGGGATTTGGCCCGAAGCCTCCAACCTGCTCCGTCTTCTGCGCATGAATATCCGCGGTATTAACGACATCTATGCCATTGCCTATCGTATCCAGCTTACCGATAAACATTTCATTAACCCGCCCGACGCGATTGATTATTCCAAACTGGTCACCGATGCGCCTGGCTAACGCATTAATAAATCATTAACCCACCTTTCAATTCCAGAACCGTCTCTCCATGAGGCGGTTTTTAATATATTAATAATCCGCCTCCTCATCTCCTAGAAACTCTGCCAACTTTTCAAGCTCGTACTGGTCATATTCACACGGATCAATCGTAGCGCCCTGCAAATAGTCATCGATTGCATCTTTAGATGTTTTCATGTTTCATATTATACCACTTGTCTTACAAGACACAAAAATAGCCTCTTGCGACAGCAAAGGCTTTTGTGGATTGCGAGCC
>CAZSPU010000011.1:0-36201 GCA_964608555.1 uncultured Candidatus Saccharibacteria bacterium
CTCAAGGGGTTATTTTGTTATGGAAAATTCTCACATGTATGTTTAGCTAACATTTTACTCCGCATTTTCCCAGTTCCCCTCTTTACATTTTAATTCAAATCAGGTATAATGACCCAAAGAGAGTAAAATTAATTTTAATTCAAAGGAATACGGGATGCCGATTATTAAATCCGCAAAAAAAGCCGCTCGCCAAACCGTGAAGCGCACTGAGAAAAACCAGCAAATCAAAAAAGATATCAAGTCTACCTTGAAGACTTTCAAGTCTAACCCTACCCCAGAAAACATGGCCAAAGCGCAGTCCGAATACGACAAAGCCGTCAAAAAAGGTCTTCTCAAAAAGAACACCGCTTCTCGTCGCAAAGCTGCCTTAGTCAAATTTGCCAAGACCGCTGCTGCCGCCAAATAATCTCGCTGATTAGATTCTTATATCATCCGCCAATTTTTTCACTACCAAATTGGCGGGTTTGTTTTACTTAATCTTCCCTACTTGTAGCAGAAAGTTTTTTACCAACAACCACGGATCTGCGCTCGTACTTTTCATCTGAATATCCAAATCTGATAAGCGCTTGAGAATGCGGCGCTCTCGCGCTCCTGCTCGCGTCATCTCATATTTTTTCAAAACTTGGGAGACGAGTAGGCCTACAAACATAAACGCGTCTTGCTCTGCCTCAATCTTTGCAACCTGTTGCACCGCTCTCGGTCCATCTCTGAGTGCCAAATCAAAAATCCCAAACACCAAATTCAGCTCCGGCTTTTTTAATTCTGCAAATTCCCGCAACTCTACACCCGCGTCCTTCAAAAATTTATACCCTGTCGAACGCTTGTCAATCTTCGGTTCCCATATAATTACATCATGCGCCGTCTCAAGATAATCCCCTACTTTTGCCCAAACTTCCGTATTTTCGGTCAAATTCTTCAACAAAATTCTACGCGTCTCTGTTTCAAACAATGATGTTCCCTGAAAAATACTCGGCAAATCACCCACTGTCAAATTTTCGCCCTCAAAAATTTCGTAATCTTCACCCAAAAGTTGCTTAATCGCCTTTTCAGCTGCTAACCGATTCTCTCCATAAAAAACTTTAATCATCGTAATCTACTTCAATCCCAATCTGTTGACAATGCGTACAAAAATGTGTACCTCGCCCCGCTACCCGACTTTTTTGAATAATTTCGCCGCAACGCACACAAGGCTCTCCATCTCTGCGAAACACTTGCGCAAACATTTCCAAATAATTACCTGTCGAACCGTCTGGCCGGATATAAGTCGCCATCGTCGACCCACCAGAATTAATCGAAGCGTCCATTACCTCACAAGCACCTTCCAAAATTTTTGCCACTTGTTTTTGACTTAAGGTTCCGGCTGGCTGCGCTGGATGCACTTGCGCATAAAACAACGATTCATCCGCATAAATATTCCCGATCCCAGCAATTATCTTCTGATCCAGCAATACCGCCTTAATTGGCGCCTTCGCATGACGCTGACATTTCTCGTACAGCTCCTGACCCGACATTTCCCAAGGTTCTTTGCCAAGCTCCGCAATAAATTTTTCTTGCTCAACTTCATCGGTCGGCAAAACTTTGACAAAACCAAACTTCCGCTGATCATTAAAAAACAACTTACCATCATCAAATTCAAAAGTCACGCGCGTCTGCCCGTTTGGTAACGCCGCCATAAAATTTTTGCTCGGATGCCCGGCCGCAAAATCCCCTCCTTCACCACGCCAAATCAACTGCCCCGTCATTCGCAAATGAATCAACAAAGTTCTACCATTGCTCAAATCCACCAACAAAGCCTTACCTCTACGCCTCAATCCTACTACTTCCGCACCATCCACCTCCTGTACCTCACCCCGAAAACTTTTCAAAGTTGTTTGATCGACGTTAGTTTTGAGAATTTTCTTTCGCAGAATCAAAGGCTCCAGCCCTCTTTTGATTGTCTCAACTTCTGGCAACTCTGGCATAATTTAAATCTCTCCCCAATTTTTCCCCACCGTCACTTCAACTGCTAATTTAATCGGCAACTCCGGCGCCACATTCTCCATTTCCGTCTGCAAAATCTCCGCCACCTGCCCTGTCAAATCTTTATCACATTCAATAATTAACGAATCATGCACTTGCATTACCATCTGTGCATCCAACTTCTCGTCCAACTTCTGACTCACCTGGATCATGGCTCGCTTCATCAAATCTGCCTCCGTTCCCTGAATCGGCATATTTTGCGCAGCTCGCTCCGCCCCAGTCCGAACAATAAAATTACTCGACAAAACATCTGGCGTTGGCCGACGTCGGCCAAAATAAGTCTCCACATAACCCCGCTCCCGCGCCTGAACAAGTATTTTATCCAGATAATCTTTGATTGGCTTACGTAGTTTAAAATAATTATCAATAAATTCTTTGGCGTCATTATAACTCATATCTGCCGCGTCCGCCAATCCTCGCACGCTCATGCCATACAGGATTCCAAAATTAATCACCTTGGCTGCCCGACGCTGCAACTTTGTCACCGCTTCCATCGGTACACCAAACGCTTCCGAAGCGGTCTTGGTATGAATATCCACATTATTATTAAAATCATTGATCAGAGCTTCATCATGCGCCAACACCGCCGCCAAACGTAATTCAAACTGTGAATAATCTGCGCTCACCAACATCTTACCTGGACCTGCCACAAACCCAGTCCTAATTCTGCGTCCAACATCCGTCCGCACCGGGATATTTTGTAAATTAGGATTAGTCGAAGAGAGCCGCCCTGTAGCCGTCACATTCTGATTAAACGTAGTATGGATTCGCCCCTCCGCATCCGCCAACTCCGGCAAAGGCGCAATGTAAGTCGACAAAAGCTTAGCCGCTTCTCGATATTCCTTGATTTTCGCAATAATTGGATGTTTGTCTTGTAATTTATCTAACTCCTTCACGCCCGTCGAATAGCCCCGAGCGGTCTTCTTGATTCCTTTGGTCGGCAAAGCCAAATCAGTAAACAACACTTCCGACAACTGCAACGGTGAATTAATATTAAACTCTCGTCCCGCCAAATCCCAAATTTGGTGTTCCAAAATCCCTACTTCGGCTGCAAATTCCTTCTCCAACTCTTTAAAATATTCGCGATCAATCAGCATCCCCACTTTTTCCATTTTGTACAAAACTGGAATCAACGGCAAATCAAACTGAACAAATATTTTATACAGCTCAGGACTATCAGCAAACTCTGCTTTTTGACGCTCATATTCCGCTTTTTCGTCCGTATAGGCTACTTCTCGCGCCAAAGGATTGAGCAAAAACGCACCCTGCGCCAAATCCCAAAACGGCTTCCCCGCCAAAATTTGCTCCGCAATCTTGACATTTTTATGCATTAAGTCCTTAATATTCCAACTCAACAAGATCCCATCCGTCGTCTCCTGCGGAATTTCTAACGTTTGTTGCCAAGCTACTGTGTTTTCGGATTTTTTCGCTCGAGACTTAGTATCCTTATTGCCCTGTTCGAGCTGAATATTTTCTCGCGCCTTCACAAACTTCGCAATCAAAGATTTAAATTCTAATTTCTTCAACGCCGCAATAATTCGCGCGTCATCTATCACCAAATTTGGCAATTTCGACAACTCAACTGGCGCATTCGTCATAATCTTGGCCAAAAAATACGACATCCGCGCACTTTCCTGACCTTCCTCTAACTTTTTGCGCGTCGCCCCGGTAATTTCTTCAATATGTTCATACACCCCATCCAAAGTGCCATATTGATTCAACAACTTCACCGCCGTTTTCTCACCAATCCCCGGCACGCCCGGAATATTATCCGACGCGTCCCCTTTTAGGGCCTTCAAATCCAAAAACTGCGTCTTTTTGATTCCATACTTTGCTTCAACCGCCGCCACATCGAGCTCTTCCAGCTGCGAAAACCCCTTCAAAATCCGATACATCCGCGTGTTTTCGTCCACCACTTGCAACATATCCAAATCCGAAGACACAATATACGTCTCCCACTCATCAGGCTGTAATTCGTCGTGTTGTAACGCATCCGTTGACGCGGAAGCTTCGTGGACAATCGACTCTTCGACTTTTTTTGTCATTGCTGATGCGCCTTCAGAAAGAATACCAGCATCGTCACTAACCGTTGAAGGAGCATTTTTAGTGATGCTATTCAAGGAAACGGGAGTAACGGAACGAGACGTATTAGATATACGTCGAGCGAGTAACACATCCGTTGACGCGGAAGAGCGCGCTAAAAATGTTTCTTCATCAGCTTGAAGAGCAAGAGTACCTATAATATCATCCGCCTCAAACCCATCCGCCTCCACAAAACTCCACCCCAAAGCCTTCACTAATTCCTCTAACAACGGAATTTGCGCATAAAAATCCTCGCCCGGCTTAGTACGCCCCGCCTTATATTGATCATAGACCTTGCGACGTTGGGCCGTCGAAGTTTTTGAATCCCAAGCTACTACAACTTTGGTCGGGTCCAGCTTGCGCACAATTTCCATCGCAATTGCCGCAAAACCATAAACTCCCCCGGTTGGCGTACCATCACCCATCGAAAGCGCCCCCATCGCATAATACCCTCGATAAAACACCGACTTTCCATCAATAATCACCAACCTTTTCATTCTCCCATTATACCACATCTTCAACTCGCCCAATCAACTACGCTATTTCGCTCACTCCAACCTCAGCTATACTACATTATCAACCCATATATATTATACGTATCACGCCAATCCCCAAACAACTTTCTCCGTTCGATTTCTATTGCATTCTTCTGTGTCATGCTATACTAATAAAGAAATCCCTTTAATTACATTAATTCTGACCCAATCTAAGGAATATATCATGGATTCAAAAGACATCAAAATTCTCGCCATTGTCGGCATGAGCGGTTGCGGTAAATCAGTCGTAGTAGATTATTTAACCGAACGCGGCACGCCCAAAATCTACCTTGGCGGCATGATTTATAAAGAAATGGAAAAACGCGGCATCGAAATTACCGCCCAGAGCCAAGCCGAATTCCGCGAACATATCCGCGCCACCGAAGGCCAAGATTGGGTCGCCCGTCAAGCCATCGCCGAAGCCAAAGACCTTATCGCCTCCGGCCAAAAACGCATCGTCCTCGACGGACTTTATTCTTGGACCGAATACAAAACCATCCGACATGAATTCCCCGGCCAAATGACTACTATCGCCATCGTCGCACCAAAATCCTTACGCTACGAACGTCTCGCCCATCGCCCCGAACGCCCCTTCACGCCCGCCGAAGTCCGCGAGCGCGACCAACGCGAAATCGAAAACATCGAAAAAGGCGGCCCCATCGCCGCCGCCGACTACTACATCCTCAACGAGAGCACGCTCAACCACCTCTACTCCCAGCTCGACACCATCCTCCGCGACATCGATTTCTAATCATTGTTCTAATTCTTCGTGCGTAGTGGGCACACTGATACCGGCGCCCACACTGTATGGTCCGGCCATGACACCTGTAATTGGTCCTCTCGCGCCATCGATGACGCCAATTTTCGGGGTAGTTTCGGTTTTCGCTTTAATATCAATAATGGTATCCCATCTACCAGCAGCCTTCGTTACTACGGTTTTCCTCTCCGCTGCCTAGTACGGTAGGGATAATGGTAATGAATATTCGTGCGTAGTGGACATATTCCTTATATGGGAATAGATGATTCAGCTGGTTACAATAGCTTTATATGGACAATGATAGCTTTGTCTAATGAAAACTACACGAATGCAAACCGCTTCTCCTTTACTAATCAATCTATCGGCTATGGTAGTAATTCGCGTTATATGGCCAATCCTCTCCGCTGCCTAGTACGGTAGGGATAATGGTAATGGATGTGGTAGCACAAATAGCTCTTGCGTGGGGAATAAGACTTGGGCAAGCGCCCAGGAGCGGCCCCACACAAGAGACTATTTATGCTAGCTGTACACCCCACTGTAATATCAGAATAGTATAGAAATTCTTAATTCTCACAATCAAAAACCCGCGCGAGACTAACTCGCATGATAACTTCATCATATCATACCATAATCATTTTGTCAAGAGCCTAAAACCGAACAACTTTAAAACCAGTTTTCGCCTTCCGCACTACAATCTGATTTACATTATTCAGCCGTTGATATTCCCCTTCCGCCTGAATCTCCATACTCGCCGGCTGCACAAATTCTAACCGATCTTCCTTAGTTTCCGCTACCGGCACCTTCGCAAAAACACTTTTCCACATAAACTTAAACAAATTCCAAAACTTCCGCAATTGGTAAGTGCCGCTCCCAAAACCATCCTTTTCTAAATACCAATCTCCACCCTTCATCACATCCGCAAGACGAGGACCATTTACTGCAATATAATCAGTAACTCCTGCTAATGCATTTTCACCATTTAGCTGAAAATCTGGTAAAAACTCTTTTTTCTTGTGGTTTCGGAAATACCATTTTGCCAACGTCCACCACGAATAAGCCGGAAAATGCCGGCCATTTTTCAACTTATCCCGCACGGTTTTCTCATCAAAAACCTTCGTCGATTCCGCAAACAGACCAATCGTAACATAACACGGTGCATAACGCCAATGTTTCTCATTCACCACAATCTCTAGCGGATAAATTTCGCTAATTTCGCCTTCCTCAAACCTATTTATAATATCTAACACACCCCCTAGATACTCATCTCCATATTCCACTGGACGCTTAGTTTTCAGCATATGCGCAACATCATTAAAATTACCGTAGCCCAACGCCGAAAAAACCGCCTGCTTCTGTGACAGCATAATCGCATTTACCGCAATCACCGCCGTGCCATCACCTCCTGCTGCGACCACCAAATCACCATCACCGAGCAACTTGGATAACTTTTCTGCATTTTCATCCAGGCTCAAACCTTTAACTTCAAACTTACCGACCATCCAACCTTTGAGATGGCGCGCTGTCACCAAAACTTCTTTCTCGACTGCTTTGTATTGCGATGAGCCGGAATTATAGACAATGATTAGCTTCTTCATTCGCTAAGAATCTAGGTTTTCTATATTATCGAAATTCAATCCACCTGGGATGAGCCAGTTCAGAAGCGCCCACATCGCCGCCCAAGCCACTATTCCAATCAATGTATTATATATCCGCTGCTTGGCCGCCTTGACCTGCCCCTCGTTGTCACGCGCTGTCATGTACTGAATACCTGCCACCACAAAGCTTAACACCGCTGCTGCGCCCAAACCATAAACCAAAACGTTCAAGAAAATTTTCAGAACACCACCAATACCCGCATCGGCCGGCAAAATTGATGTTTCTGGAGTAGTGGTACCACCACCGCCTCCGCCGCCCCCGCCTTGTTCACCGCCCGGCGCCGCAAAAGCCACCCCAGCGCTCAGCATCGACAAGAGCATCATTACTCCCCATGTTGTTATCAACTTCACTCTTGTCCATGCCTTTTTCATATTTTCTCCTATTTCAAATAACCGTGCAGTTTTTTCGTCTGCTTATGCTTGCGTAATTTCGATAAGGCCTTCGCTTCAATCTGACGAATCCGCTCTCGCGTCACCGAAAACTCATTACCAACTTCTTCCAAAGTGTGTGGCCGCCCACCGCCAATCCCAAAACGCAAACGAATGATTTTCTGCTCGCGCTCGCTCAAAGTCGTCAAAATTTCTGCAATCTGCTCTTTCAAAATCTGATTAGCTGTAGCATCTTCTGGCGAATCACGCTCCGAATCTTCCACAAAATCACCCAAAACCGACTCTTCGTCATCACCATCACGCCCGACGCTGGCATCCAAACTAGCAATATCTTGCTTAATCCGCATCACGTATTCAATCTTCTCGACTTCCATCCCCATCGCGGCCGCGATTTCTTCATTAGTCGGCTCACGATTTAGCTCCTGCGTCAAACGTCGCGTCGTCCGCAAGACTTTATTAATGGTCTCTACCATATGTACAGGAATCCGAATCGTCCGCGCCTGATCAGCGATCGCCCGCGTAATCGCCTGGCGAATCCACCAAGTTGCATAAGTAGAAAATTTAAAACCCTTGTCCGGATCAAATTTCTCTACCGCCCGCAACAACCCTGTATTACCCTCTTGAATCAAATCCAAAAAATCCAAACCGCGCCCACCATAGCGCTTTGCAATCGAAACCACCAAGCGCATATTAGCTTCGGCTAATTTATCCTTCGCCTTCTTGTCACCCTGTAGAGCGCGCTTGGCTAATTCTTGCTCTTCTTCCTGATCCAAAAGTGGAATCTTACCAATCTCGCGCAAATACATCCGCACAGAATCATCCGCAAATGCATCAACATTGTCTGCCGTAATCGCTAATTCCTCGTCAGAAAGCTCATCCTCATCGGCCAAATCATCTGCAATTGGCTCACCAAGATCAAGCATCACACTTTTACTAGCTAAGATATCTTCTTCGTCACTATCCATCACAATATATATTACTAAGCTTTTCCCTAAAAATCAAGCCTATTTCCCTATCACCTCAAACTATCGCTAAAATTTCTTCCGCGTATATAATCTAACAATCACTGCCAATCCCAAAATACCTGCAAGGCCTCCGCCAATCACCGTCAACACCGCGCCTAGATCCGTCAACTCACCAGCCAAATTTGCCAACCAATTCCCCGTATTTGGTGCCTTCGGCGTTTCTGGAGACTCTGGCGCGCCCGGTTTCGTGCTCGGTTGCTCAGGCTCTGGCGTTGGTCCCGGTTTCACATCTGGCGGCGTTACTGGAGACGAATTGCAAGCTGTGAGACCATCCATCACATGTTGATCCGTCGCTATCGTCAAACCTTTAATCCGCGTCATCACCTCACAAATATCCCCTTCGCTACAAGCCGTTCCGCCATACTTTTCATCGATATAATCATTATACATTCCGCCTGCCATCCAAGCCAAAATCATATCAGTCGACATTCCCAAATCTTCAGCAGCTGATATTTCCGGATCCAAGTCCACCATATCCTTCAACGCCCACCATGGCAACATGCACTGCGAATCCGCATCTATCTCCGTTGCTTCCACATCTTCGCAAACCAAATTTCCCATCAATCGACTAAGTTCACTTCGATTAGCATAAACCGACCAACTCTTCGCCTTTGCAAGTTTCTGCTCTCGCGAGAGACTCTGCACATTGCTTACGCCTAATGCCTGCCAATCGACCACCTTCACTAATTCCTGATCATACTTCTGGCTCTGATTATACAACACATCTATCGCCTCTTTCACTCGCGTGCTATCCTCATCCATCAGCCAAACTACTTCATTCACGAGATAATCCAGCCCATCCCAGGCCTGACGGTTCTCTATTCCTCTCGTGCCCACATCATCCAACAAAGTCCGATCCCCACCTTTTGGACTCTGATGCGCGCGCAAAACCGTTTCAACCGGCTGCGTATAATACTCCACGCCCTCAATCACTTGAATAATTTTCTCTGTTCTCTGGAACTCACTAAAACTCGGCCACACATAAATTCGACTAATCAAATCAAATAAATTCTGTGCTTTCGAATCGGCCTCGCCTAATTGCCCAATATACGCCAGTAGCATCTGATACGAAAGGTTTGCACTACTCACCTGCGCTGTCACATAAGCTTGCACCTGAGCTAACGACGTTGCGCCATTCGCCTGCGCCTCGATCGTCAGTACCATAGGCACTATTCCCGCCCAAACCGTGGCTTTTGGCAAAGTCATCAAATACATCGAAAACTTATCACGTTCCAAACCACTCAAATCCACCCCCGGCAAAATCAACGCCAATTTCTCCCGCACTTGTGCATCGCTCAAGCTCTTATTATTCACCGCTTGTATCGCCGAATAATACTTTTGATATTCCTCATCAGCCCGCAAAGTCGTCAAAACGTCAAACATCTTCTCCGCTACGCTCGCACTACTAGCCTTCATTTTCTCAACATAACTCGACCAAAAAGCTTCAGTATTGCTAGCAGCAAACGCTTGCACCGGCAACAAAACCACCTGGGCCAACATTACCAAACCCAAAAACACAGCCACCAGCGACAAAAGTTTTGCCGAAAAAATTTTTCTTTTCATTTTTACAGACCTTTTTATTTTGTTTATACTTATCTTCAGTATAGCACAAGTTCACACAAAATCAATATGTTCCTCCCCAATCATTATATAATCCCCTTTTACTCTCAACGTCTTAGCAATGCTCTCAGACAATTTTCCCACTCACCTCCCGTGTTTTTCGAACGGTCCCCACAAAAATATCCCCACTCAGGGGGATATTTTCGCTAACATTTTTCTAGAACTTGTGCTTCAAATAAAGCTTTGCGATCACGCCAGCACCAGCCAAAGCTGCTACTATACCCGACACGATCAAAATCATCGTCGCAGTATCAATCGCTCCGGATTCAAACAACCCAATGATACCAGAATTTGGTGCCGATGGTTTGTTCTCTGGCTTTTCTTCAGGCGCGCTAGTATCTGGCAAAGTTCCCGGAATCAATCCTTCCAACGCATCGCCATTTACTGCCAACGCTGCCGAAGCCAAAGCATTGTAATATTGATTCTGTTCGCTAGTTGGCAATGCCTCAATTAGAGCCTCGTTAACTTCACTAGCACTATTCAAGCCTAGCTTCTTCACCAAATTATCAACTGCATGATACAGAGCCGCGTACTTCGCATAGCTACCCGCTGGTGGCAATTGCTTCGCAGCTGCAACCAACTGCTCATCAGACATCGAAGCATCTACCGGAATCGTCGGCGCCAAGCTCTTCATCTGAGAAATCAAAGTGTTACGTGCACTCGTCAAATTTGCTTCCGTTACATTCTTTGGATTAGCCAAAGTCTCCGTCGCTACGACTAGACTATAAGCGGTATTATAAGCCTTGAAGTCACCTTCGCCGCTATTGATACGACCAAGCAACTCAACAATATTCTGCGCTACCGTTCCGATACGATTATTGAACGCCACCACCGCATTATAAGCATTCTTAATTTCGGTGATCGTCATTTTGCTCGCAATCACATTTGCACTTGGATTGTTGCTTTCTGTCTTGGTCAACATAGTTGTAATATTGTCAAACATCTTGTTAACAATATCATAATTATGCATCTTCAAAATGTAATCGTTCAAGTGCGATGCATCTAAGTTGCGTACCTTTGCATTCTGATCAATTGCCAAAACCGCATTAGCCGCTGCCGCCACCTGCTCATCGGTTGCCGCATTTAGATCCTTTGCCAAACCCTGCTGAGCATTGTACAAAGTCTGATATTTACCATAAGCTGGATCCGCTTTTGCCGCCGTCCAAGCCTGAACTAGCTGAGTCGCAGTCGTATATTCGTCGCTCGAATACAGCTCAACACCTTCGCCTTCATCCAAAGCCTGCATCTCGATGCCATCGTTTGCACCCACTTCTTCCTGAGATGCTTCACCTTCCTCAGCGCCGTCAGTTGCAAACGTCGCGGCTGGAGCCATCACGCCCAAAGCAAGCGCCAACGCAATTGCCGCAAGAATTTGTACTTTATGTTCTTTTGTATGTTTCATTTTTTGCCTTATTTTGCGTTTTAATTTTTAGTATACCTACACTCATTATAATAAACGAAATCGCTCATGTCAACTTTTTTCTACAAGTTTTTCACCTACTTTTTATATTTCCATCCACCCATGATAATATAATTACAGAACCTTACTTCAGACCTAAACAATACCGCAATTACAAAACCACTCCAAACATAAATACTTTTCCTAGGTCTTACAAACCCTCATAATGTAATCTACAAACAACTCAATTCGAGCATAAACGCTTCTGCTAAACGTCAAACAGCTCGCCTAATACAATTCATGATAAAATCTTACACTCTTGACAAAACCATGTACACAAAACCAACACCCAACTCATTAGCAGAGCCATATTCACATACTATCATAACGCTAACGCTTTGTCAAGACCATAATCTTGCGCAGAATTTCTTCATATTCGCGGTCAATTTCCTCGGTTTTCTGCTCGTCTGACATCTGCTCAATTTGCGACAATCGTTCCTTCAGCATTTCCACTTCGCGTTTACTCATTTCCGCCTTGTATCGCACCAATAGTTCGCTCGCTTCTTTCTCGAGTGCGCCCTTTCCCCAATCTTTGTAACGCGTCTCGAACACCATCTCCAGCTCAGCCTTCCGTACCTCATCTTCTGGCACTTCCACTCCCTTAACATTGGTCACTTCCCCGTAAAGCATCAAAGCTTGCAAATTATCCTTCAACCCCATCAACACATCCGACTGCGCCTCTAGCTCTAATTTCTTGCGCCGTCGCACTGATGATTCGGGGATTTTCTTCGCATGCAAATCCTCAATCGCACAATCCAATTTACGCGCCACCAACTGCTCATAATGCTTCCGCTCCACCGCATCATGCACATATTTTAATAATTGCATTGCCTTATCCGAATACTCGCGCTTCCCCAGCCCCGACGATAAATCCAAATTTTCCTCAAACTTCTCCAGTAACCAATCCACCGCCGGTCGATAATTACGCACCGCTTCCTGCCATAGCAAAGGATCTTTTTGAATCAACTCGTCCGGATCTTTTGCCCCGTGATAGTCCGAAATCACGCTCAAATTCACGCCCAAATCACCCGCCATCATAATTGCGCGCTCCGTGGCCTTTACTCCAGCAGCATCACCATCGTAAGCCAAACGCACATCCGGCGTCAACCTTGATAAGCTCTTCAGATGTAACTCCGTCATCGCCGTACCACTAGTCGCAACTGCCTCCTTGACGCCCGCCTGATGCGAAGAAATCACATCCATATTGCCTTCGACAATCACCACGAATCCATTCTGATGAATCGACTCCTTCGCTTGCGCCAGCCCAAACACAAACCGACTTTTATTAAACAATACCGTCTCTGGCGTATTTAAATATTTCGGCTCCGCCTTACCAATTACCCGCGCCGTAAAACCAATCACGCCATTCACATCTATAAACGGTACCATCATCCGCCCCCGGAACAGGTCTCCACCAAACCGATTCAGCAAACCCGCCGTTTCCATCTCGGCCTTGCTATATCCGCGCTTTTTCAGAAAATCACTCAATGCTTGACCAGTTTTTGGCGAATAACCAATCCGGAACTCCGCCACAGTTTTGCGATTCATATTACGCTTATAAAAAACATATTCACAAATTGTTTTATTTTTTGTTAAGCAAAACTGATAATACTTACACGCCAACTCAATCGCTTCACGCGCCCGACGCTTCCGCTCCGCTACCGCCCGATCCCCGCCACTGTATTTCTGTAGCTCCACTCCGGCTTGCGCCGCCAACTTCTCCAGAGCCTCACGGAAAGAAACTCCCTCGACTTCCATAATAAAAGAAAAGATATCTCCGCCCTTGTTAGAAGAAAAATCATGCCAAATTCCCTTCTCCGGCGAAACCATAAACGACGGCGTCTTGTCAACGCCCCACGGCGAACGCCCCTTCAGGCTCCGCCCAGTCCGTTTCAACTCAATATATTGCCCAACGACATCCTCCACCGGTAGCCGCGCCCGAATTTCCTCCTTCGCGTCATCCATAGTATCATTATACCACACTTATTACCATTATCCCTACCGTACTAGGCAGCGGAGAGGAAAACCCGAGTAACGCTGGTCACCCTCTTTAGGGTCTATTGCAGCATAGTCAAGATATAATGCCCAAGCGAACTGATATGGTGATTTTGTTTGACCTATATCATTTTGTGACCAATAGTAACCAACCATACCAGTATATTCCACACTATTAGAGTCCACTTGTAGCATACGCCCACTACGCACGAATAGCTTGCTTTTCACCACATCCATTACCATTATCCCTACCGTACTAGGCAACGGAGAGGAAGACCCCAAAAATAATCACCGTAACCAGACGAGGTGGCATCTGTAGCATTAAATCCAAAGTAGAAACTGCTCTGAAAGTTAGCGTTAATATAGGAACGAGACGACCATACCAAGCCATTACTGCCCGCATATGAACTAACTTGCCCTTCAGCATTAACAATATCACTACACACGAAGAATAATATATATCCGACAATCCGCAGGCATTTCTGAAGCAAAACGACAGAAGAATCCTATTAAACATGTTAAAGTTATGTTAAAATAGTCGTATGAACAATCTTGAGTATCTGAACGAAATCTCAAAATCCAATCGTCCCGTCGCTGCCCCGGTCAAGGGCGTTTCTGTAAGCCTCATTATCAAGATTGTGATCGGTTCCCTGTTAGTTATCGGCATCATTGTAGGCATGAGCATTTTAATGAGCAATAGCGCCGCTCGCTCCAACGATCTTACTAAGCAAATTTACTATCGTACTAACGAGCTTAATAGTTCCGTCACCGAATATAATCGCAAGCTCAAATCATCCAATCTACGCGCAATCGGCCTCACCCTTTCCGGTACTTTATCCGCCTCATCTAATCAGCTTCAGCTTTATTTTAAAGAAAGAGGCATCAAAGCTGATCTCAAGCCCGAATTACTCGCCCCCGAAACCCAACATTTCCAAGAATTTAATACCGCCCTGCTCCACGCCCGCCTCAACGGTATTCTAGATCGCATTTATGTCAATCAAGTTCAACTACAAGTCGCGCTTATCCTTTCTCTCATCTCCCAAGATTACGAACGTACCAAAAACGAAAATCTCCAAAATATTCTCACGCAGTATCATCATAATCTTATGGAAATTTACAACGATCTTCAAAACTATTCCAACCCTAGTGATTAATCGATAATTATACTATAATATAGACATGAGTACAGATAATACCACCCGAACTACCAAATCCAACAAGATCAAAACATCTAATAGCAAATCTGCCAAATCTAGTCGCAAAGAAAACATCATTCATATTATCGCCGAAAGCCAATTTATCAAAGAATTTCGCGAATTTATTAATCGTGGCAATATGATCGACCTCGCAATTGGTGTTGCAGTTGGTGGCGCTTTCACTGCCATCGTCAAATCATTAGTCGACGATATTATTATGCCAATTTCTAGTTTACTTGCCGGCGGTCTCGATTTTTCTAAACTTTCTATCGATATTCCTAATATTTTCGGCGCCAATACCACCGCTCATATTGCCTATGGTAATTTTCTCCAAAACGTCGTCAATTTCCTGCTCGTGGCCTTTGTGGTGTTTATTATGATTCGTGCCATCAATAGTTTTAACCGTCAACATCCCGACCCTAATCATAACACTAGCAAATCCGAAGACAACTCCAAAAAATAACTTGCCAAACTAACTTACAGAAACAGCTTACGCTTCTTCCGCCGCCTTCTCCTCGGCTTCTATTTCCTTAATCTCTGCTTCCAGATCTTGCTTCGAACGCTTACGCGTCTTACAAAACATTAGCATGATAATAAAACTAATAATATAAGTTGTTTCCGCAATCAATACGATTGGCATAAACCAAGAACCCTCGGTCAGATATCCCATAATACAAATTGCACCATACACAACATAAATCGCACTCATAATATGCGTAATCCGACTTGCATAAGGATTTCCCGCAATCAAAACCGCTACCAGTAGCATTGTCATGAACATTGTTTTCGAAGTAATTTGGTGCATTTTACTCACCAAACTCACCTGCCCGTCCACATCACAATATCCCACCGGACATACCGATAGCCAAACCAACGAAACTCCCATCACCAAAACTAGGTAAAAATACAGACGCGGCATCCTCCAGGCTTCACCAATTTTCCATAAAAATCCCGCCACCGACGCCACTACAATACAGTTACCAAGCGTAAACAAAACCGCACTCCAAATCTCAAATCCCACATAGCGGCTCACCGAACGATGCGTATCAAAACCATAACCAGTCAAACTATGCACAATAATTGCAATTGACGCCGTCAGAATAAACGCTAGTAATCCAGCGATCAATAACTTTTTTGACGGCAAAACCCGCATACTTTTTCCTTCAACAGCTTCCATATTTCTTTACTCTTCGTTTGAAGTCAAATTATAACTCAGTCGTATCAAATCGTCAATCTCTGACCGCTCTAATTGACCACTTGGCACAATCTCAATTCCGCCACGCCCAAAATACCGACTCTCCATCACCGTCTCATATTCTTCGCGAAGTTTTTTACCTAACTTATAATCGCAGCGCACTTCAATTGTTTTGGGCCGCACCACCAAAAACGCCTTCTCATTTCCGGCCATATATAATATATCTTCATTATGTTCACCGTGCAACTTCGTCGAAAACTCCTCAATTCCACTAATATTTGTAACCTCTTCTTGATTCCAATGCATAAAATTCCTAAGCCATCTTTCCTAAATACCAACGCAACTCTTCAATCGAACCACAAATGTCATCTAATGCTCGATGATTTTCGGGTTTTGCAAAATGTTGATTATATTTCCCCTCAAACACAACCTTCCAAGCACTCACATCCAACATCCGATAGTGCAACCTCTGTGCAACTCGCGGCCACTCGCGGTCAATAAACTTGCGATCTTGATGGATTGAATTCCCCGCTAGGATAATTTCCTTTCCAAACCACTTATCCATAAACGCCAACAATTCATCTTCAACTTCTTTCGCCGACTGGCCATTTTGGTTCTGCGCGATCAACGCATCACGACTTTGCGCATTCTTTTCCCAAAATTCACCAATCATCCGCTCCTGCATTAACTTTTCTGGCACCTTAACAATCGCCGTCATTTCTGCTTTTTCTTGTGCTTTGTTTTCTAACAGTTCCAAACTCCAATCCGTCGCAATTGCGGCCAGCTCCAAAATTCGATCCTTCACAGGATCCAAACCTGTCATTTCTAAATCAATCCACAATAACTTCGCTTTTTTCATAATTCTTCTTACATTTCTTCCGGTACTTCAATACCTAAAACCCCTAAACCATGATACATGACATTAGCATAAGCCCGCACAACTTTTAATAGCTCTCGCTCACATTGATGTCCGGCCACATGCACATTTTCGTAAAACCGCGAAAACTCCTGCGCTAATTCATACAAATAACTACAGATATGATTTGGTGCTTTCTCTTTTACTGCCTCGTTCAAAACATCATAATACTGCGCCAACTTTTTATTTAATTTACGTGCGAACCGAGCTTCCGATTCATCAAGTCGAGTCAGATTTTCTAATTCCATATCTGCACTGTCAAAATCTTTACTTTTATCTAGAATCTTTTGCGCACGCACAGCGGAATATATAATATATATACCAGAATTTCCCGTCGTCGAAACCGATTCTTGCGGATCGAAGATAATATCCCCGCCCATTTTATATTTCAAAAAGGCATATTTAATTGCCGCCAAGACCAAACGCTTATCCGCTTGCTCGCCACCCAACATCTCGCGCACCATCTCCAAAACATCAACCGCCTTCAAGAAATTCCCTTTGCGCGAAGACATCTTTACGTTACCCGGTAATTTTACCAAACCATGAGTCAAATGCGTTGTATGCTTTACCAAATCCGGTGCATACTCCGCCACACTCGCCAAAACCACTTTCATATAATCAGTCTGCTCATTACCAGTTACCACCACTGATTCATCAAAATGCCAATCATCCCACTTCGTAAAAATCAAACCCACATCTTTCGTTTCATAAGTCGGCACACCTTCACGATTGATAAATACTCGCGTATGCAAACCTAACTTCTCACCACGATAAACTACCGCTCCCTCGCTCTCCTCATACACCGTACCTAGATGATCGCGCACTTCCTGTAAACCTCGACTCGCCACAGACGATTCAGGATAAAACTTATCAAAATGCACCCCAATTTGCGCATAAAAATCCTTAAAATACTGGTAGCTCAACTCACGTCCACGCCAATACAACTGCGCCAAGCGCGTATCATGCAAATCTTCCGCATTGATCCGGTAAATTTCTTTGTTTAAAGCTACGATCTCCGCTTTCGCTTGCTCGTCTTCATCATAAGCCTGCGTACCCACCACATAAGCCCTCGCAATATCTTCGATCGTCAACTTATCCAAAAACCCCCACCATCGCTGACCATCTTGCCCTACCTGATCTTTACTATCTCGGAACGACGTCAAGCTATCTGTCTCAGTATTCTCCCGAGCAGCCTGTTCATTACCTTCCTGGGACGATGTTAACAAAGATGAATTATCTTGTTTTTCCTGCTCGTCACTTTCTTGGGACGATGTTATCTGGGATGAAGTATGAGGAGAATTGTCGTGCCGTTCTTCCTGCTCTTCACTCTCTTGAGACGATGTTAGCGGAGATGAGCTGCTAGGCAAAGACGAGGAGCGGACTGAGTCGTACTTATGGTACGATGAAGGAGCACTCGCAGTCTTTAACGTAGCAGATCGCTCCGATAACGAGTCTTCTTCCTGGGACGAAGTTATCTGGGATGAAGTACAAGGAGAGTTATTGCTATATTGTCCGTCTTGTTTCTCCTGCTCTTTACCGTCTTTGGACAAAGTTATCTGGGATGAAGTACAAGGAGAACTAGAAGGGCGTAAGGAAGCTGTACTTGTGGTACTGCTTCCGCGCACTGGAGAGTTCGACGTAGTAGTTCGCCCAGATAACGAGTCCTGCCCAGAGAACAAGTCCTGCAATGAGTATAATGTTTTACCAACGTGCAACCCCACATCCCCCCCAAAATTCACCCTTACAACCTTTCCATCCGCTAATTCCAACAACCTCGAAATACTCTCACCTACAATCGAAGTATATAAATGACCGACATGCAAAACCTTAAAAGGATTCGGATCCGAGAACTCCGCCACAACAACTTGATTTTGATAAGTATGAATGCTAGGATCAATACTCTGCGACATCCGCCAAACCTTTTTCGCGAAATATTCATCACTCATCCGAAAATTCAAAAAACCTGGCGCCGCCAAACTTACATCAACACCTTCTAGCTCGCTTAATTCATCTAACTCATGCTTAATCATCTCGCCAATTATCATCGGCGCTTTATGAACCAACTTCGCCAATTGCATTGCTATGTTCGTAGCATAATCAGCCCCAGTATTCTCAGGCGCAAGTGTCAATTCAACATTTATCCTAACATCAAAAAGACGCGAAACAACTTCTTCTACTGTTTTCTTTAAGTTCTTCATTTAGGCGCAATTCCAACAACTTTTCTATTTATAATTTCTCATCGGTAGTAGTACTAATCTCTACCGCGCCAACTCCAGCATCAATTCTTACGATCGACTCACCATTTCCCCACACGGCGCCATCTTCCAGATTGTCACCATTAACTGTAATTGCACCAAGACCTTTATCAATTTCCAGACGATAATCATCCTGATGCCCCAATAGCTCTAGATCTAAGCGCCCAACACCCGAACCAATTTTGTTGTTACCTGTCAAGCTAAAACGCAAATCAGCCTTGCCTGCTCCGACTTCCAAGTCGAGATTTCTCACTGATCCGTCTTTGATCTCCACCAAACCAGCCCCGCCATCAATACGCGCTGATTCCTTCACTTTCAAATGAGCAATCGCTGTCTTACCTGCTCCCAATTCCAAATCCAAGACATTCGTATCGAGATAATCAATATCCAACGCACCCGCACCAGCTTCTAGCCTAAACTCACGGAAGCTAATTCTTTCTGGTATATAAATAATTACTTCGCCAACACCGCCCCAGCCAAAAATACCATGCCCTTTCTCGATCACATGTAAAACTTGACCATCAATCATCACGCGCACATTTTCGTTATTCGTCTCTACGCGAATCTGATCAGACTTATCACTCTTACGGATTTTTAAGGCCGCACCACGGACATTAATCTCCGCATCACGAATCTCGCCAGCCGACAACTCGGTAACTTGCCAATCCCCAACCTGACCGCTCCAATTAACATCATCGCCCCAAGCTAAATAACCCAAAAACGACACACCGGCAATCAAAACCGAACCGATCACCATCATCAAAAACACCGCCAAAGCAATCGCAAAGCCCTTGATGACTCTTTGCGTATTATTTATTGCGCTCATTTAATATCTACCCCACCAAATATACAGGAAGCATCCACATAAACCGTCTTCTTTTTCTCATCTGCAGACTGTTCTTTGCGCTTGTTGTCAATGCCTCCAAAAATTGATGTCGACAAAACCTCAACATTAATATCATCATCAACCCAAACCGTCACTCCGCCAAAGACAGCACTAATACGCAAAACCGCATTATCCTTAATCTTCGCTCCTCGCAAATCAACTTCTACGCCACCAAACACCGAATCAATCTTGCACCCGCTAAACTCTTTGCCTTTAAAATTCAGCTTTTGCTCACTAAAAGTCGCCCAGTATTCTTCAAATTCATCTGGCTCAATCCCGAGTTCTTGGATTTTTTGTGCGGTTTCACCACGTTTGTTATTCCTAAAAATCATTGATAAACCGATCAGCACGAACACAACCGGCAAGAACAGCTTCCAGATCAAATCAAAACCAACCACATCCCAACAACCCAATAACAGACAAATACCAACCAGCAAACCGATGACGCCACTCCATTTACGCTCATTAGTCAATAAACTGATAAACGACGGCACAATAATAAATAACGTCCACCACCCCGGAAAGAAAATATTGAAACGCACTAAGCCAGTCGCATTCAGTCCCCACACAATCCCAATCACGATGAGGATAATTCCCCAAAGACTCGCTCCAGCTTTCTTCATTTGCTCTCCTTATCTATAAATTATCTTAATAATAACACACCGCCCCGATACTCACAACACTACTTTTGCAGTTTTTCCAGATTTACACCCTCCTCAGCTTGCAAACGTAACAACTTCAAATTATCCCCTACCTGTAATAACGCCCAAATTCCGCCTCTTTGCACAAACGGGTCGTACCTCAACAACGCCCGCGCGCTTGCTTTATCGTCCCCAATTTTCACATTATTAACTTCAATTGCACCGCCAGCGACCTCTTTTAGCTTTTCCCAAGCATCCGTAAACTCTACATCCGGCTTCATCGACAATGCGCACAACGTCACCTGATATTGCAACAACTTCGTACTCTGTTTTTCGTTATCCTTTACCAACGATTCAAAGAGTTTATTGTAATCTGTATCTGGACGCACTTGACCAATCATCTTAAACAGTTGCCCTGGCAACCCTAAAATCTTATCTAAATCAAACTCAGTACATTGAGAATTTGCTTCATTCTCTTGCATAATAATTTCCGACAATGGTCTAGCCGTCACTTCAAGTTCAAAATTCTGAGCTTCCGCATCAGTAACATTCACAATCGCCAAAGCCACCGCATCATATTCTTCATCAGAGATAACCCACTCAGCGCCTCCATCAAACTCTTCCAAAACTGACCAATGGTCATTTTTGCGCCCTAAAACACTGGTTGTCAAGTTTTCTGTACCCGCCACCTCTAATATCACCCGGTCAAATTCCCTACTTTGAAAATAAAAATACCGTGTAGATCGAGCAGCTATCGAGTAATTAGCCCGACACAAATCTCGACACGGAGCAATTTCACCCAAAGGTAGGTTGTCATTTGCCGCCATCTGTTCAAGGCGTGCCTGCGCCTCCTTCGTCAGCGCCACACGCACATCCGTCGTCTCATCAATTGACAACTCACTTTTTATATTAACATCTTGATCAGGTTTTAAAGTATTTTCTATAGCTCTTGCATTCAACCAAGGCGCCAGCCAGAAAAACACAACCGTTGCAAAAATACCCACCAACAATAAGCGACCTGCGCCACCAAAAATAATCTCTCTGATAGTCCTCAGAATCCCCCACTGTTGATAACGGCGCTTCTTAAACCAGCGCAAAATCCCCCAGATTAAATTTGCGACGCCCAATACAAACGCAACCCTAATCAACCAAACTCCCCAAAACTCTAAATCAGCAGCTGTATTTGTCGCTAAAGCTACCGAAGTCTGACTACGTGCCCATAATGACATACCGACTGGCAGCAATAATAACACTACCATCCATATCAGAAATCTTACAAGCTTAATAATTTTGCTATCGCCACGATTCGTCAGCGGAAACTTCATTTCCTGCGGCTTAGTCAAAGCCGCCTGCCGACTCATTTCCTGAATTGTCATCTCCGAAGCACCACCCACCGGGCCAGCGCCAACCATCGTCGCTCCCCCAACATCAAACTTATGAGACACCGCGGAGGGCGATTTCACACTTGTACTATCGTTATTTTGAGAGCTTAACTGAACATTATTCGCTGCATAATTCAACTGATCTAACGCTTCCGAAACATTATTTTCTAAGCGATCCTGCTCCGCGTTAACCGAAGCTTCCTCAGCTACAACCACCTCCTCCGCATCTTGAACAATTTCATTACTAATATACTCATGTTCCACACTCCCCATCGCGCCAAATCCCACAGTCGCCGGCTCAGCAGGAGCTAATGTATCGCTATTTCCCAACTGCTCGTCCGACGGCGAACTCGCTTCAACTTGTAAACTATGCGAACTATTGTCAACAGAAACCGGCATATCAGAAGAAACCGCAGTATCAAAAGAAGCTGCAGCGTCTAAAGGAGTTGGCATAGCATGTCCAGAATTACTCACAGCGTTCGCATCATTCAGTCCCGATCTTTCCCATTCACTAGGCTCATGGTTGTCCGCAAACCGACCAATCATCGGACTACGCGTTTGCTGCTGTGCACTCTTTTTATTCTCATCATTCATAAATCTATTTCCATTGTATCACGAATTAATATCAAATCATTACCGTTATCCCTACCGTACTAGGCAGCGGAGAGGAAAGCCCCAATAACGATTACTATTAGATGCGGATGATGCTACATCCAAATCATTAAAATAAAGGTTAAAACTACTTACAAAACCGTTATCGGTATCGCTGCGCGACGGCCAAGTATTATTATAAATGCCAGACCAGCCAACTTTACCATCATAATTAACATTACCACTACGCACGAGGTAGCGGAAGCGAGAGGAAACGGAATTACTTCGTAATTCCTATGCCATTGGGCGTCACTTCGGAAAAGTTAGAGCAAGCTCTACTTTTCTCTCAGTTCCTACAATGGGCGAACCTTTCAGGTTCTCATTCTCTCTTACAAATAAAATAAATCCCCAAAGGGATTTCTTTTATTTGGCGGAAGCGAGAGGATTCGAACCTCCGAAGCCGTTGCCGACTTACACGCGTTCCAGGCGTGCTCCTTCAACCACTCGGACACACTTCCACTACCATCATTCTACCATAATTCCCTACCCTTGTTAAGACTAATTATTCACAGACCAATTCTCAAACTCCACTTTCTCGCTTACCTAAAATCTTCCGCTTCACTTAACTCTCAGCTCAAGAGAAAGAGCCCCCGTAGGGGCTCAGTGATATGTTGTCTTTTCTGAATCTTTCTCTGATTTCACTCACATCAAGGCTTCGTTTCATTGAGCGTCGTTTACGCCGAAACATATTCGATCGTAAAACCCTTTGACGGCAAATTGCTTTCTACCGAAAACATATGCCCCAGCTGGCATTCACCATACACCTTCCAGGCTTCACCATCGCGCTTCAGACCGACCATGGCCCTTTTCGAATGGCAACGGTACTCAAATCCTTGCTCAGCATGGCGATCGAGCCGCGGCTGCAAACCGGGCTTTACCCGGCAAGAATGTATAATGACACCATTCAGATATTCCTGAAAAGCAATCATACCTGCCACATCCGTAAACTTGCGCATCTCGCGATGCTCACGCAAATTCAAACGCAGCATCTTGGCACAGCTCGGATTACGCCCCAGTAGGCTATCATTCAAAGGATAAATCCAACCAATGACATTACGCAGCATAATCGCCGCCTCGGCAAACTCCGACTTCATCGCCACAAAACACAGCTTCAACGGTGCTTCATCCTTCTGCCGAATCTCGACAACAGGCTCAGTATCCGCCATCTGGACATTTGTACCAGCCTCAGTCGCCATCACTTGGACTTCTGCATCAGCATCAACCTTTTTCGGCTGCGCCTCTGCATCAAATGCAATCATCTCTACAGCAGAATCCTTTACAACCTCGGTTTCGACCTGAGGCGAAGCTTTAGCCTTCTTGACCTTCTTTCGCGGACGACGCGGGCCAGCCGCCTTTACATCAAGTGCCAATTTCTTTGCCATTTTGCTTTTCTTCACCGTGAACCCTCCTTCACATCGACAACATTAAAGAACAATTAGCAATCTCACATAGAGCCTGCCACTTAGAGCCTATTAGGCCCTATCTTTCTATTTTAGCACACATAAGCAATTTTGTCAATAGTATGACGATATTTCTGGCGTTTTTCTAGATTTCTTGCCCTTTTTCTTGATTTTTGACTACTTTTTTCGTTACGTCAAACTTCTCCATATACTTTCCAAGCATCAACCGTGTCTGCGAATAAAACGCTGCTGCACTCTGATAAACAATCGCCACGACCGGCATCAAAACCCATTGTATCACCATCAGCAGAGTGCGCTTTTTCTTGTAATGAGTCGGGCGTTCCGGCAATAATTTTAGAGAAACTATAATCGTAATAATTAGCCCCAAAGCCGCCAAAGTCTGGATCCATCCCACCACATTCGGCAAATTAAAAGCCGCCATACCCCGTGAGCGTAAGTTCATTAACATTGGCACCCAACCACCAAAAGCCACCAACGGCGACATGATCGCCAGAGTCACATGCCCATCCAAAAGCCGCATAAACTTCGGAAAAAGTTGCCAAAACGGAATCTTGCGCTGCTTCGAAAATAGATACGAGCCTACAAACGCCACATCACTAGCACCATAATCCCAGCGACGCAACTGAATAAATTGCGCCTTCAGAGTCTCGCGCAAAGTCTCCGAAATGACTGCATCTTGATAAATCGGTACGCGAATCGGCACAACTTCATAATCCCCCTCAAAATAAAACAATGACCGCCAATATTGATGTCCGTCTTCCACAATCGTCCGTCGGCTCCAAAAGTCCATCCCCTCCAGAGCCGCTAGCGGCTGCGAGTGTGACGCAAAATTACGCAAAATATGCGGTCGCATCGTCGAGACCACATTAAAAAACGAGTTTGACATCGCAATAACCCGCATCGGCGCCGCCGCATCCCAAATATTATTCGTAAACAACGAGACCGGCTGATAACTATAATGCTGACGATCCGGCCGCACCAAAAACTCATACGCCACGTAATCTAAATATTTCTCGTGCATTCGATTGTCACTATCCAGCGAAGTTAGAATAATATTTTCTTTGCGCAAATGTTTTTTCTCAACATATTGCGCCAAATATTTACCCGCATAAGTCAAATTTGGCCCCTTGCCGACTACTTCATTTTTAATTTTGTCGGGATGTTTGACTAACAAAAAATCCTTAAACACACCCTTAAATTGGCGCGCCAAGGTCTGTGCATTTTCTTCCATCTGCGCACCGCCACGCTCCTCGTAACCCAAAACAAAAATAATTTGTTCATTCGGAAAACTAGTATCACGCACCGCTTCCACCGACGGAATCAGCGTCTCCAATCCCTCATTATACGCCACCATAATTACTGCGTGATAAACATCCTTTGGCTTCGGCTCACTTCTTCCCTCGACTGCCGAAAGCATGCGCATATTCTGAACATGCTCATCAAAACCATAACTTTCATCACGTCGCCCATGCAGGCGCTCAAAAGCCTCATGCGGATCATTAACGTCTTGCAAACGCTTCGCCCAATCCACGCGTTCCGCTCGCCGCATCACCTTAAAACCCTGCGTCGTCCGAAAGGCCGTCGCTACCGCCTTAACAAAAGTAATCGCCACCACCAACAACACATAAACTGCGCCGAGTACAGGATTAATCCAAGAAAGCACAAATAGCGCAATTACTGCAACATAACTCAAAAAACCTGGCAAAATCTCAAAAAATCGATACAACGGCTTGCGCTGCCCCAACGGAATCTCATAGCTATTTTTAGCCATACATCCTCACTAAATACGCCTCATCTTCTGGAGATGTCTTGAGGCATGTGTCAAAGAAAATGCAAAAATGCGATAACCATCCTACTCGAGACGACGCTATCTTCGATGATATACAAGGAGAGTTATTGTCATATTGCCCATCTTGTTTCTCCTGCTCTTTACCGTCTTTGGACAAAGTTATCTGGGATGAAGTACAAGGAGAACTAGAAGGGCGTAAGGAAGCTGTACTTGTGGTACTGCTTCCGCGCACTGGAGAGTTCGACGTAGTAGTTCGCCCAGAGAACGAGTCCTGCAAAGGAGCGGTATTTAGGATTTTTACAGTGAACAAGAATATTTTTGAGAAAATACGCGAAGATAATAAGTAGCACAGGGAGACGTACTCAAACGTACATCGACCGCGCAACGGAATTATCGACAAAGTAGTTTCCAAAAATAACTCGTTCACTACCATTCTCCCGTGAGACGAATAAGGGTAGTAATCCCCCCCACCACCAGCAACATGCTCATCACCACAACCAACATTGCCGTATCTCTACCATACTTACGATAAACTCGCAACGCCAACACATTGTGCACCAGCCCAAAAACCAAGGCTAAAATCGGGAAAGTTAACATATTCAACCAACTATCGCGTTGATAGCCACCCGTCACACCGACCAAATCACCATAAACATCACCATAACGTACCACTACCACGGTGTTTTGCGGCCGCAAAGCAGTTAACGAAAAAATCAAAAAGATTGCACTCATGACTAACAGCGCGATCATCGTCATCATTAGAGTTTTCTGCTTGCGACACACTTCGCGCCAAGTCATTCGCAAACTATTGCTCGCATCCTTCTCTGGCTTAGAAGCTTGTTTCGCAATTCTTTTTGTAGTCTTTGCTCTTGCACTCACATTTGTTCTCGAATTCACACTCACGCCCGCACCAACTCTCGGCCGAGCACCCACCCTCGCATTTACTTTCCTGTCCATTCCACCCTCACTATTTTCACTCATTATAACAAATCCCCTCCATTTTACAAGCAAATCCCCTCCCCTATAATTCTTACGCTTATAAGGGGTCTAGGCAAATTCAAAATTATGCCCTATAATAGAAACCCAAAGGAGAGCTAACAGAGCTAAGGTTGACCGTTTATGAAAAAACTAGTAATTTCCGGAAGTGCTAAACTACACGAACGTGCCCTATATTGGCGAGGATATTTCGAAGGTCGCGGTTACGAAGTGATTGACTGGCCCGCGCCAGTTTCTCTCGAAGCAGAAACTTTAGACGAACCACAAACCGCCCCGGGCCTGTCGCTTGGTCGCTGGTTAAGCTCCAATGATTCTGATTATGCCGAACGCTTAACTAATGTTTACAAACGCTTCTACAAAAATCTCGATCAGGCCGATGCGTTCTTTCTTATGAACGAAGACCAAAACGGTATCGAAGGCTATATTGGCGCTAGCAGTTTCTCAGAATTAATGTATGCCATTATTAACAATCTCAATCGTGGTCGCAAAATCGACATCTACATTCTCAAAATGCCTGGCAAAAACCAATCTTGCTACGAAGAAGTCAAATTCTGGATCGATCAAAAAGTCGTCCGTCTTTATCACCGCCCCACCGGCAAAAAGGCCCTTGTCCCCATCTCTAAGCCTATCGAGGCCGAAACCATCATCGAAGCTGAGCTCACTGCTACTATCAAAACCCCTAAGTCCGAGCACAAATCAACAGTTACTCCCTCTACTCCCGCCGAATCAACTACTTCAGAATCCACTACTACTTACCGTATCGGTTTTTTCAAACATTCTGACGACAAAACTCTCGACATTCTCACTTGCAAGAAAAAACCTCTGCGCTCGCTCTCGCCTCAAATGCGCGAATACCTCAAGGTACTCTGCCCGGATTTTCCTGCTTGGCTACTAAAATACATTGCTGCCCCTGAAGTCCAACGTCTTAATGGCGTTGGTATGGCTTGCGGCCTAGAATATAGTAGCATGTTTAATTTCCCTGCTTTCAATACCGTCTTTGCGCACAGCATTGGCGCAGCCCTCATTGTCTGGAATTTCACTCACGACAAAAAACAAACCATCGCTTCACTGCTACACGATGTCGCCAATCCCGCCTTCAAACATTGCATTGATTACCTAAATGGCGACAGCGAAACTCAGACCTCTACCGAAGCGCGCACTGCTCAAATCATTCGTGATTCACGCGCCATTATGCGTCAGCTCAAAAAGGATAGTATTCTTGCTAGCGAAATCTCTGATTATCATCTCTTCCCAATTGCCGACAACGATTTACCGAATCTGGCCGCCGACCGACTCGAATATACTCTATCCAACGGACTCTTCTATTACAATACCTGGACGCTTGATGAAGTAAAAGCATTTTACAGCAATCTCACCATCCTCAAGAATGAAGACAATATCGACGAACTTGGCTTCACCGACGCCGATCTGGCTGCCACTTTCACACAGAGAAACCTTTCGCTAGGAGCAATTTACCACAGCGAAAAGTCTCGCGCTACTCAGCAATTTATTGCCGATATTATTCAATCCATGGTCAATAGCGGCTATTTAAGCCTTGATGATCTCTATGTAATGACTGAACGCGAAATTATCGATTGGATTCTCAGCTGCGGAGATCAAACTATTGGCGACGCTTTCCGTCAATTCCAGCGCACTACTACAGCCTACGGCAGCAGCACCGCTAAAAAGAATACTTATTGCACTAGTGCAAAATCCAAAGTCCGTTACATTATTCCGCTCGTCCAAACCGAAGAAATCGACGAAGACACCAATCAGCCGATCGCTCAACGCATTACCGCTGTGAACGACGAAGTCAGCAACGCCATCGAAGAATATCTCGAAGAAAAACAGCCCAAATACGCCGGCTTCGACTTCGACTTCAAACCTTACACCGAATAATCATAAGTTTCATGAAACAAGAAGTCTACAATTTTCTCACTACAATTCCTAACGGCAAAGTTGTGACCTACAAACAGATTGCCACATTACTCGGTCAACCACATTCCGCTCGTGTAGTTGGCACTATTCTTCATCTAAACCCTAATCCTGATCAATATCCTTGTTACAAAGTAGTCAACGCTCAAGGAAAACTCAGTACGCACTTTGCCTTCGGTGGAATTACCGCTCAACGTCATCTGCTCGAACAAGAGGGTATTGAAGTGATCAATGATAAAGTCGACTTGCAAAAATATCAATATACTCCCTAGCTAGACATCTCGCTTCATAATTTGCAGCCTTATCTATAGTAGTAATCTAAAAATTGGCGTAGTTATTACAACATTTTCTCCTTAGAGAAATGCTTATGGAACAACACCTAACTAAACATCTTGCTAATCCTCCAAAGCATTCTGTCATTACCATCATCAATCAACCTCACTAATCCAAAAACATTCAAGATATTCTGCCCTTATCATCATCAACCATGCTATAATTAAATAATTGTTATTTGGAGGAAAAAATGTGCACGGCTGCTACTTATCAAACTAAAAATCACTATTTTGGACGTAATCTTGATTACGATTTTTCTTATGGCGAAGAAATTGTCGTTATTCCACGCAATTTTCCCTTATACTTTCGCGAAGCTGACGCTAAAGTTTCACACTATGCCATTGTTGGCATTGCTTATGTTGCCGAAACGCCCGCTAATCTATTAGCCGACGGTGAGCCAAAAGACGCTCCGTTACTTTATGATGCCATTAATGAAAAAGGGCTTGGTATTGCCGGTCTTAACTTCGTCGGCAACGCCATTTACAATGACCATGTTGACGGCAAAGACAACATTGCCCAGTTCGAACTTTTACCTTGGCTACTTGGACAATGTGCCAACGTCGCTGAAGTCAAAACCCTACTAGAACACATCAATATTCGCAACACTTCTTTCAGTGATCAGTTACCCGCATCAGAATTACATTGGATTGCTTCTGACACGACCGGCGCACATATCGTCATCGAAGCGGTCGCCGACGGCCTCAAAGTTTATGACGATCCTATCGGGGTTTTGACTAACAATCCGCCGTTTGACGAACAATTTTTCCATCTCAATAATTATATGCATCTTTCTGCCAGCGAGCCACAAAACACTTTCGCACCTTCCGTCAATCTTAAGCAATACAGCCGTGGTATGGGCGCGATTGGCCTTCCGGGCGACTTATCATCGCAATCCCGCTTCGTCAAAGCTGCCTTCACAAAATATCATTCCCTTTCCGCCGACGACGAGATGTCAAGCATTAGCCAATTTTTCCATATCTTACATTCCGTCGACCAACAGCGCGGCTGCTGCGATCTCGGCAACGACAAATACGAAATCACAATCTATAGCTCCGGATACAACCTCGAGCAAGGGCTTTGTTATTACACATCTTACGACAATCATCAAATTACCTTAATCGACATGCACAAAACTAATCTTGATGCCGATACCTTATCGCGTTACCCCATGCTCACCACCGAACAAATCAAAAGTCAAAACTAAAAGCCCCTAGACGTTACTGCAACCTTTGCCATATCTAGCACTTATTCTTCGTGCGTAGTGATGGAGTCTGGTCAACTGGATACACAAGTTCTTATACTGGCGCCAATAGTTATAGCTGGTCATCTTCCACCAACCCCACTATCAATTCTCCATACAGTTTTGCTCTGAATTTCTTTGTCTCAAATGTCGATCCATCCGGTAACGGTTACCGACACTGGGCCTTTCCTCTCCGCTGTCTAGTACGGTAGGGATAATGGTAATGGGGATTCTTCTGTCACTTCGTGCCAGAAATGCCTGCTCATCCTCGGAAATAATAGTAAACTATTATTTCACTCAGATGTTTGCCATTTCGTGCGTAGTGGAAGTATCCATTATCTTGGGCACACAGGGCCTGCTGGAGTCAATAACCATAGCTGGTCATCGAATAGTGATGCCATTGTTGGTTTATCATTAAGCCTTAGTTTGGCTTTTGGTAAAGCGGAAGTAGTTCCATCGAATACTGATCACCGTTTTCAAGGTTTTACTCTCCGCTGCCTAGTACGGTAGGGATAATGGTAATGGATATCTTCCCGAAACCAACCTAACTAAGCCTTATAAACAATCGAATCGACATTAATTAACCACAAAAACCCATCATTTCACCTCTGTTATTTTCTACTTGAACTTGTACAGAAAATACAAGTTCAATTTTATGCCTATCTTCTTTTGATATGAACAAAAAACATGTTACAATATTATTCGGAATACTTAAAATGCATAGACTTCTCAAGATTAGCTTCGATCAAGCATTATTATCATTGACGCCAATTTTGTCCTGGTTTTGTCTTAGCTTAATTCTTGATTCGAACCTGATTAATATCTTCACACTAGTCTATCCGCTACAATATATTTATTATATTATCGACGCTCCACTGGCTGGCGGTGCCAACATTAGCCGTATTCGAGACAAAAACCCAAATGCCGTAATGTCGGGTTTAATTCTAGGCACAGCGCTCACAATAATTGTTTATGGTTTCATTCTGCTCAACCTTGATAGCTACATTACTTATATGAACATGGGCATTACAACATATCGCACTTTTGCTATTTATGCCATCATTCTTTTAATTTATCAAACTATTTTTTCCATCATTATTACCAAACTATATTACGAAGATCAAAACTCCAAAGCCAACCGTTATTCTGTCATATTTAACATACTCTGTTTCGTCATCGTAAATTCTTTTGCGCTACTTACCAAAAACCAACAACTTACTGTTTATGCTTCGATAATTATTATCGGAGCATTTCTAGCCTACCTCTTCATACGTAATCTCGAAAAATTCCATTTTAAACTCAATCTCTACAACTGTATCAAATATAGCTCTGTTGAATGCGCTAACTATTTCATTATGTTTTTTATCTTTCTTTTCGGTCTCAGCCATGCTACTGAATATGGGCCACAATATACATTAGCAATTACTTTTGTTGCACTCATCACCGACACCCAATGGGACGTTCTCGACTCGATCAATGCCGCCGCCAAAATTGACATCACCAAGAAAAGATTTAATTATAAACAATCAGTTCGCAATGCCTACAAATTAGTGTTCTTGCTGCTATCTACCGTTGCGTTAATGTTTATCGGATTATCGCCCTTTTACGAACTTGACATCAAACTTACGCTTTTCTATCTCAGTTTTGAAATTATCATGATGCTGATTGACCCACTCGTCTATCTCTATACTTGCTATCTGCAGCTGAACTGGTCTCCCGCTAAAGCCGCCGGCAACAAACTTATTGCTCGCGCTTTTCGCTTCGGCGTCGCTTTATTACCAACACCTTTCTGCACTTCCCTATCCGGCCTAGCTTCTTCGCTTTATCAAATCGTCGTCACACGTTACCTGTTTTATCGCAACTATACCGTCAAAACCAACGGACACATCCATAAACGTCACCGTCGACCACAAAATCCTGCACCCCAACTTCAGACTCGCGACATTATCATTGATGAAGAAACGATCGACACTTCCAAACAAAACTAAGCATAACAAACGACCACAACTCAAGGCAAGAAGGCATAACAACTTACGCTCACGCTTAACTCAATATCAAACCACCTTAGAGCAGGGCTATTAGTGATCACTAGTAAAACTAAAGCTCTAATATATTCACAAAAATAAGCCTACAAGTCTCACCAACCTGTAAGCTAACCTAAATGGAGCCATCGGCAGGGATCGAACCTGTGACCTGCTCGTTACGAATGAGCTGCTCTACCAACTGAGCTACGATGGCATAACATCATTATACCACATTTCGCTCATTCCCTACCTGTTTTCTCATTTTCTTCTGTTATTTCAGATCAAAACTGTTTCAGATCAAAATATCTATCGTGTCCCCAGACGTCTGCTTCTTCGTGCGTAGTGGACACCCTGAGTATGGTGCATATTTAGTTGGATCCGGGGAACGCAGTTTACTTTGGTATAATAGTACTGCATTTTTTGATCATTATTATGTCGCGAATAATATGGATATTGGTTTGCATAATATATCAGTAAATGGGATAACCGCTCGTTTTTGGCCCTTTCCTCTCCGCTGCCTAGTACGGTAGGGATAATGGTAATGGATATGGTCGATTCGAATGAAAAGATGATCAAAATACTTATTCTTCGTGCGTAGTGGACACGCTCATTACGACGGCTATACATTCTGGTCCGGCATTTACGGCTACAATTGGTCCTCTCGTGCCAACACTAATGCCCGATTTCAGAGCAGTCTCAACCTCGTCTTCGGCGCCTCTGACGCCAACCCCTCCAGTCAAGACGGCTACTACCGGTATTGGGCCTTTCCTCTCCGCTGCCTAGTACGGTAGAGATAATGGTGATGGAGCTATGAAAGTTGAACAACAGTTTTTTATTCTTCGTGCGTAGTGGACACGCTCATTACGACGACTATACATTCTGGTCCGGCCACGCTGACTACCTTTGGTCATCTCGCGCCTATACTAACGCCGGATTTCAGGACAGTTTATACTTCGGCTTCAATGCTTCTGGTGTCTACCCGTCCAACTACAGCAACCGTTTCTGGGGCTTTGCTCTCCGCTGCCTAGTACGGTAGTAATAATGGTAATGGATATAATAAACTGCAAAATATCAAAAAACACCCCATCGCATCGTTAATTAACCACAAAAACTCATCATTACATCTCTATTATTTTACACTTGAACTTGTACAGCAAATACAAGTTCGATTCCAAACAATACACATATTCAGACATTATTAGAAACACACTTTTACTAGAACATATTTTTCACAAAAAACCAGACTTGCATAAACGTTTTCGTCACGATACAATGATAAAGTCTAAGTCTTTATCAATAGATACCAGTCAAGTAGTTTTTGGTATGCACATTTTGTCTATTCTGCATTATCAGCGAAAAACGGCACCGCAAGCCATTAGACGTGGATAATGTAGAAATGCATACCCTTGACTGTGGTAAAGGCTTAGACACCCTTGCGGTGTCGTTTTTTATGATTTGACGACCCCTTGGGTGTTTAAGCCAAAGGAGGGCAAAAATGTCACAACAAAACAAACTCAACAAAATAATTCATTTTATACCTATTACTGCCAACATAGGGTTTGCGTGTTTAACATCGCTTTTCCTACTGCATAGTTTCGAAAATTCCGCCCACGCTACCAATGGTTGGGATATCCCCCTCAACGATACTAACCCCGCTGAATCAACTATTAGTCTTACGCTTGGTAGCGAACACGCCCAGCAAAACCTCAACGCCGGCATTGAGGGCGCTGGCGCCAACTTTACCTACCGGACTGCAAAAGTCAATGTAGAAAGATCTGGCGGTTATGACGTTTACATTCAAGCCGCAACACCCGAACTCATCTCCACCGAAGGCAACAAAATTTCCGCCGTCGACACCGCCACCACGCTCAACCAAATGCCAGCTAATCGTTGGGGCTACAGTAGTGCAATCGCCGATTCGATAGTTGCGCCCGATTCACACAGCACAATTTTCAGTGCCATGCCTGCAGACAATCGCACACGCATCGGCGGCAACAGCTCAACCCGCATCGATCAAGAGTCTAAAACTATTACACTCAGCTTCGCGGCCAAAGTCGACGCCAATCAACCAGCTGGCGTCTACACGAACAAGGTCATCATTTCTGCCGTCTCTCAACCGGGCCAAGTTGCCACCTTTAGCGGAATCTCCACCATGCAAGAACTCACCCCTACTATCTGTCAAGCCGCCTATGTTAATGATACCGCCCGCCTCCGCGATACGCGTGATAATAATTATTATTGGGTCACCAAACTCGCTGACGGCAACTGTTGGATGAGTCAAAATCTCGCTCTTAATCTCACCGCCGGCACTCCTATCGAAGTCTCTAATACTAATGGCACTACCGAAATGTGGACGCCAAATGTCAGTACCTACAACTCAGTTTTTAATACGGACGAAATCTTATCGCAACCTGGCCGCAACGAGCTAAGTTACAATGTAAACCTTTATATTTCTACAAAACCCACCGAAGTACACAACTGCGGATTTGATACTAATAACGATTATACTAACGCAAATATACTCGACTCCCCAGCCTGCCAAGAAGCCGGTTTCGTCAAAGTTGGCAATAGTTGGGTCAACGCTACCACGACCGACCTCGGATACAAAGCCAGCACCGACCCCAACTTCTATACCAAAAACGGCAACAAAGTCCTCAACGAAGAAACCAAAGAATTTGACGCACACTATCTCATTAGCCACTACTACCAGTGGAACGCCGCTGTTGCCGGTTCTGACGGCAACGATCCTACGGTAGGCACCCTCAAAGGCGACACCAATGCTCCGCGCAGCATCTGTCCAGCCCACTGGCAGCTCCCCAGCGCAGGGTCTGATAGCTATAACACTAGTGGCTCTTTTGCCTACATGCTGCGACAATACAATCTCGCCTTTAGTTCTTATTCCGGTGTATCATTAAATACCCTTGGCGACATCACCTACAACCTTACCCTCTCTCCATTTTTCTTCGTACGAGCTGGATTTTTTGGTTTTAGCCAAACAAGGCAAGAGACCGTAGGACGAGACATGTCACCATTGTCTGGCACCGCTTCGTCAGTCTATCGCCCAGACGTTTCCACGGATAACGATACGACATATCGCTACGAAATGCTTAGCGTGGGCGAAACCAACGATAGTGGTCTAATAGGCGTAAACCCATCCAATGCATACGCCCATCGCACTAGCGCCAGCGTAGTTCGTTGTCTCGTCCAGTCACAGTAACTTCGTCAGAATCTAAGGCCTGATCATCCTCAGGCCTTTTAATCTCTCTCAAATATATGACACTTCATCCCAGGTTTCACTTCGTTCTAGATTCTTCTATCACTTCACATCAAAAATACTTGTCGCTTCGTGCGTAGTGATGCAATCTGGACCAATGGCCAAGCAAGCTCGTATGTTGGTGCTAATGGCCTAGCTTGGTCGTCTCGCGCCGGAAGCGATGCTATCTTTCAGGGCAGCTTTGATCTATATTTCGATGCAGTAGATAGCAATCCATTTGGTTATAATACCTACAACCGCTACTGGGGCATGCCTCTCCGCTGCCTAGTACGGTAGGGATGATGGTAATGAATAAGACCGAACAAATAATTCTTCGTGCGTAGTGGTACCGTTTTAAACACCGGTAAGTTTAATATGTACACTGGCAAAGAAGCATTCTATTCATCATCTCGTGCCGACATTAATAATAAGTTTCAAACTAGTATCAACCTATTTTTCAGTGCTTCAAATGTTCACTCGTCCAATCAAGGTAATCTTCACTATTGGGGTTATCCTCTCCGCTGCCTAGTACGGTAGGGATAATGGTAAT
>CAZSPU010000012.1:0-36165 GCA_964608555.1 uncultured Candidatus Saccharibacteria bacterium
CTTCACTATTGGGGTTATCCTCTCCGCTGCCTAGTACGGTAGGGATAATGGTAATGAAATGGCTTGTTTAGTTGCTAAGCCATTAATACAAATAAGAGTATTTTATGATAAAATAGAGCAAAATAGACTTGACCGGGTTTAAAAAATTCGATAGAGTAAGTACATATGGTTGTAGTTAGCGCCGCTTCTTTGAAGTGACGCTAATTTTTATACCAAACCAAAATAGTTCAATACAAAACACTAAGGATTTAATCCGAAAACTAATACTCATAGCGACAACCTCCTTCCTCCCCACCTCGATCTTACTTGGTAAAGTTCCCAGCCTCTAGTGTCTTAGTATCAACACAAACGCCTAATTTGCCCTACGTTAGAAATCGTAACATCATCTTTTAAAAAAACACAAGCATAGGCATGAAAGATTGAAGTTAAAACTACAACGCCGAATTATAGCACAGAGTATTCTAAAACCCCAAGCATAAACCTTTTCTAATCACCTTACAGCAATCTACATTCCTATCACAAGTTCGTCATTTATACCAAGCATAAACGTAAAGAGAAGTTGAAGAAGAATCCATTACCATTATCCCTACCGTACTAGGCAGCGGAGAGGATAACCCCAAAAGTAGCTGGTGACACCTGCAGTAGATGGATTAACATCGGTGATATTAATTGCAAGTGCAAAACTCATCTGTGAATGAGTATTCAGTGAATCTCGCGAAGACCATTTGTATCCATTCGTACCCGAGTAAAATATTTGTCCATAATAATGCATCCGTCCACTACGCACGAATTAACACAAAGCACCAAAAACATAAAAATACTGCACACTAGATGCAGTTTTTACCACTAATGGCGGAACCGACGAGACTCGAACCCGCGACCTCCGCCGTGACAGGGCGGCGCTCTAACCAACTGAGCTACGATTCCACTACAGCCATTATACCTCATTCCCTATTAAATTACAAGTCAAAAACTCCAATTTTCCTAAAATTAACGTACCGACCTCTCTAAAACATTGTGCCTAGCAAAAATCTCCGCCCAATTAGACGAAGATTTTGCATTGCTATATAATATATACAGTTTTATTCTTTAATTGCATCAAGATGACGCATAAAAATAATGTCATCGATAATCCCGACAATCGCCGAAGCCAACATCACCCAGCCCACAACTGCCAACGCAATACCGACTTGCATGCTAATAATCATATATAGACCCAACGCTAACATGATAAGCGCAAGCAGCATCATATAAAACCACTCTTGCACCCCCGCCGAATGCATCTTAATCGACGTATTAAGTCGCACTAACGCACCATAACACATCCACATCCCTACGATCAAGCTAATTGCACCGTTAAGTTGTTCCCAAAAGACTACAACCAACAGCCCAAACACTAACGCCACTACACCATACAACAAATCATTGCTATAAAATTCGTATTTTGTATGTACGGCGAAATAATTCAGAATCTTGTAAACTCCCTTCACCATCAAAAAGATACCGACCGCATAAAAAATTAGTTTTGTAATTCCCTGCGGATTCCAAATCAACAAAATCCCCAAAATTCCTACGATTATCGACTCCATAATCGCCATCCAACCAGTACTTTTCGCGCGCCGAACAATCATTTCAAGCGGGCTATCAGCGCCTGCCGACTTAGCGCCAGAACTCTTCGTCGCCTTCGCCTTGGACGTAGTCGACTTCTTCTTTGTTGCCATTTTTGCCTCCTAATTTTGTACCAACTTATGTTGATATTTGCTTATGTCTTAATTGTAACATACTGTATCGATAACTCCAAATATGCTATAATATAGCTATGAAAAAAATCAGCCTGGTCGTTCCCTGTTATAACGAAGCCGAAGCAATCCCACTTTTTTATGCCGAGACTACCAAAGTTATCAAATCCTTGCCTAATTATCAATTTGAGTTTATTTTTGTCGATGATGGCAGTACCGACAACACTTTAAATGTTATTAAATCTTTAGCCAAACACGACCAGCGCATCTTTTATGTCTCTTTCTCTCGCAATTTCGGCAAAGAAGCTGCCTTACTCGCTGGCCTAGAACATGCTTCCGGTGATTTTATCGCCACTATGGATGCCGATTGTCAAGATCCGCCCAGCCTCTTGCCGGAATTACTAAGTTATGTCGATCCAGAACATAAAACCACCGAGCCATTCGACTGCGCTGCTACTCGTCGCGTCACCCGCAAGGGCGAACCTCCAATCCGCAGTCTCTTCGCACGAATTTTCTACAAGCTCATCAACCACATGAGCAAAGTCGAAATGGTCGATGGTGCTCGCGACTATCGTTTGATGACTCGTCAAATGGTTGACGCCATCATCAGCTGCCAAGAATACAATCGTTACTCCAAAGGTCTCTGGAGTTTTGTCGGTTTCAAAACTAAATGGGTTGAATACGAAAACGTTCAGCGTGTCGCCGGCGAGACCAAATGGTCCTTTTGGAAACTATTTAAATATGCCGTCGAGGGCATCGTTGCTTTTTCTACAGTTCCGCTTACGCTTTCTGCCTTTTTTGGCATTTTATTATGTTTGATTTCCTTCATTACCATTATTGTCATCATCTGTAAAACTCTTATCTTTGGTGACCCCGTCGGTGGTTGGCCAAGTCTTGCCTGCTTAATCACTTTTATTGGTGGCATTCAACTTTTCTTCCTTGGCGTCATTGGTGAATATCTTGCCAAAACCTACTTAGAAACCAAACATCGTCCACACTATATCACTCGCGAAGACAATCTCAAACATTATCCAAAATATTCACCCCATGCCTAAACAAAGTTACAAAACCTCAGCGTCATTAGAACAAATCCTGAAGCCATTTACAATGGTTAGTTCGTCCATCAAACAAGCAAAAGAGGCAAACCGCCAACTATTTACAGCAATCCGTCTATTTACCAAGCGAACAAGCAAAACATATCTTGATCTTCCATCAATCAAACCAATAAGTATGACGCACTTCAGTCGTCTAAGCAAATGTAAGCCCGCCTATGCTCTAGCAGAATGCGCAACATTCTACCCTAATTTCTTTAAGGCAAAGCCCCAAAGACTTAATGCAAACGCTTATTCAAATTTGAATAATTATTCTAGTGTTAATTCATCCATGAATAAAGCCGATTCCAAAAATTCAGATTTGAATAAAACCTCGGCAGAAAACCACCCTACCGGCTCTAAAGCTCCTATTACGCCGCATAATCTGAATTATTTTCTGCAAAAGTACGGCGAAATTATTCGCTATCTGATTATCGGCATCATGACTACACTAGTAAGCTTAATCGCTTATTATAGTTTGACTTTTACGTTTCTCGACCCCAACAACTCTTTCCAGCTCCAAACCGCCAACGTCATTTCCTGGCTAATTTCGGTAACTTTTGCCTACTTTACCAATCGCAGTTATGTTTTCCGAGTCAAAGATAAGCATGTCATGAGCGAATTAATCAAGTTTTTCAGCAGCCGCCTTTTTACTTTATTCGTCGACATGGGTATGATGTTTGTATTCGTTTCTCTACTACACCTCGATGACAAAATCATCAAACTCATCATTCAAGTCATCGTAATTGTGCTTAATTACATCCTCAGCAAATTTCTCGTCTTCATCAAACCCAAATCCAACGACGCTACATCTAAATAATCGCTTTACATCTCCATATTCGCCTTCATCTCCATATCCATTACCATTATCCCTACCGTACTAGGCAGTGGAGAGGAGTACCATAATAATGTGTGCCCCAATCAACATATGGATGAAGTTCTGGATTACCTATATATAAATCATAAGCAGCGGAAGAATTAGTAGAACTACTTAATGTTGCCGACCAGTAATAACCAGTATGCCCAGCAGCACCTATGCCACCTACGCCTACGGCATCACTACGCACGAAGTGACAAGTATTCGAGAGAAATGGAAATTTATTTACATTTCCGAGAATGCGCAGTTATTTCTGACGCAGGGCGGCAGAAGATCCATTACCATTATCCTTACCGTACTAGGCAGCGGAGAGAAATAGCACACCAGCGGTAATGAGTGTTTAAATTATTCGTCTCTGCTTCGCTTATCCGAAAATTATATGCATAGTGAAAATCCATAGTAATGTCTGAACGCGATGTCCACGCATACATGGTTCGACCGGTCCAACCTCCTAGTAAGCCAGTATGATAAAATTCTCCACTACGCACGAAATGGCAAATATCTGAGTGAAATAATAGTTTACTATTATTTCCGAGGATGAGCAAGTATTTCTGGCACGAAGTGACAGAAGGATCCATTACCATTATCCCTACCGTACTAGGCAGCGGAGAGGAAAGCCATAAAAACGCCTAGTTGCAACTACAATGTTAAGATTTACGTCAGTAAAATCAGTCAGATACATTGTTGTAAATCCTGCGCCAGAATAAGAACGCGATGACATTAAATTACCTGCGCCGCCAGTAGTGTCAGAAATCATCCCCTGAATTTTCGTAGAGCCACTACGCACGAAGGGTATGTTTTATCTCTATATCTCATTACCATTATCCCTACCGTACTAGGCAGCGAAGAGAATGGCCATACCATCGTGAACCGTTTGTGGATACATAAATATTAGGTACAGCAAATGCAAGCGTAAAACTAAGCTGAAAATTAGAATTACCATAAGCATTAGATGACCACGTATAATTTCCAGTGCCTACATCATCAACATGACCAACGTAACGCATTCGTCCACTACGCACGAAGTGATAGCTTTTGCTTGATTGAGCCATAATCATTACCATTATCCCTACCGTACTAGGCAGCGGAGGGGAAAACCCCAGTACCGAGCGTTATAATTGGACGGACTGACATCCGTAGCATTGAAGAGAAAGTTAAAGCCATACTGCAAGTAAGCATTGGTATAGGCGCGGGAAGGCCAACCAAAACCGTTGATACCAGAAGTGCCCGTATGACCACCGTAATAGATGGGGCCACTACGCACGAAGAAATACTTATTCTTATTCATCTCCATTACCATTATCCCTACCGTACTAGGCAGCGGAGAGATATCGGAAAGAAACGATCAAAAAAGTATTTCCCGCTACCCTCTATATCATTAAAATGCAAACTCATCGTTCCATTAAAAATCTCATCCTTAGAACTCATCCCAGACCAAAGATAAGCGAATTGACCAGATCCATAAACGTACCAATCCAACGCAATATGTCCACTACGCACGAAGAATGCGCAGTTATTTCTATCACGCAATGAGAGAAGAATCATGTTACAATACATATATGCGTAAATTCATTCCCTCTTGGGCCAAACCCTTGCCTGCTAACGCCAAAAAAGTCTTTTCCGGCATAATTTATGATGTTTATCAATGGCCACAACAGCTTTTTGACGGAAGTTCTACCACATTCGAAATGCTCAAACGCCCTGATACAGTCATAATTATTCCCATCTTGACAGCAGAAGAAATACAACTTCTTCAAGATAATAATAATTCAAAAGATCAATCCTTTACTTTCTCTGATACTCCTGGGCCTAAACTTATTATAACTAATCAAGAGCAACCACAAAAAGGTCAGTTTTATAGCTTCCCTGGCGGCAGAATTGATGATACCGACTATGACGAACTCGCCGGAGCCAAACGTGAACTCCTCGAAGAAACCGGTCTCAGCTTTAAAAACTGGAAGCTCATTCAGGTCAAACAGCCACTCAACAAAATCGATTGGCTCGTTTACACTTTCGTCGCAACCGGTCTACTTGAGCAAACATCGCAACGCCTCGACGCTGGAGAACGTATTCAAGTCCAAGTCCTCGACTTCACGGAAGTAATGCAACTCTCGCAACTTCCCAACGGCAAATACCTCCAAACCAAAGCTCGTAATCTCAAAGAATTATTGTCTGCCAAATCACTTTATCAATATAATTAAAATCATTACCGCAAATTATTATCATATCCATTACCATTACCCCTACCGTACTAGGCAGCGGAGAGGAAAGCCATCCACTCTGAGATCATCGTGAATTGGCTCAACGTCAGGATTGCTAAAACACAAATTGAGCGCCTTAAGATTATTTTCCGTAGAAACACGTAATGTCCAATTAAGAGCGAATAATCCAGCGTCAGCAATATCACCGTTCGAATGCATTGCATCACTACGCACGAAGCAGCATCTTCCCTTGCATATCCATTACCATTATCTCTACCGTACTAGGCAGCGAAGAGGAAAGGCAAAACTTCTATTATTATAACCAGACAAACCTACTATAGATTCATTAAAATCAAGGTAGAAGCTATGCAGAAAATCGTTAGACAATTCAGCACTATTTGCCCAACCCAGGCCACTTAATCCTGCATAATTTAATATTCCACCATTAGCATATATAGTCCCGCTACGCACGAAATAACAGAAGATAATATGTATCCGAAAATGCGCAGTTATTTCTGGCACAAAGTGACAGAAGAATATCCATTACCATTACCCCTACCGTACTAGGCAGCGGAGAGGAAAACCATTGTAGCGACTACTGAGATAAGTCGGGTTAACAGCCGCAACATTGAAATGTAATAGAAAACTATCCTGAAATTTTGCATTCACATTGGTAAAAGCTGACCATAAAACAGAAACTTGACCAGCAGACCAAACTTGTCCACTTATGCTAATCGCATCACTACGCACGAAGAAATACCGTTTCACATCATCCATTACCGTTATCCCTACCGTACTAGGCAGCGGAGAGGAAGACCCGTAAATCGTACATTATCATATGAAGGCTCAACGTTTGGAGCTGTAAAGCTCAACCTATCAATCCCAAAAGCTGCAGAAATCACACGCGTATGTGACGACCAGACCCCAGATCCTATACCAGCATATCCGCCACTTCCGTGTGATCCGATATATCCACTACGCACGAAATAACAAGTATTCGAGAGAAATAAAAGTTCTACTTTTATTTTTGAGAATACGCAGTTATTTCTAGAACGAAGTGACAGAAATGGCAAGTATTCGAGAGAAATAAAAGTTCTACTTTTATTTTTGAGAATACGCAGTTATTTCTAGAACGAAGTGACAGAAATGGCAAGTATTCGAGAGAAATGAGAGCTTTTGCTATCATTTCCGAGAATACGCAGGCATTTCTAGAGCAAAGTGATAGAAATGACAAGTATTTCCGAGAATGCGCAGTCATTTCTGGTACTAGTAAAGACGTATCCACGTCTTTTCGTAGATAGTAAAAATATCTATTGTATTCGTGCTCGTCGTTCTTTCATTCTTCAATTGCAAATTAATTTTATCTGGAATGTAGATAACAATATGTGATTGCCCACAAAGGTAACGCGTCTTCAGGAAGTCTTCATTTTGCGTACAAAAATCTGTAACCTTCTTTAAATCGGGTATGGAAAGAATTTCATTAACGAAGGGGTCGAGCTCATGTGAAGAATCAGAACCTGTATAAGTAAAAACTTGCTTTTGTGGCTCATATTGGAAGTGCTCATATTTATCCGTGATTTCTGTAATTTCTTTTTGATGTAAAGCAAACATAAAACTGCGCAAATCATTATATAACATTGGATAAGTGATATCCATATCTGGAACAGTGCAAGAAACAGGACGCCCTCTCAGAGAAATCCACAGGTCCGTACAATCAAGAGTAAACTCATGTTGATCATCTATAAGAAATGTGGCCGTATCTTCATAAGAGTTCTTATGAATAACTTTTGCAGAAAAGAATTGATCGACTCCGCTATTTTGCCATACTTCTATTGCTGTATTGTGAGAAATATTTCGAAAAAAATATATATAGTTAATGCTAACGGAATACAAAGTATAACAACCACACTGACGAAAATTACTTTAAAAATTTGCTAAACTTATTGAAAACCGCTATTCTTTTATCGCGTATTTTACTGCGGTTGTGTGTATACTTCATAACCTCATTATACACCGGATGCCTTTCGAACACCGTTAAACATACAATCAACTATTTCATACTTAGTAACATCACAAAAACAAAATGAGTAAAGTCAAGCGAAGTGCATCTTATCGACGAACAAAATTTTGGAAATAGAATTGAGCTATTTTTTAAATCGAAAGATTGAGGCGCGTCTTTTGGACGAGTACTAGCAATATCCAAACGAAAACAGAATGAGTAAATTTCGAGTAAAGTCAAGCGAAGTGCGTCATTTTAACAAACGAAATTTTGGAAATAGAATTGAGCTATTTTTTGAATCGAAAGATTGAAGCGCATCTTTTGGACGAGCGAAATCTTGAGAACAAAAAAGAGCCAATTCTAGCCCAAAATTTGGTGCGGGTATGGGGAGTTGGACCCCAATCTCATCCTTGGGAAGGATGCATAATAGCCGCTATACGATACCCGCAACTACTCCCATTGTAGCACACTCGTCACATATCACCAAGCACTAGCCCTGTTTATCTTCTGAGCCAACTTCGATATAAACCTTCACCTCGTCATCCGCATACAACGCCGCCACCATCTCGTCAAACTTAGAAAAATTTACCTTCAGAGACTCATAATTTACTTCCGACGCCGTTTTATCAATCAACTTAACATAATAATAACCATCCCCGTTACTCGACAAAAATCTCTCGCTAACTTGGCCCGGCTCCAAAGTCATCGCCTTAGTCGAACGTCCGCCATCCACATTCATATTGTCGACTAACCGCCCTGTCGCCTGGTGTTCAACCTTCCCTTCCAGATTCTGTTCGACTTTTGTAAAATCATTCTCATTCTCAGCCAACAATTTCTCTACTTGCTCCGACAAAGTCCGCGCCGGCTCGTCCACCGCCTGAGTTACCTTTGCTCGCATCAATGACAAATACAACATACGCCGATATTCCGTCTTATTCATACCAAAATTATCGCGCAGAATCTTCAAAAAACCTTCTTCGCTGCGATCCACTCCGCCAACTTTACGATGTTCATCAAAAGCCGTATCAATCTCTTCGTTACTGACCGTAATACCCATTTCGCGTCCTAATTTCAACGCATAAGTATATTCTACCGCCGAACTCAGCGCCGCTTGCTTGTAACCTTCGCGCACTGCTTCTGCATCTTCACTATCACCCAACTGACCCCCCTGCTGCTCCGCCGTTATCAAATTACTCCGATAAATCATCAGATAATCACTATACCGCACCTGCTCACCTTCAACTTCCGCCACGGGTACCGGGATCACTTGCGTCACCCGATAAATCATATCGCCCGTATCCTGAACCTTGTACAGCATTGCCCACCCCGCAACTACCATCAACACAATCGCAATTACTGCCACCACAATCGTATTAATAATCAAGCGATGCTTCGCATACTGCATCGGATATTTAAACTTCCTACCCCGTGCCAAAACCTCATCACGTCGCTCTTCGACTTTCTCCCGTTCAGTTTTTGGCTTTTGCTTAAACATGCTCATACACTTATTATAACATACCTTCCATCTAGTTTCGTAATCGTATCCCCAGATTTTTACCTTTCATCATTCCCTCATCCATGCTATAATGAACGTAAATCAAGAATTCAGCAAAAGGAGTTTTATGGGAAAAGAAAAGGATCTGGTCGAGCGCAGTCTAGTCGTGCTCAAGCCTGACGCCGTTCAGCGCGGCATCGTTGGGGAAATTTTACAACGTTTTGAACGCGTCGGCCTCAAAATCGTCGGTATGAAAATGGTTATGCCTGACGAAGATCAATATCGCGCTCACTACGAAGATATTGGCCAAATGATCACCCGCCGCGGCGAGCAAGCTTTCCGCTACAATCTTAGCTACATGATGACCGGCCCAGTCATTGCTATCGTGCTCGAAGGCGTTGAATGCGTCCCGCTTGTTCGCAAAATCGTCGGTCCTACCGAGCCTAAATCCGCCGAAATGGGTACAATCCGCGGCGATTATTCTCACATGAGCTTCGGTTATTCCGACGCCAAGGGTATGGGCGTACCAAATCTTGTCCACGCTAGCGGCAACAAAGAAGAAGCCAAACGCGAAATCGCACTCTGGTTCAAGCCAGAAGAATTGTACGATTACTCCGACTTAAACGAAAAATTCACCCGTTAAACGAGGTTAATTATGGCACAAGGTAGAAGTTCTTTTACTATCAAAATCGCAGATCCTGCCGCCACTGAAGCCGCTATCCAAAAATGGCTTACAGCTAACAAGTTCAAACCCACCGATCTCAAAGGCGAACAGGTTTATGTTAGCAAAAATCTCTGGACTGGCCGTAAGTTTTTCAATTACGATATTGAAGGCAGTACAGTCACCCTTCAAGCTTGGATTCACGGCGTCGCTGGTGATTTCGACCTCGAAACAGCACCCCAAAGTGTCGCCAACGCTTTTCACAAGATGCTTAGCGATCTCCGCACCGCCCTCAAATAATCCATCTGATTTTTGTTTTGCATCAGTTATTTACTTCACAATAATCCCCTATCGCTAGGGGATTATTTTACCACTGCCCAGTTTCGCGCCGATTCCTCCACAAACTGAACATCTGTTTATCCCCTAGAACTCGCGCTTCTTTCATTTTTAATTCCGCCCATCGTCGACGTCGCGACTCTTTTGCTTGCTGCCACTCTCTTTCTGTAACTTGCAAACCATTTTTTCGCACCATCTCACGCGCTTCCGCCAAATATTTCGCATGCGCCCGATAATCCTTATTCTGCAATGCCTCTCGCAATTGTGTATCCAACCGCATTAGCTCTGCCGCCGCCGGATGTGCATAAGAATTATCAACTAACTCTCCCGTCGCCAATTTTATTTCAACTGTACTATAACCGTCCTTTTTAAACGTTGAGTTATCAATATCAACCTTCACATCCTTAATCGTCTGTCCTCGCTGACGCATTTTACGTTCCAACAAAGCTCGACCATAATCAGCCCTCAACCCATCCAACATCTCAAATTTTGTATCCGCTAATTCAGGCGTCCCTATGGTCTCCGTCACCCCGCCATTATTCACCAAATTCCGCACCAACTTATTAGTAGCATAAGAATTTTCCTCATCGCGAATTGCGTATCGCGCCATTGCCTGATCAATATAATACTGTGGTCCGCGATCGACAAAACGCTTCCCTGCTACATGTTTGGCTTTATTACGCAAATTTTGTGCTTCATTAAACAAAAACCTCGAAGTTTTGACCCGCAAACTCGCATCCTCATCAGTTTCCGGCACCAACCTTACATTTCCTTTTTCGCCCGGCTGCGCATTGACAGTGTTCACTTTTCGGTATACTACACCATCACGAATCACATAGTTTTGCAAATCATTTATCACATCATTTGGCGTTTTCAACTCAGTTTCGTAACCAAAATCCAACGCCTCAGCCTGGTTATTATCCGCATTCCCATTTTTCGCAGCCGTGCCACGACTAGCTCTCTGGGCTTCCTGCCTCAACTGTTCCAATCTTTGTGTATTATCATGCTGCGCTGATTTTTCAGCTACACCAGCAACCAAACCTTCACCAACACCGCGCGCTCCAGTGACCTCGCGCGCTTGCCGTAGTTGTACTTCTCTACCAATTTGTTCCCACGCCCCATCAGTCTTATCACCTAAAGATTCTGACCTATTTCCGAGCTTTTCCGCCATAAATTCTCCTTATGCCTTTATTATAGCATAAGCGCGGAAAATCATAACATAAGCGCGGAAAATCATAACATAAGCGCGGAAAATCGTGACATAAGTTCGGGAAACTACTACAAAAACTAATCTTTTCGCGTCATCACGACTTCAAAATCACAACAATCAACCCACAGATCTCCGATTATTCAAACCGCAATTTGTAATGCAAATACTTTACATTGTATAGCACTTGCTTCACATTGTATATACATTGTATAGTAATTGCTATACAAACCAGAACATTATCATAAAACCATGGTGACTCGGGCGGGAGTCGAACCCACAACCTTCTCCTTAGGACGGAGCTGCTCTATCCAATTGAGCTACCAAGCCACATTCTTATCTTATCACACCGCCCCCGATATCACCACCCCTAAGTCCCACTCGCCGGTTTTTCCGGTAATGGTTTTGGTTGCAAATCCGAGCTATCATAATCTGGCGTCTGGTACGACGGATTGTCTTTGTCGCCTCGAGCGTCTCTATCGGCCTTGATATGTTCCTTTTCCAGCAACATCGACAAGCCCAGCACTACCAACAGCGTTACGGCCACCGCAGCCTTCACACCCATCGGCACAGTTTTTCCCATACTAGTCCTCCTCCGACAAAACAGATAAAACATCCAGCCACAAGCAATAATAGAATACGCTAAGCCGATTATTAAACCATAAACCGATAATAATGGAAAGCACAAAATCAGCACCGTCCCGACAATATTGATAATTCCCAACGATTTCAGCTCAGGTCGATACCATTTTGTCACGGTTTTAATAGTAAATAGACAAACTACCCCTACTGACACCCAAAAACATCCGCCCACTGCCGCCACCAAAAGCGAGAAAAATACCGCAAAATTCCACGCCACCCCTATAGCACCCACCATAGCATGCGACAACATCAGCGTTGCCACCACCAACACCAGAATTCCAAGCAGCCCCAACCAATAGATTTTCGGCATGTAATTATGCAACTTATCATCCCAGTCATCTTCGTCATCTGTCTTCTTCGCGTTATTCGAAGCACTAGCATTATTGACATTACTAACACTATCTGTAATAAACGCAAAATTTGAATTTTCTTGTGGGTTCATTACTTATATTGTACCACGAAACCTCTGCCCAAAATCAACCCCTCCAAACAGTATCCAGCAGATCTCTGTCAAATTGTCTGCACAAACCCCTATCCAGTATCCAGAAACTCTCCATCAGCTTGTCCCGTCGGCTTGTCCGAACAAGTAAAACAGCGTATCTCACGTCAACTTATGTTATTCATACTATGTTATAATACACTTATGTATATTTCCGAATTGATTGGCGATTACGTCGAACACCTTGAAGTCGAGCGCGGACGTTCTCGCAAAACCGCCGAAAACTATGAACGCTATCTTTTGCGTTTCCGAGAAATCGCTCTGGATGTTTTGGAAAAAGAGCCCACGCTACGCGTCCAAAAAAACTCCGAAACTGATGATTTCACCCCTGCCGACATTACTCCTGAACTAGTCCGTAAATTCCGCCTCCAACTCAACCGCGAAACCGACCAAAAAGGCGAAAGCCTCGAAGCCATTACTCAAGCCTATCATCTCATTGCCTTGCGTGGTTTTCTCAAATATCTTGCCAAACGCGACATCAAATCACTCGATGCTACCCTAGTCGAACTCCCACATGTCGTCCGCAAACAAGTCACTTTTCTACATTATGACGAGGTGGAAAGTTTGCTCGAACAAATCGATCTCGATACCGAAACCGGTCTCCGCGACCGTGCAATTATTGAACTTTTATTTTCTGGCGGACTACGCGTTTCTGAACTTGTCAAGCTCAACCGAGACTCCATCAATCTCGAACGCCGTGAATTCATCGTGCGCGGCAAAGGTCAAAAAGATCGCCCGGTCTTCATCTCACCCGCCGCTGCTGAACGCGTCCAAGATTATCTCAATGCTCGCACCGATTCCCTGATTCCACTTTTCCTTAATAATAGCCGTAACCTCAACGAAATCGACACTTCTGGCAATTTCCGTCGCCTCACTGCCCGCTCTGTCGAACGCATCGTCCAGAAATACGCTAAAATGGCCGGTATCACAAAACATGTTTCACCTCACACTTTACGCCACAGCTTCGCCACCGACCTGCTCATGAATGGCGCCGATCTCCGCTCCGTCCAGACCATGCTCGGCCACGCCGACATTTCCACCACCCAAATCTACACCCACGTCACGGACCAGCACCTCAAAGAAGTCCACAATAAATTCCACACTGACACCGAATAAAGATGTTTCGCAAACCATAAATTTACAATTCGCCTTTTTGACATTTCCATTTCGCAATCTCCGCAAAATTGCCTTTTTGCGAAATAAGGTATATAACGAAATTAATCTGCACAAGGCAACGTACTCCTAACGCAACTAAAATAGCTGCTATGGAAACTAACAGCTATTTTTAGCTTTCGCTGCAATAACTCTACAACGCACTCAACAAAGTCGGTAAACAATTCCCCAGCACAAGCACGATCACAAATGCTCCGACTAGAAACGGCCCAAAATGCACTTTCATTGTGCCTAATTTCGTCTTCTTCCCTGCCTTCAAAATACCTGGCAAAGCAATCACATCTCCCAAAAGGTTCGCCAAGAAAATCGCCCACAACGCCAACCACCAATCCGCTAATGCCAGCGCGAGCGCCAAAGCCAAAACCCAATCCCCACTTCCCATCAAGCGCTCATGCGACGCCTTGTAAATCAAATAGCACGTCCCAGCCAGAATCCCCACACTCGCCAGCGTACTCCAAATCCCCTGCATTACGCTACCGCCACTTAGCTCAAGTTCATACATTTTTAGCAAGAAAATAATCATACCCATTATTACCGAAATCACCAAAAGCACTACCGGCAATTGCCCCCATTTCGCATCATAAACCGCCAAAATCATCAATACTACTAACATCAAAAGTGTCATTATAAAAATCGCCAGCTGCACCGCCAAAAGCCCTGGCCGCGCTGACAAAGCATACCAACGGTTCACAATCGGCAACAAATACGCCCATGACAACATCATAAACGCCACCGCCATACTAATTTCCGAAAGAAAATCCGCAATACCAATCTTCTTATGACAATTCCGACACTTCCCACGCAACACCAACCAAGAAATAATCGGAATATTATCATACCATTTAATTCTTTTCTTGCAATGCAAACACACCGACCACTGCCCAAGGTCTTTCTTGCTGTGCACCTTGTAGTGCCATCGCCAAGCCTGGCAACAAGCAAACGAACCAAACACCGCGCCCAACATAAACATGAGCACTAGAATCATAATATTTAAAAATGTCACCTCATCCATAATTCCATCTTATCACAAAATTAAACATTATCAAAATCAGGATATTAAGCTTCAGCAAAATTGCAACATCATAAAAATCCCAACGAAAAATATCATTTAGCATTTCTTCCGAAAGATAATCAGCCGTTTCAGATATAAAATGACAGAACAACTTTTCTACAATTCAAGCCGACTATACTAATCCCTACGTCATTCCTAGATTACGTTTAAGTTGTATCTAAAGAATCCAAACCAACTCAACCAAAGAATTTAATTCCCAAGCGGTATTTATTTATTTTTAGTCTTCATAGCCTGTTCACGCTTTTCACGCGCAAACGCCTCTTCTAGCATTTTCAGGAATTGTTTCTTTTCAATCATAGTGTATTCTCTCTACCTTACTAGTATTATTTTAACTTATTTTACTTGAAAGTCAAGCATAGACTTTATTATATCTCTAAACATAGAGATATCCTTAAAATAATTCGGATATGCATCACGTAGCTTTTTGAGATCACTCACCGATACTAAAACGTTATTGTTATATGCGACCTTTTCTAACTCTTCATATCTATGTACAGCATCTTGATATTGATCTTCTGAATAATATGCAACTACAGTTTCATTATTACGCGAATTAAATGTCACAACAGCATAATATGAATCTTCCCCATGTTCATGATTTTTAACAACATCATAAGTCGTAGCAAAAGTTTCTAAGCTATTTTCAATCGGATATTTCTCCATCATAGTTTTTATTTCATCACAAAGTCTACTAATCCCCCAATTCCGATGTTGTGGTAACATTGGCAAATCTTCTATATAGGCAAAAGCTGATGAAGCTAATTCAAAAAACTTTTGCCAATAACTATTAGAATGTGTAGTTTTCAGAGATGTACCACGAATAATATCGACAGTTTCAACTGAAGTTGCCCAAAGATGCTCCAGATGAGTACGAAGCTGAACCTCAATCAACATATTTTCGTATTTAAAAATAAGGTGACGACCACGATATCCACTTGCTTTAGGTTTAGTAAGATAATCCTTAGAAGATTTTAAAGTCGGTAACATACATACCTCCTCATCAAAAGACATAAGATGTTGAACATCCTTAAGAATAACCCTTACACCACCAATATCTTGCATATCATACAAATGCATATGCGGAAAACGATCTAATTTATCAATAATTGTCGGAAGCCTCTTGAGCCGTTCGGCAACTACAGTACCTTTATACGCCGAGCTCGCTGATATGTCATTACAAACATCAAAATAATAATCCATGGGCAATATATGCTGTTCCCGCCAACGATTCAAAATTGCTATAGCAGCAAGATATTCTTCATCGTTATGACGCAATCGAATCAGTTTACCGATTCGATTGAGATTACGTTTTGAAATTTTGTCATACATAACCAACCATTTATTACATTAAATCATATAATTCAGAATAAGCTTAATACAATTTGCAAAAAGCAACAAAAACACAGTTTTACTCCATCACAATACTCAACAGATACAAGCCCATTATTTCATAGTATGCTTATTGTGTCTAGAGTAGTTAGAAATAAATAACCATCATCTTTACGGTTTACTCACACTTGTTAAGAGAGAGCCACAATCTATCTTCTCACAAAATATACCCAACCACCCAGTTGAGTATATTTCTACAGATAAATCTATATTACTAGACTAGCCGTTAATCCTGGCAATAAACACCGGACCCTTCCATACGATACATAACCGCGTAGTCGCGCGCGTTATTACTCTGCATGAGCGACTCACCATTACACTTCGCTTTTGTTATTACATGCACAGTATAATCGAAAGCTGGAACAAATTGATCAGTGTATCCATCGTTACCGTACGTACCAACGGCCAATCCATAGCCATAACCATCCGGGTCTTTCCATTCACTCTGATCAGCTTCAATAGCGTGAACACCATTTAAATAGTTACAAACCAGATTTTTTGCGACACCACCACTGCCAGAATTGCTAGCACCACTATCGCACCCATAGCTCTCACCGTTAGCGCCAGTCCCCCTCAAAGGTACATTGCCATCAGCATTCGCTTGTACTGCGTTAACTTGCACCTTGGTGCCACCTGACGATACCGGCAACCTACCATTATTATTGGTCTGGTAATTAGTAATCGCTTCCGATACACGCGCCAAATCATTCCGGCGCTGGGTATCACGCTGCGAACGCTGCAATGCCGGCAGTGCGATGAAAACCATTAAGAAGATCAAACCCGCAATCGCTAACACCAAGACGACCTCAATAATTGTGAAACCACCACGAGCGCCTTCGTCAGCAATCATCTTCTTCCTTGAGCGAGAAGCGGCTTTTGTTTTCGCTGTTGCCATTTTAATTCCTTTCTTTTTTATTATACGGCTACATTTTATGCTATTATACCACAAGCATGATAAATATGTGAACTTTACCCCAACTTTATCCTACATTCCCGAGCTAATCTTGCTCACCAAAGTATAAATTGGGAACAAAATCGCACCAACAATACCGCCAGCCACAACCGCCAAAAGTACCATCAAAATCGGCTCGATCATTGTCGAAATTGCATCCAAACGTTCGTCAAGCTCATCTTCATAAACTTGCGCTGCACGCCCCAACATATCGTCAATCTTACCAGACTGCTCACCAATCGCTGACATCTGCGGCACCAAAGGCATAATATAATCTCGTCCCTTCAAAGCTACGCTGAGTGGCTTACCACTACGCACCATCGTTGAAGCTTGAGTAATTTGTTCTTCGATCACTACGTTGTTGACGGCTTCACCGGAAATCTTCATCGCATCCAACATTGGTACACCAGCCGACAACAGCATCTGTGCCGTCCGCGCAAAACGCGCATTATAAAGCCTTAAGAACAATCCTTTAAAGATTGGCACATTTAACTTAAACTTAGCCCACCAACGCCGTCCAACTTCCGTCTTCTTGAACTGTACAAAGAACCATGACACCACGCCAATCGCAATCAGAATCGACCACCAATAATCAACCAAGAAATTCGAAGCATTCACCAGCATCTGCGTCAACGTCGGCAATGGTTCACCTAGATCACGATACAAATTTTCTACTTGCGGCACCACTTGCAACATCAAGAAAATGACCACCACGATAATTACCAAAAGCACGATTGCTGGATAGGTCATTGCGCCACGAATTCGCGAAATCATGTTGGCGTCTTTTTCTTGCTGCGTCGCCAAGCGCTTCAAAGAAACATCAAGCGTACCCGAAGCTTCACCCGCTTCGATCAAAGACAGATAAACCTTGTTAAAAACATCCGGATGTTTCGCAAAAGCCGCATGCAGAGTCTTACCAGCCTCGACCTGAGCCAAAATATCCTCGACCAAAGCCTTGGTCGCCTTATTCTCGGACTGCTCAGCAATCATGTGCAAACTGTTAGAAAGCGGCAAACCTGCTGCTACCAACGTCGCAAACTGACGCGTAAAAGTAATACGCTCCTTTGCGGATACCTTTTTCTGGAACTGAGAAAATAGCCCTTCGTCTTCAGCTACCACACGCTGCGGCACATAACCTTGATCTACCAAAATCCGCCCGGCCGCTTGCTCGCTATCTGCCTGCACGCTGCCACTGACGACCCGGCCAGTTTTACGATCCCTTGCTCGATAATTAAACCTGCGCATTAGCCCCTTGCCAACCTTTCAAACTCTGCTGTATTCACTGCAAACTCGTGCGCCACATCATAGGCAATCGTACCAGAATTCACCAAACGCGCCAACTCACGATCCATCGTCTGCATACCTTGATCGACACCCGTCTGAATCGCCATATCTAGCTGATGTGTCTTCCCTTCCCGTACGATACTGCGTACCGCCGAATTTGCCACCAAAATCTCCGTCACCGCAATTCGGCCGCCTTCAATCGCCGGCACCAAACGCTGTGAACAAATTCCATTCAAAACGTTGCCTAGCTGCGAACGAATCTGTGGCTGCTGATGGGCCGGGAAAACGTCAATGATACGATCAATCGACTGCGCCGCCGAGTTCGTATGTAACGTCGCAAACACCAAGTGACCCGTCTCTGCCACTGTAATCGCCGCCTGAATCGTCTCCAAATCACGCATCTCACCAATCAATACGACATCTGGATCTTCACGCAAAATACTACGCAAGGCCGCCGCGAAACTGAATGTATCATAATGTACCTCACGCTGAGCCACAATTGAGCGTTTCGAATGATGTGTAAACTCGATTGGATCCTCGATCGTAATGATATGTACCGCCTTCTCGGTATTGATCTTATCTACTAACGCCGCCAAAGTCGTTGACTTACCAGAACCCGTCGGACCCGTCACCAAAACTAAACCATGCGGCCGCTCCGCAAAACTAGAAATAACCTGCGGCAAACCTAAATCATCCAAGCTCGGAATCTTATTCGGAATCAACCGAAACGCCGCCGCCATATTGCCCTTCTCATGGAACGCGTTTACACGGAAACGCCCCATATCGCCAAAGGCAAACGAGTAGTCAAATTCCTTATCCTTAATCAAAATCTTCTGCTGCGCTTCATCCAAAGTTGCAAACACTAGCTGCCGCACTACATCGTCGTTCAAGACTGGATAAGTCGTCATCGGACGTAACGCACCATCAATACGCAGAATCGGCGGCAACGCAACTTGCAAATGCAAATCGGATGCATCATGCTTCACGCATTCTTCTAGCAATGCTTCGATCGTCACATCTGTCGAAAGTGGCACGGTATTAACCGGATTTACAATTGTCTCAATAATCTCGTCTACGGTTTCCTTCGGCTTGTCACCCTCTGCTGCTGGAGCTTTCGGCGCGTCTGCCGCGGGCGCAGGAGGCGTACTATTCGCATCCGGAATAGTTATCGTCGGCTCACTTGCCGGCGCAAAAGGTGTCGCCACCGCCGCAGGAGCAACTGGCTGCGCTGTTGATTGTCCGGTCGATTCTTGATTCATTCCACTTTCTCCATATTTATATTATATCATATGCTTTTTAATCTTTATGCCAAATCGCTTGCCACACGATCGACTTCTTCCATCGTCGTAATACCTGACAGCGCCTTCAACATACCGTCTTGGCGCATGGTCACAGTTCCCTTCTCCTTGGCCATACGCATTACTTCGCTCGCTGTCGCATGCGAAACAATCAACTTCTGAATATCTTCATCCACATCAATCGCTTCATAAAGCCCGGCGCGCCCTGCATAACCACCTGGCGATGATTGATCATCAATTCCCTTTACCAAGGTATAAGATTGTTGGTTTGTTAGCGGCAAACCTTTGTATCCCAAATCCTCACTCACCGCCGGCACTTCTTCCTGCGTTTTGGGTAACAACTTTCCCACAATCTGCTGGATTTCTTTGGTCTGCATGTCCGTACTTTGATAAGCAGTGCGTTTTGGCGCTACCCGTCGCACCAACCGCTGGCCAATCACCGTATTCAAAGTTGATGCCAACAAAAACGGCTCAATCCCCATATCCAAAAGACGTGGCAAAATACCCGCCGCCGAGTTCGTATGCAAAGTAGAAAACACCAAGTGCCCAGTCAAGCTCGCCTGCACCGCCAAATTCGCCGTTTCCGAGTCACGAATCTCACCCACCATCACTACATCTGGATCTTGACGCAAAATACTGCGCAATCCCGATGCAAAAGTCAAACCTGCATCTACATTTACCTGGATCTGATTCACGCCATCCATTTTGTACTCAACCGGATCTTCCAGGGTAACAATATTAATTTTCTCACTTTTAATTCGCTTAATTAGAGCATACAAAGTTGTCGACTTACCCGAACCCGTCGGACCAGATGTCAAAATCATCCCGTTCGGCCGCGAAATTCCCAACAAAACTGTTCTCAGCGCCCGTCCCGTCATACCCATACCTTCGACTTCCATCGAAGTACCACTTTTATCCAAAAGACGAATCACCACTTGCTCACCCCAAACCACTGGCGAAATCGCAATACGCAAATCCACTTCCTTACCACTTACGATCACCGCAAACTGACCATCCTGCGGCACACGATGTTCGTCAATCTTCAAATTCGACAAAATCTTAATCCGTGACACCAACGCTGGCTCAATTGCCTTCGGTAAATCCATTACCCGCCGCAACACACCATCAATCCGACACCGAATGATCAAACTATTTTCGAGCGGCTCGATGTGAATATCCGAAGCCTTGCTACGCACCGCAAACTCCAAGATACTCGTCAACGCCTTAGAAATTGGCGAATCCTGCGTAATCGTCTTTAGATTACTATTTGCCTGCGCCTGCGCTACTTCCTTCTTGGTGACTTTGACCGCCTGCTCGACACCCGTAAAATCCGCCCGGTACTGGCGAATCACCGACTGAATTCCTTGCGTCGACGCCATCACGGCACGCACCGACTTGCCCGTAAATGTCGCCAAATAGTCGACCGATTGAATGTTTCCAACATCCAACATCGCTACCACAAGTTGTCCATTAGACTCACCTAATGGCACTGCCATCGACCGTTCGGCCACCTCTAGTGGCAACAAAGTCAACGTCCGTTGATCCATTTCTACATTCTTTAGATCAACATACTGCACACCCATGATAACGGCAGTTGCATGCGCAACCATCTCGTCATTCACGATTTTTTTCGCCATTAAAGCTTCCATCAACGGCTTTCGCGTTTGCGCCACCTCGCTCTGAACTTGTTGCACATCATTCGTATCCACAAGTCCTTCACTTACCAAAAGCTCAATAACCCGCTGTAAGCTCTCCTTCGTCAATAATGCCACCCTGCTCTCCTAATTCTCTGGTCCAACGTCCCTATCAAACGCTTCGCTACATGATCGCTCATTATCATCAATTACGCCGTTTTTATTTGTATCACATGTATCCATTTTACGGCACTGCTGCCTCTCGTCATTATCTAAGAATCCATCTTGATTTTTATCACATCGACAGAGAATCAACTCGCTATCATCAATTTTTCCATCATTATTAATATCTTTACAGCCACTCAGCCCTGGCATATTCTCAAGCTCAAAGGCCGCAGCACATTCCTGTTCATCATCATCAATCATGCCATTTTTGTTCTTGTCGCATGTATCCAATTTGCGACACTGCGCCTTCTCGTCATCATCAAGAACGCCATCTTTGTTTTTATCACACCGACAAAGTGTAGTTTCCGTCTCATCCAAAATTCCATTGTGATCAATATCTTCACAATCACCAACATAAACTTCGATTGTTGGGTTCTCGGATGTACTGTTAAATACTTCTGGATCTGGTTCAGCCAATTTACTCGAAATAATTTCTCGAGGCGCCACAAAAGTAACCGACGCTTTCCCTGGATCACCCAACCAAAGCTGACACAAAAAGAAAGCTGCAAAAGTTCCAATACTTGCCACTAAAATAACGCTAAAAAGATCGCTCTGTTTCACTACTCTTTCTCCTTGCTGGAAGATTTTTTGTCTTCACCCTTCATCTTCTTTTTGGCCGACTCCGCCGAACCCGAAGCTGTCGCACCTTTTTTATGAGCTGGTGTAATCTTCATACCCGTTTCTACTTCTGATATTGATCCAAGATAATACGCATAAGCCGTCGACCGCAACGTCAATCCATCATTAGTCCATTCAATCGTCGCCGACACAATATCAAATTCCCGAATCGAATCTTCGATTGTATCTAGCAGTGTAATCACCTCTGGCCCAGTACCCGACATCCGGAACGATACTGGAATTACCTCCACGCCCGGAATCTTACTAGTAATCCGATCATCCATCGGCATCATACTATCTGGCGTAATGCCCGCCACCAAGAACAACTGATTCAAGCTCGCCATCAACGCTTCGGTATTCTTCTGGGCCGGCAAAGCATCCGGAATCACACGCAACGCCGAGCACAATCTCATTCCCTGCAACGCCTGTTCGCGCTCTGCCAAGGTTTTTGCACGATCATACTCAATTACAAAGTCACGCACCTTACCTTCCGATGTGAAACAAATCCCGTTTTCATTACGCTTGCGCGCCACCGACTCCAAATTCGCATTTTCAGACATTGTCTCATAAATACTATAACGCAATGAATTCTTTACTGCCGACAACGCCAGCTCATTGGGCTTACAATTCTCAATTTCAACATCATTCAAACGACCATTATTATCACTATCGTTACAAACCCCAGCACTACGTATTGTCTGGTCATATTGATTAATTGCGGTATTTTTGGCTTCGATCACCTTCATATTAAAACCAATATATTGGAACAAATTATTAATCACCACCAAACACGATCCCAAAATCAACGACGCAATCAACACTTCCAACAACGTCAAACGCTGCGCCTTAGAAATTTTCGCTCTTTTCGATTCTGCAGGTTGATCCATATTCTATACCCCTCCACTATTTGCGCTATTATTCAAACATTCGGTATCATCCGGATCACACGCCTTTGGCTCTTTCGTAAACATTCCACCAATCTGAACATAAGAATCCGTCACGTTCTGACCCATCGGCCCAATCGCAATCATATGCTTATTCTGGAAGGAGAAGAAATCCTCCACAAATGTCAACGTCGCCTCAAACCGCAAAACCAAATTGTCACTTTCATCACGTCCATTCGCCGATTCTTTCACGGTCAAACCATTCGGCACTAACAGACAATTATTTTCTGAAGTCCAATGCACACTATCCGACAGCTGCGAACCGCTATATTTAAAACACTGACTTTCAAAATGCTGCACACCCACAATCGTTCCGTTCATACTCATATAGCCATGTTCAAACCAATCATTAAACTGCGGAGTTCGCCAAATTCGCACCCGCTGCACCACTAACTTATCGCTTGGCTTCACCATGTTTTCGTCAGTTGCATCTTCAATTTTATCAATGCCAATCCAACAACTTTCTACATTTGTCGTGTCATTTTTGTGACAAAATACCGGCGTCAAATCCTCTTTACAATTCGCATCCGTCGAGTTTGCACATTTATTGGATTGCACGGCTTTTTCTACTTCAGCATCCGCCCCATAATGGAAAGTATAATCCGCCGTATCGATCGACAAGCTTCGCGATCCTGCTTCACAACCCGGAATCGTCAAATCCCACCATGCATAATAACTATCACCTTGACGATAGGAATTACCGTTTTCATCACTTTCTTTGATACACTGTGTCGGAATATCTTGACCATCAACGTCCACATAACGACCATAATCGTACTTCGTCAAATCCGCACCTTTCTTAAATGACTCCAAAACGCGATAATCGATCAAAGGATCCTGCTTCGCATCCGCCACACCTTCAACATTAATCACACCATTGTCCACATCAACGCGCAATTCTGACAACTTTACATCGTCACCACCAGCCGGCAACATTACTGTCATCGCTCCAAACACGCGCGACAAAACTTTTTTGTTCTGACCAATCGCCGCAATACCTTCGAGCTGCTCCTGAATCGTCAATAAATCGTCTAGCTCACTATATTCACCCAATTTATCCGAAAGCTGCAAAATCTTACGATCTTGATTGTTCATAGCAATATCCTGACCACTCTTCACGCTGAACAAAATCAACACCGCCCCAAACGCAATACTAGAAACTAAAATACAAATGAACAACACCAAGTTGCGCACTTTCTGCGCCTTAATCATTTGCATTTTAACTTCTGGCACTAAGTTGATTTCGTAAGAATTATCCGACTTGGAAGAAACTACGCTACCAGCCGCACCCTGCGCCGTCTGCTTACCAGTCATCTTGGCAAACAGAGTCTTTATATTGTTACCGATTTCCTTAAAATCAGCCTTAAACTTCTCCAAAAAATCGTTCATCTCTCGTTACTCCTTTCCGCCAGGCCAATCGCCACCGCAAATTCACTTGCCACCGGCTGCAAAACCTGCTGTTGCTCTGGAGTCACACGCACCAACTGCCAAGGATTCCCTTGCGTAGTAGAAACATTTGTCTTTGCCTCAATATATTCAGCAATAAACGGAATCATACCCGCAAAACCCGACAAAACAATTCCCCCTACTGGCGCATTCATATACTCAGACTTAAAGAAACGCATCGACTTCGCCAATTCCGACGCAAAACTTTCTAGGGTCGAATCCAAAGCCCGGAAGACTTGACCCTCAACCTTATCCTGCGCTAATCCAAATTTCAAAATAAACTGTCGCGATTGATCTTCCTTCACCGACAGAGACGAAGAAACCGTCTTCACCAACAAAGCAAATCCACCCGGAATCGAACGCACTAATCGCGGCATTCCTCGATACATCATTACGAGATCCGTCGAACGCTCACCAAGATCGATAATCATGCGCGCATCCTGTGCGCCTACCGGCATCAACGCCCGCGCCATCGCCAACGATTCCGGCTCCTGCGCAATCACATTCAGACCAAAAGACTCAATCAATTCCATGCGACTTTCCGCAAAGTCCACCGCCGAAGACGACACCAAAACCTCCGCCCGTGTCGCATCATGCGGACAAACCCCCAGCGATACATAATCTACCGTTGCTTCATCAATCGGCATCGGAATATACTTATCTAGCTGATATTTAATCGAATTCAAAAGCTCCGCCTCCGGCAAATTCTCTACGCGCACAATCGACGTAAAAGTCCGCGCCGCCGGCATCCCCACTGCGATATTCTTCGTCGTAATACCAGCCTGACGCATCGCGCCCAAAATCGTCTCCCCCAACCGACGCTGACCCGCCGCCGAGCCATCTTCCAAAACCTTGCGTTCCACCGGAACATAAGCAAATTTCTGCAAAATCCATCCATGCTGCTCATTACCAGCAAGTTGCACCAAACGAAGCGCCGTCGTGCCGATATCTAACGCGAAAAATTCGCCCACACCATGAACTAAACTCATACAACTATTGTAATCGTAAGCATACAAAAAATCAAGCAAAAATCAACCATCTTTTTATCACAATCTTCTATATTCTTGTTTTTACCTTTCGCAACCATAATTTGAACTTGTATTTTCTGTACAAGTTCAAGTAGAAAAATACAGAGATGTAATGATGATTTTTTGTGGTTAATTAATATCGTTTTGATCGTTTACAGGGTTTAGTTAGGTTAGTTTCGGGAAAATATCCATTACCATTATCCCTACCGTACTAGGCAGCGGAGAGGAAAGCCATTGTAGCGTGGATTTGTACCAATGTAACTGACAGTCGTCTGATTTGTATATAAGTAATGGATGAATGATGAGGATGATGGATCAGTGTTCAGAGTAACTCGCGTTGACCAATAGTATGAATTAATACCGGTTACATGAGCAAAAGCATCATAACCTAGGTATCCACTACGCACGAAGAATAAGCTGAGTACTGATCATTTAGCCTTGTTTCATATCTCATTACCATTATCTCTACCGTACTAGGCAGCGGAGGGGAAGGCTTAGCCAACGATAGTCGTCATAGTTTGGATTAATATATAAATCGGTCATAGCAAGGAAAAATGCACGATCAAAATATATGGTAGATGGTACATGTGATGACCAAAAGTTATTATTAATGCCGGCGTATCCGAGATATGCGTTTTCGATATTAAAATCGCCACTACGCACGAAATGACAAATATCTGAGAGAAAAGAGAATCTTGTTCTCTTTTCCGAAGATATGCAGGCATTTCTGACGCGAAGCGACAGAAGAATCATTCATTACCATTATCCCTACCGTACTAGGCAGCGTAGGGTGAAGCCCCAGTAACGTTCGTTGTTGTACGACGGGGCGACACTTGACGCATTAAAGTTGAGGAAGAAACTGTTCTGAAAAATAGTATTAGCATTAACACGAAATGATCGATAGTAACCGTCAATCCCAACGGCATCGTTACGACCATCCCAATGAACGTAGATACTACGCACGAAGATGTGCAGACATTTCTAACGCGAAGCTGCAGAAGATGATACAACAATCGAACTTGTACAGTAATTACAAGTTCAACCATCAAATAACAGAAACGATTTCAGTCAAAATTAACGTTAATTAACAATCGCTCTAATTACTTTCCTAATCTCAACCAATAAAACCGTTCACGGTTACCACCTTTTTTGCCAGTCACGCTATTATCATGTTTTTTCACAATCACAAAACCTTTACGCTGTACAAACCGCTCAAAGTCTTGCATAATATCGCGGCGCATACGCTCATTTTTAATAACACCTTTTTCTAGCTGATCAGCACGTGCTTCAAACTGTGGCTTTAACATTACCAGATAATCTGCCCCGGGCGCAACAACCTTGCTCACGTGCAACAAAATCGGCCGCAAACTCACAAACGACACATCCGCCAACACCACATCCACACGCAACGGGCTGACTAAATCCCCCTTCTTCCCCACTTCCAAAAAATCAGTTTTTTCATGTAGGTCAATTCTCGGGTCAAAACGCAAAGGCGCCTTCATCTGCTTAGTGCCCTTTTCAACCGCAACCACTTTACTAGCACCTCGGCTCAAAGCATACTCAGTAAATCCACCTGTCGACGAACCAATATCAAGCACCACCTTCCTCCGAAAATCATAACCAAAAACTTCCACCGCTTCCGCTAGTTTCAGCTCTGCGCGCCCAACTACCCCCGATTCTACTTCCCTTTTTCTCATCTATCCAAATTATAACATATCTTAAAAAATTTACCACACCTAAACCTAGTCTGGTTCAACTTAGAAAAGCCAGGCTATCGCAGCCTGGCTCAGACACCGGTGTTTACTCAAATGTTTTTCATGAAAACCTTTAGAAATCAATGCTACGCAAATCCGGAAGAATCATCACATGGCACTTAGCGTCGACATGCTCATAGCGAACATCGCCAATCTTCTTGTCACCGTTCATCACACCAATCTCACCCCGACCGAAATAGCTCAAAAGCTTAACCTTTAAGCCGCTCGTACGAAAATCTTTCACTTCGCGCAAATGGTAGCCGTGCAAAGACACCAGTACGTCGTCAGAAAGCGTCAAACCATTCGCTTCCGCCCACAGATCAAGCACTCCGTCAAACGTCCTGCAATCATCCAGCACAAAATACCGCATCGACTCCTTCGGCTTCGACCTCCCATCACCACGACGAGCCGCCAACCACGTCGAAACATCAGACAACAACATCAAAACACCTCTTTCAAAATTCTTGTGACTTTAGGTAAGCCGCACAACCTGCGCCTGCATTCTCAAAATCAAAAAACAAGCTTCCTAATTATACTGCAAAAACATAAAAAAGTAAAGAGAAATCCCTAGCCTACAAATCTACAACCTCTTTATAGCACAAATCCCCCTTAGCCTCAATACCTTTAACAGATTATAACATCCGAATCAATCGATTTGACACAACGCGCAACTACTGCCTCCTGTCGCTTCGTGCGTAGTGGCTATATGCATTATGTAGGGTATACGGAATGGTCTGGTTCGATTGGTTGTTTGTGGGCTTCAATGAGTGAGGCAGAGGCACGTGCTTTCTATGTTGCAATTGACTCAATAAATTCGATACCTTTCCATAACGGAGCGGATCGTTACTTTGGCTTTCCTCTCCGCTGCCTAGTACGGTAGGGATAATGGTAATGGATAATACGATCAAGCAAAAGCTATCACTTCGTGCGTAGTGGAGCTATTTGGTCTGATGGCTGGCTTAGTCCTAACACTGGTACTAATGCGGCCTTTTGGTCGCTTCACGTTTATTCTTATGAAGGTTTTCAGAACGCATATCTCATACATTTTAATGCATCCGGTATAAGCTCGTCTAACAATGGCAATCGCTGGTTTGGCCATTCTCTCCGCTGCCTAGTACGGTAGGGATAATGATCGTGGAGCTATGGAAGTTGAATGGCAGTTTTTATTCTTCGTGCGTAGTAGTTTTAATACATACGATAAAACCATATCATCGTTTGAAAACTATTTATTAATATTCCTAGGTAGGTATACTTTTTGGAGATGATTCGGAGTTACGACGTCCAGTGGAAGGAACCGAGCAAAAGTATAATGACTAGTCATTATACTTTTTGAGGTGACGATCTACTGGTAGCGACTCCAGTCGCGTTGAAGTAGCGCACAATACCCGTGACGACGGGCTATTGTGAACCTTGTAGGAGACGAGAGAAGAGAAAGTAAAACTTTCTCTTCCGAGACGACACCCAAGGCGAGAGAGCGGAGCAAACGATGGCGCATCTCCAAAAGCTATACCTACCGCTCTCTGCCTAGTACGGCAGGGATAAATTGTAATAGATAATGATAAATAATCAAAACCATGATTAAAACATTAATTAACCATCTCAGTCCGCTAATTCATCTCTATAAAAAACCATTTGAACTTGTACACAATGTACAAGTTCAAAATTCAAACCAAATTTCGCTTATCTCGGAAAATACACTTATTTCTGACGTTCACGATAAGCGTAAGTTTCTGTATCAACAGAAATAATATCTCCAGTCTTAATGAAAGCTGGGACCTTCACGACCACTCCAGTTTCCAAAGTCGCATCCTTTTGCACAGAACTCGTTGTATCACCCTTAACCGCCGTCTCGGTATACGTCACTTCGAGCCAAATATTCTTTGGCAGCACCAAATTAATCGCCGTGCCATTATAAAATTGGATTTCCATCTCATCGCCATCGCGCATAAAATCCTTCGCGTCACCCACCATATCTGCCGACAATTCGTACTGCTCAAAGGTTTCAGGATCCATGAAATAAAACTTGTCATCGTCCTTATATAGATACTGAACCTTTTTCGTGGTCACTTCGGCCGGCTCGATCTTTTCTTGACCTTTAAAAGTCTTCGGCAAAAGCGCACCTGTAATCAAATTCTTCACTTTTACATTCACAATCGAGCCACCTCGCCCCATGACCTTCTGCGAGTACTCAACCACCTTATATGGCTGACCATCTAATGTAATTAGAACATTCTTTTTTAAATCGGTTGGACCATACATTTTCCAATTCCTTTTTAACCATTTAAATATACCATGGGAAGCACCAGAATCATACCTATCGATTCTGGTGCATTCTCTTTAGCGCTCAGCCACAAACGGCAACAAAGCCAGATGCCTTGCACGCTTCACTGCTACCGCCAACTGACGTTGCTGTTTCGCAGTTAAACCTGTTTTAGAAATCGGTTCAATTCTTCCGTAAACATCAATGTACCGCTGCAATGTCTTAACATCGCGATAATCAAAATACATATTTGGGTTAGTTTTCATTTTTCTCATGATTAAAATTCTCTCCTCTCCCCCTTATTAAAATGGAATATCGTCCAAATTAATTGCCTCATCATCAGAAATATCATCTGGTACGATATCTTCCTCTGGTGCTTCTTCCATTACAGGCGCCGAATCACTATCAGCCTTCGCGCTCGCCCGCGGACTACTGGCACGACCAGTACCGCCATCGCCGCCACCAACAAACGAAAAATCGTCAACGATTACTTCTGTACGCGAACGACGCTGGCCAGAAGTCTTGTCTTCCCAGCTTCTCTGCTCAATACGGCCAGAAACGATCAATGCCGAACCTTTCTTCACGTACTGCGAAATCGTCTCGCCTGAACGCCCCCAAGCTACACAATCAATAAATGATGTCTGCTCTTGTTGATTACCGTCATTACCCCGGAAAACCCGGTTCACCGCGATTGTAAAATTACACGCTTGCGCTCCGCTCGGAGTAGCGCGCAACTCTGGATCCCTTGTTACATTACCTGCAATAATTGCTTTAGAAAATCCGCGCATTATTTATTACCTTCCTCTTCGTCACTATCTTCACCATGTGGCTTACGAGCAGCTTGTTTTGCTTCATATTTCAACTTGCGCTCGTCTACTGTGACTAAGAGGTAACGCAAAACCTCATCGGTAATATTGAGAACACTCTCAATTTTAGCTGGCGCATCTGCCGGCAATTCAGCTTCAAAATAATAATATACCGCAAAGTCTTGACGACGGATCGAATAAGACAAACGCTTCTTACCGTCATTAACTTCTTTGGTGATCTTACCACCGTTCTTTTCGATCAAATCTTTGATCTTTGTAATAGCTGGCTCCAAATTCATCTCCAAATCTGGATGAAACAGAACCGTAAGTTCGTAATTCTTCATTACTACTCCCTTGGATTAAGCAAGCACGGCTCCAACACCTGCTCGCTGAGCTAATATCCCTACCAGCATATCACACCCCTATAAAAATTGCAAGACTAACTACGCCCCAGCTGATCACGCATCGCCCGCGCCACCATTAGCCAATTTATCAAATTCTTCCATCGAAGAAATCAAAACATCACGCGGCTTGTGACCTTGCGCTGGCCCAATTACGCCAATCTCTTCCAGCCAAATTGCCAACCCCGACACAAAACCGTGCCCTTTACCCAACCACGTCTGCAAACTTGCCGTAGAAAACTTACCATTTCTGAGCGTAATCTCAATCGCCTTCCGCACAATCGGATCATTCGGATTATAACGTCGTCCCAGATCACCAATCGCACCACCTTCGGCCGGCCCCATCCCCTTAATCTGCACCGGCTGCGCTACCACCTCAGCATTATACTCTGGGCCACGCTGTTGCCGCAAAAACTCCGTCAACTTCGCCACGTCTTCGTCGCTCGCCCACGCACCCTGAATTCGACGTGGCTTCCCCATCATTTCTGTCGTCAACATCAACATATCACCTTTACCCAATAGCTTCTCCGCTCCCGTCATATCGAGCATCACGCGCGAATCAATCTGACTACCCACTGCAAAAGCAATCCTTCCCGGAATATTCGCCTTAATCAAACCGGTAATGACCTTAACTTCCGGACGCTGCGTTGCTAGCACCAGATGAATTCCCGCGGCGCGACCTTTTTGTGCAATCCGCACAATCGGCATTTCCAGATCCTTCCCTGCCATCATCATCAAATCCGCCATCTCATCAATCAAGATCACAATATACGGCATTTGTTCGCTCTTATGCTCAACTTCGGCTTCTGGCTTGTCCTTGTCATCTTGTGCGGCCTGTGATTTTTGTTGCTTCGTGGCTTCTTCAGCTTTCTTCGCCATTTTCTCGTTATAATCGACGATATTTTTAACACGTTCTTCCGCCATCAAAGTATAACGTTTTTCCATCTCATTGACCGCCCAGCGCAATGCCGACAAAGCCTTCTCGACCGAAGTAATAATAGGCGTCAAAAGATGCGGAATATCTTCATATTGCGCCATTTCCACTTGCTTCGGATCAACGATAATTAATTTCAGATCGCTCGGAGCATTACGATAGAGTAACGAGGAAATCAAAGTATTCGTCATCACTGACTTACCCGAACCAGTCGTACCAGCAATCAAGAGATGTGGCATCTTTGCTAAATTCGCCACCACGGGCTTACCAGAAATATCCTTCCCTACCGCAAAGGTCAACGGATCCCCAGCCGCCTTCCACTCCGGACTCTCAATCACCCCGCGCAGGCGCACATCCGCTGGCCGCACATTCGGCAACTCTACACCCACCGACCGCGTGCCCGGAATCGGCGCTTCAATACGAATCTTATCTACCGCCAAATTCAACGCTAATTCTTTGTCACGCGCCAAAATCCGCGACAGATTTACTCCCGAAGGCGGCCTCATCGTATACTGCGTCACTCTTGGACCGACGTTCGCCCCCTCCATCTCGACGTCAATCCCAAACTCCGCCAGAGTTGTTTTAATCAACTTAGCATTCTGTTGTACATCGCCGGGCTCTCCCTGGCTCTGTTTCTTTTCTAATAAGCTCAGCGGCGGCATCTTCCAATTCGCATCCGTCACTGCCACCAAAGCCCGATCTGGCGCCGCTTCCGCCACCTTCTTATCAACTTTCGGCTCTTTTTCTTCGACTACTTCACTCTTTTCTTGCTTGGCTTTATCCTTCTTCTTACCAAATTTCGAGAACAAACCTACCTTCTCTGGCTTCTCTTTCTTCTTCTTTTCTTCCTCAACGCCAGAATTTACATTAATCTCCACATCCACATCAGACAACTTCGGCGCTGGCTTTAACTTTTCTTTCGGTTCGCGCTTTTTCACGGCTTTCACCGGCTCTTCTTCTTTCTCTGTCGTTCGGAACAAATCACCAATGCACTGCGCCATTGACACCGGATTCATCTGCAAAATAAACGAAACCGTTACAAACATCAAAATCACATAAATAATAATTGCTACCTTCGAATCCAAAACTTGCAGGATAAACTGGTTCAGCCACGCCCCTACCGCGCCACCATTCTCTGCCTCTATGCCAACTGATGACAAACCAAACGCCCCCGCCGCCCAAAATATCATCAAAATTGACGCGATCCAGACTACTGGCGCCAAACGATTGCCATCACTACGGAAAATCTTAAACGCCATCCAAATCAATAACGCTGGCACCAGATATTTCGCCCAGCCAATCGCCGTGTTCAGAAAATTATCTACCGAATTAAGCAAATCACCACCGTCCCCCATCCAGGTCAAAATCAAGAAGACACCAACCAAAGCCAGCAAAATCCCCACAATTTGCCGCCAAAAACCACCAGGCAATTCATGCGCCGGTACGCTTTTCTTGCGCCCACGCGTAGACTTTCCCTTAGTCGACTTACCTCTTGTTGACTTCGTTGATTTTGCCTTTGCCATATTCCTCCCATTATAGCACAAACTATAGCCTAAATATCCCCTATTGTTCGATGTTTCGCATCGTCAAGCTCAAACGTCCACGATCATCAATTGCCGTCAATTTCACCTTTACTTTTTGCCCCATCTTCAAAACATCGCTCACATTTGCAATTCTCTTATCAGAAATCTGGCTAACATGCAACATCCCATCAATTCCCGGCAAAATCGTCACAAATGCCCCAAAATCTTTAATTGTGGCGACCGTACCCTCATAAACCTTCCCCACTTCCGGTTCTTCAATCAAACTCTTAATCCAGGTCAATGCCTTCGCAATTGCATCATTTTCACCAGAAATCGTCACCAACCCAGAATCTTCAATATCGACCATCGCCCCCGTCTCTGTGGTAATCTTATTGATGGTCTCACCGCCTTTACCAATAATTGTCCCAATTTTATCTGGATCAATCATCAACTTCTCAATCTTTGGCGCATATGGAGAAATTTCCTTTCGCGGCGCTGGAATTACGCTTAACATATGCTCGAGAATTTCCATCCGCCCCTTATGAGACTGTTCGATCGCCTTCTCTAACACATCCACTGGCAGGCCATGCACCTTCATATCCATCTGCAAAGCCGTTACACCTTCCGTCGTCCCGGTCACCTTGAAATCCATATCGCCAGCAAAATCCTCAGCATCCATCAAATCCGTCAACACATACGGCGTCTCCCCATCGATCATCAATCCCATCGCGACTCCAGAAACTGGACGCTTCAAAGGTACACCTGCATCCATCAAAGCCATACAGCTCGAACATGTCGCTGCCATCGAAGTCGAACCATTCTGCGACATAATCTCTGTCACACTCCGAATCGCATACGGGAAATCTTCTTCGTCTGGCAACATCGGCAACAACGCTCGCTCCGCCAAATACCCATGACCAACTTCACGACGCCCCGGCGCCCCAATCCGTCCCGGCTCACCTACTGTATAGCTCGGCGCATTATAATGATGCATGTAGCGACGCTTACCATCTGTCACTTCCATCGTGTCCACAATCTGCGCAAAACTCAACGGCGCCAACGTCACAATATTCATCGCCTGCGTCAAGCCCCGCGTAAACAACGACGAGCCATGCACGCGCGGCAAAATCCCTACTTGACTCGACAACGGCCTCACTTCGTCTAACTTGCGCCCATCCGGACGTACTCCATCTTCAATAATTCCCCGGCGTACTTCTTTATGTACCGCCAAATCAAACGCTTGATCATACTCCGCCTGCAATTCGTTGGTATAGTTCTCAATCTTTTCTTCGTCTGTCTCACCCTTACCAAGCTGCGGCGCAAACTCCGCATCCATCTCTGCCTTTAGAGTTTCTACGGCTTGCTGTCGCTCCAAAACATTACCCCGAATCTTATCTCCAAAATGTTTCACACACCAAGCATCAACCACTCGTTGCACATCCACATCCGGCAAAACTAGTTCATACTCTTGCTTCTCGACACCCACCTTCTCTACTAGCTCACGTTGCAAATCCAACGCCGGCTGTACGTTTTTTACTGCCCAATGCATCGCTTCAATGATCATTTCTTCTGGAACTTCATCCGCTCCAGCTTCTACCATCATCACCTTGCCATCTTTACAAGCGACCACCAAATCCAAAATCGACTTCTCACGCTCTTCGGGCGTCAAAAACGCTCTAAACTCACCGCCAATGCGCCCAATCCTCAGACCCGCCACCGGCCCATCAAACGGCGTACCCGACAGCATCAAAGCCGTCGACGCCGCAATCATCGCCACCATATCTGGCCGGAACGCCGGATCCATCGACAACACCGTCGTCACTACCTGCACTTCCTGACGATAACCCTTCGGGAACAACGGCCGAATCGGACGATCAATCAACCGCCCCACCAAGATCGCCTCATCTGCCGGCTTACCTTCACGCTTAATAAATTTCGAACCACTAATTTTCCCCGCCGCATAAAACTTCTCTTCGTAATCTACCGACAACGGAAAGAAATCCTGCACCACCGGCTTTTTACCTACTACTACCGTACCCAAAACCACCGTGTCGCCATAACTTACTAACACGCTCGCCGTCGACCGGAATCCAACCCGATTCACCTCCAAAGTCAGCTTACGGCCACAAAACTCCGTTGACACCTGCATGGTTTGTTTTCCACTGGGATTTATAATCTCCACAAAAATCCTTTCTTGGGAAAACTCCAGATAATAAGCCCTGAGATGATTGTCGAGTTAGTTCAAGGCAGAGAGGAAGCGCGGAGCAAGCCGTATTTAAATACGGTACGCGAGCACTGGACTCTCTAACGCAGAAATAACCGACAAGCGCTCAGGCCACTAAAAGCCTAACCACTTATTATCTGCCGTCTTCCCAAACATAATCTATATATTATTTATAATGTACTACAAATCACTTCGCTACCCCTATTTTATCACGTTTTCCCCGCGTTTTTCGATTTTCTCACCATTCCCCAATTTTAATACCTAATTTCACCCCTTTACTACTGACACATCCTTCAGCACCTGATCATTAACTTAAGTCAATGCTAAATTCTTCTCCAATCTCTAAATCTCGCTAATAATATTGCCTATTTCACGAATTTATTGCCTAATTTCACAAACCTACATTCAACCCCCAAGTGCAACATTAGCTCTTTGTGTATGTAACGCGTAGCG
>CAZSPU010000013.1:0-35328 GCA_964608555.1 uncultured Candidatus Saccharibacteria bacterium
TGCATCCTAACCCCTCAGAAACACGCCCTAACGCTCCTTTTACACATTTTCGGACAGACAAATGCTTCATTTTTACACATTTTCGGACCCAGTTTTGTGCTGTTTTTACACATTTTCTGACCCAGTTTTGTGCTGTTTTTACACATTTTCGGACGGACTCTATAATTTATCCATCAAATTCAAACTGAACACGTCCCAAAAGGTAATTACTAATAGGCAAAAGTAATTACCAGCTTGCAAAAGTAATTACCTTTCTGTATAATATCAAACATGAATACTCAACAACAATTAAAACAGATTTTAGCTGCAGCTCAATGGTCCCAAGATGATTTAGCTCACCGTCTCGACGTCACTCCTAAGACGCTAAGTTTTTGGATGACCGGCAAATCCATACCTAGAGGGCAACATCTGACCAAGATCCAAGAACTCTATTTTGACATTGTTGGCAAGACGGAAATCGACCAAACCAACCTCAATTATTTGAAACAAAAAGCTGCCGCCACTCATCTCGATCTGAGAGAATTATTAAATAACGAGGAATTACTCAAAACCGCCACTCTCTACCTAACTTACCACACCAATAATATCGAAGGTAGTACAATGACTCTCGATGACGTAGCCACCGTACTAGACGACGAAAACGCCATTATTGCCAACAAATCCTACCGCGAACAAGCCGAAGCACGCAATCACCGCGCCGCCTTTCTCTTCCTTTTAGATCAACTTAAAATCGAAGGTAAAGATTTCAAATGGACGACAAACCTAATTCTAGAAACTCACAAACGCCTAATGAACAGTCTTATAGATGATGCCGGCAACTATCGCAAATATGAAGTGGGAATATTGGGCAGCAACGTTGCTCGCGCCAATTACATGAGCGTGCCACAAAAAATCGACGATTTAGTTACCTACATGAATACTCCGGATAATGACATCATTGAAAAGTTAGCCAAAACCCACGCTATTTTTGAACTGATCCATCCTTTCGGTGACGGTAACGGTCGTACTGGTCGTCTCATTATGTTTACTCAAGCGATGCAATACCAAATTGTACCACCACTCGTTCTCAAAGAACGCAAGCGCGCCTACTATAAATATCTAGAAAACGCCGATATCACTGAAAACTACGACCTCTTAGCTATGTTTATAGCTGAAAGCATTTTATCAACCGACAAACTCTTACGATAATCTCCTTCGACCTAACCCTGCAAAAACTAGCCTACGCCCCAATCATCCATGCTATAATAATCTCAAGATTAATTCGGAGTTATCATGAGCAGTATCTTTACTAAGATCATCCAGGGCGAGATTCCCTGCTACAAAATTTACGAAGACGACCGCACCATAGCCTTTCTCGACATTGAACCCGAAGCCCCCGGCCACACCCTAGTCGTACCCAAAGTTGAAGTCGACAAAATCTACGATCTTAGCGACGAAGATTACACCGCCGTCATGTCAACCGTCAAAAAACTCGCCAAACATTACGAAAACCTCCTCGGCCAACGCATTATTATCAAAATCATCGGCGTCGACGTTCCCCATGCTCACGTCCACGTTTTACCGTTCGTCCCCGAAGGCACTGCCAAACCTAAACTCACCCCCGAAGAAATGCAAGCTCTCCAAGCCAAGCTTCAGCTTACCCCCTAGCTACATGCTACTGCCATATGTCGCTAACGCGCTCATGATATTATCATGAAACGCCGCCACACTATTCGGATCCTGCGACAGCATATTTTTTGCCAACATGCTACCCATATTCATTACATTGTAAGTATTAGCAATTTTGATCAAAGTCGCATCATCCTGTTGCCGCGCCGTTGCACAACTTTCTTGATCATTCGCCAACAAATCTCTCAAATAATCAAACTTGATCCCCGTCTGCATTTCCAATTTGTCGATTCGCTCCGCCATCACCGCATCAACCTCTGCCAAAGTTTTCTGCTCGGGCTCGCCCTCGTCAAACAAATTGTCTAATGACAAATTGTCAAGATTATCGTCTTCCTGACCATCTTTTTGCTTAGATTGCATCATCAAATCTTTCGCCGCATCAAACTCTGCCATCGCATCCTGATCCGCAAAATACTCCTCCAAAACCGCATCACTATCATCTTTCACCTCAACTTCAGCAGCCGGTTCAAGGTCACGCTCCATAAACCACCTTTCCAGCCTTTTTGCGCCCCGTGCCTTCTTCTGCATTGCTTGATTTTCTATTGTTTGTTTTGTCATAGTATTTTCCTCCATACTATTTTCCGAATCCGTCAAATTCTTAAACGGATTATACTCAAAATCCACAGCCTGCACAGGCTCATCTTCCGATTTTTGTGTCTCCGCCATCATCTGTCGCCCCTGTAAATTACGACCATCTCGAAGTATTGATTCATCTTCACGCATCGACTCATCTCGCCACATCGGCTCAACCTGACGTACCGATTCAGCCCGCTCCATTCGCAATGCTTGATCCATTGATGTGCCCTGATTCATCGACATTCGCTGATCCATTTGCATTTGCTGATTCATAGATGATCCTGCATGTGTTTGTTGCTGTTGATTCATCATCATAGAATGCATTGGCTCATCTCGGCTCGTATCTTTCTGTACCTCCGCCTTTAAATCGTTTGCGTTTCCACTCAAATCCTTTAAAGCCGCCTGACCCAACTTCATCCGACCAAGTGGCGTCAATTTCTTGGCCGCATTCACATCCTCATCCGCCGAGTCGTAATCAAAATCCACCATATCCAACTCTTCATTTTCAGGCGCTTCCATTATCTGCCTAGACATATCTACCTCATCCCGTCCACCATCAACACCACTATTCGGCTCATCCGCAAGCATATCCCAATTCACTTTCACCGAAAAATCCGGCTTCCCCAAATTGGAATCATAAGTTGAAATTTTGATTTTTCTATTTTTGTTTTTTTGCATTTGTACTATTATACCATAAACTTTTTACTTGCAAGCAATTTCATCCTACTATTACTCCATACCAAAATATCTGCAAATCACTCTAATGTCTGCTACTTTTCTGCATTATATGACTTTTCGTCACATCTACGCAACACTTCGTGCGTAGTGGCGGTATCGACTATAACGGCTATCTTTTTAACTATGCTGGTAAAGTGGCTAACTATTGGTCGTCTTCTGCTTACACTAACTTAAATTTTCAGGCCAGTTTCTTCATATATTTTAGTGCATCAGGAGTCAATATGCCCTACGTTTATGATCGCTACTGGAGCTTTCCTCTCCGCTGCCTAGTACGGTAGGGATAATGGTAATGGATAAGTTTGAACATACTTACACCCCACAATACCGACCATAGAAGCTAATACCTCTGGGCAAACAGAAGTATCGAGGGTATAATTAAAAACATGAAAAAATCGGAGCAACTTGTTTTTATAGATGATTCTGGCGATCCGGGGTTCAAGAAAGGGGTTAGTAGTTCTCATTTTCTCTTTTAGCCGCTGCACTCTTTATGGATTCAGACGCAGCAAGAGCGGTAAATAACGTGATTATTGAATATCGCCGCTCGCTAGGATGGCGCGATAAACACGAATTCAAATTTCGGACAACAGCTAAGAATATTAAACTACAATTCCTAAAGAATGTCTGCAAGTTTCCATTTGAGATATATATCGTCTATCTCCACAAAGCTAATCATCCAAATGTATTTAAGTTTTCTGATGGTGAAAAACTTTATAATTGGGCGACCAAAGAATTACTCGCTATGATGCCACTAGAAGAAGCCAAGGTTAAAATTGACGGCAAATACGGCAAGCAATACAATCTTCATGTCAAAACCTACATTCGCAAAGAACTCAATACCAAATCTCGCAAAGTTGCTGACTTTAGTGTACAAGATTCCCGAAGAGATAATTTAATTCAACTAGCTGATATTATTGCTGGTTCAATCAATCGTTCATTTCAAACCGACAAGACCGATTCCGATGAATATATTCACATTATTAAGAAGAAAATCGCTATAATAAAGAAACTTAATCTGAATGAAAAATAATCAGACAAAACGAAACTGACTCTATCCCGTTAGGGCAGGCATCCATAACGGACGCTTTTCGAACCAGCTTCTTTCACTGCTAATTGTAACACGAATTATAAAAATTACAATCGTCATTTTGAATGCCACTTTAACCTTTAACATTAGTTTTTATCGTGATGTTTATATAGCGAAACTAGCACCAAGCTAGGCGACAATAGCCCAAGCCTCCGGTCAGACACGAATCGCCCCTTTCTCCAGATTAAAGTAAATGCCCGACATTATAATAATCAACCTTCGTGCGTAGTGGCATGACGTGGCCAGACGGTCTGACAAATAGTTCTGGTAGCACAACCTCGCATTGGTCATCTCACGCTCTTCCTGATGATTCCGGAATCAACGCCAGCTATTATCTCTGGTTTGCAGAATCTGGCGTAGTGTCCTCTGGAGCAGGATACAATAGAGACGGCTTTCCTCTCCGCTGCCTAGTACGGTAGGGATAATGGTAATGGATTCTTCGTGCGTAGTGATTCAATGCATATCGAAGGTAATATCGTAAATGCCGGTGAATGGGGGCCTTATTGGTCGTCTCGCACCTGCATTAATGCTGGATTTCAGTACAGTTTTGCTCTACTCTTTGGTCCTTCAGGTGTCTACCCATCCAGCAGCGGCAACGATGATCGTTACTGGGCCTTTCCTCTCCGCTGCCTAGTACGGTAGGGATAATGGTAATGACTTCGTGCGTAGTGGTGCTGCACATTACAGTGGTTACAATGGATGGTCTGGTGTTGATGGAAATTACTGGTCATCTCGCGTCTACAGTAATGCTGAATTCCAAATCAGTTTCAGCCTCATCTTCAATGCTTCTGGTGTCGTCCCGTCCTACAGCAACTACCGTTTCTGGGGCTTTCCCCTTCGCTGCCTAGTACGGTAGAGATAATGGTAATGGATGTATCAAAAAAATAGTCCCGAAACAAACATCGGGGCTATTTTCTTTATTGGCTAGCACATTAAGAGAGTAGCTAAATCCATAATCCAAGTTAGCTCAAACATCTCTGGCAGAAACGCCAACCCTAGCAACTCAAAAAGTGTTACTATTTCTTTCAAACTATGATTTTTCGGGGTCTTCTTCTGCCTCCTTTCCTTTCTGATCATCTTCTGACTGCTCTTCAGCAATCTCATAAGTCTGATCATCTTGCTCAGAGAACACTTCTGGAGATTCATGTTCCTGATTTTGTTTATCGCTAATAAACTCCGTCTCCATTGACGCCGCAGCCATAGAATTATCTAACTCGGCAGGATTCTTCTCAGAATCTTCGGAATTTAATTGCTCAAACATCGAGGTTTCTGCTTCAAATTCGCCTTCGCCATCCGGCTTATCGGCGCTACTACTTTCACTTATGTTGTTACCATTCATCAAATGACCAAGCGGAAAGTTTGTGGGCACCATTTCGGTTGCCTCTTCATCTTCTATCTCGGATGTCTCTTCTAGTGGTACCTCGGCTGGCTCTTCATCTTGCTCCGCAAGCTCGTTCTCAGCCCGGACATCCATATCTTCCCAGCCAGTTACTTCCTGACTGCGTTCCTCGCCATCATTTCGTGGCGCACTATTCATATTTTTTGGCATTAAAAACCTCGTTTTTATTTTTGTTTGTTATTTATTTTACTCAAGTTCCACACTCAAGCCCACACTAGGCATTCACCTAGTCAATTACACTTATGTTTCTATACTAGCACACAATTTCGTTTCTGTCAAGATGTACACCACAAACCGCACACACCCAATCGTTAAACTAATGCATAGCCTATTCTTGTCGCTACGTTATCGCTAATACATAGTTTGCAACTAACATGGATACGCAAACTTTTTAGCACTCATGATTTCATATGCCTCCTTCCCCAATTTATACAATCACCAAACGCCCAACTTGTATTTTCTGTACAAGTTCAAACGTAAAATAACAGGTATAATCTTAGCCGAATTTCGCATTAATTGATAGTTTTTTGACAGATTTTCATCATTTATCATATCCATTACCATTATCTCTACCGTACTAGGCAGCGGAGAGGAAAACCATTCCAGCGATAGAGTTCGGCAGATGGATTGACCGCTGATCCGTCGAAATGAAAACGATATGCCTGCTGAAAACCCATATCTTTAACGGTACGAGACGACCAGAGATAGGCGCTATTTGCAGCCCAAGCAAGAAACTTCTGCATCGCTCCACTACGCACGAAATGGCAAACATTTGAGAGAAATGGAAATTTATTTACATTTCCGAGAATGTGCAGGCATTTCTGACACGAAGTGACAGAAGATCCATTACCATTATCCCTACCGTACTAGGCAGCGGAGAGGAGAACCAGCAAAGCGTACGTCTGTGGAAAATGGATCAGTATGCGGGTTGCCGAAGTTTAAGCGGTTAGATCTATCATAAGTATTTAATATAGCGGTTTGCGACGACCAGTATGATGCCCAAGTGCTTGCACTATAAATACGCCCATCAGCGCCAAATACATCACTACGCACGAAGAAGCATCCGAGAATGCGCAGACATTTCTGACGTGAAGCGACAGAAGAATGCATAGTTACTTCTGAAACACAACAATACGGAAATGGCAATATCAATAGAAAAATCAGCTCCATCACTAGAGCTGATCTTTTCGCAATTATTAGTAATATATTATTCAATCACACTGAGCTCGCGCTTCAAACGATCGATCAGTTCACTTTTCTCCGCGATTTGCTCACGCGTTTGCTTCACCAATTTCGCTGGAGCCTTATCGACGTAATTCGGATTCGTCATCCGCAAATTCAAAGTATCAAGCTCACGACCCACCGCCAAAATCCGTTCTTCCAGCGCCGCTCGATAAGCTTTCACGACCTCCGCCGAAACATCCAAGTAAAGTTCATGGTTCGCTAACGCCAAACGCAATCCCCGCGGCTGCCCTTCACAGCTAATCACCGAGCCCAACCCCGCCAGTTTCGCGGTCAAAAGCTGATTATCATCTACCAACAAATCTTCACCATATAATAATGTGTACTTTTTGCCACGATACTTCGCCGGAAGGCCTTGCAAAGTGCTACGAATTTCCACCACAATATTAATCAGATTCTCAAATTGCTCCGCCGAAATCGGGTCAAACTTCAAACGCGCCGGCCAATTTTCGCGAATCAGCATTCCGCTCGTCCAGCTCAGACTCTGCCAGATTGCCTCCGTCACAAACGGCGCAAACGGATGCAACATCTTCAAAATCATCTCCAGCGTCACCTTCAGCAAGGCAATATTCTTGTAAATCTTCTGGCTTTCAATAAACCAATCGGCATACTCATCCCAAATCGTCGCATAGAGCGTCTCCACCGCCTCCGAAAAACGATAGTTCGCCATGTCATCTTCAACTTTTTCCTTGCAGGCGGTCAACTCACGACAAATCCAATCTTCCCCCATATTGTCGGTCGAATACGGCAACTGCGCCCCCGCCATCACCGCACCCTCATTGACGATCTCCGCTTCCATTTCCGCATTGGCGATTTCTGCCGCCACAGGACTATCCGAATGCGCTTCGTCTACCATGCTCTGCACAAACCTTGCCACATTCCAAAGTTTATTGCATAAATTCCGCCCCGCTACCACAGAATTTTCCGAAAACGCCTGATTCATCCCTGCACTACGACCACGCAAGATTCCCAGACGGAACGCATCCGACCCGTATTTTGCCACCAAATCTATCGGATTAATCACATTGCCTTTTGATTTCGACATTTTCTGCCCATGCTCGTCAAGCACGAGACCATGCAAATAAACTTCGCGAAAAGGAACTTCACCTGTGACATATAATCCCATCATAATCATGCGCGCCACCCACGCAAACAGAATATCCGCCCCCGTCTCCATCACGTTCAAGGGATAGTATGGATTGCTCTTTTTCTCATTATAATCAGTGCATACAATAGGCCAATGCGAACTCGAAAACCACGTATCGAATGTATCATCATCGCGAACATAGGTTATACCGTTGACTTCAATCTTCTCCAACTTCACCCGACTATCAAAAATCCACTCCGGCGCATCCTCCCAGCGGGCATTAGAATCACCATGTTTCTGATTCTCCTGCTCTTTATGGAACATAGGAATGGGTATCCCCCACGGAATCTGCCGACTGACATTCCAATCCTTCAAATTTTCCAAATAATTAATCAAAACCTTTTTCTTATTTGCCGGGTGGAATTTAATCTCATTATTCTCCAAATGCTCAATCGCCGTCTTTGCTAAACGCTTTACATCTATAAACCACTGCGACTTCAACATCGGTTCAATCACCGAACCGCATTTATAACAATGCGCCACAGAGTGCGTAATTTCCTTTTCGCCTCTTAGCAAATTCTGTTCCTTCAAATCCTGCAAAACTTTTTCGCGACATTCTTCGGTCGTCAAACCCACATAAGCTTCACCAGCAGTCGCCAACATTTTGCCATCTTCGCCAATTACCTGAATACGCTCCAAATCATGACGCTCGCCGACTTCAAAATCATCAAAATCGTGTGCCGGCGTAATTTTCACTGCACCCGTACCATAAGCTGGATCAGCATGTTCGTCGGCAATGACCGGGATCATACGATCCGTCAACGGCAACTTCAACAGCCCGCCGATCAAATCTTGATAACGCTCATCTTCAGGATTCACCGCCACGGCTACATCACCAAAAATCGTCTCCGGCCGCGTCGTCGAAACAACAATCTCACGCTTCACAAAATCTGATGCCGAATCTATCATATCCTCTGGCACACTTGCCACTTCATAAGCAATTTCCCAGAGATGACCCTGCTCATCTTCGTGCTCTACTTCGATATCAGCAAACGCCGTCTGATGCTTCGGACAAAAGTTCACCAACTTCTCGCCCCGATACACCATCCCGTCATTCCACATTTTCTCGAATGTCTTGTAAACCCGCGAAATCACCTTATCATCAAGCGTAAATGTCAAATCCGGCCACGCACAAGACGCACCTAGCGCCCGCAACTGCAACTCCATGTTTCCCCGCTGCTCTTCTACGAACCGCCAGACCCGCGCATAAAGCTCGTCTCGCGAATACTCAAAACGCGTATGACCTTCTTTTTCTAGATTGCGCTCGTAAACCACCCAAGTCTCAAACCCAGCATGATCCGCCCCTGGCACATACCAAGTCGAATCACCACGCAGCCGATAATACCGTGTCAAAGAATCCTCCAGAGCTACCGTCAAACCATGACCAATATGCAAATTCCCATTCGCATTCGGCGGCGGCATCACAATCGAATAATACTTCTGCATATCTGATTCCGACTTCGGCTGCTTCGGCTGAAAAGCACCCGACTTCTCCCATTCTGCATAAATTTGTGGTTCAAAGTCACCCGGTTCATAGCTCTTCGTAAATTTCATATCTACATTATAACACAGTTCCCCATCTTCGTGCGTAGTGATGCCGTCTGGTCCGAAGGTCATGTTAGTAACGGCACTGGCCACTACGCATTATTCTGGTCATCGCGTGCATTGTCCACTCCAGAAACTCAAAATGCCTACAGCCTTTCCTTCCACATGCCAAACGTTCTTACATCTAGCAACGACGTTCGCTGGGGAGGCTTTCCTCTCCGCTGCCTAATACGGTAGGGATAATGGTAATGATATGATAAATGACAAAAAATATTTCAGAAAATGCATTAATTAACGTTAAACTCGGCTAAGATTATCCCTGTTATTTTATGGTTGAACTTGTAATTACTGTACAAGTTCGATTGTTGTATCATCTTCTGTCGCTTCGCGTTAGAAATGTCTGCTCATTCTCGGGGATTTATCATCTTCGCGCGTAGTGATGCTGTCTGGCCTAACGGCTATGTCAATTATAATGCCGGTACGAACGCTGCCGTTTGGTCGTCACGTTCACATAATGACATTTATTTTCAACTTAGTTTTGGACTAGGTTTCAGTACTTCAGGTATTGAAGCGTCCGGCCATTACTATCAGCACTTAGGCTTCCCTCTCCGCTGCCTAGTACGGTAGGAATAATGGTAATGGATTCTTCGTGCGTAGTGATTCTGTTCATGCAGAAGGAAATATTATGAATGCAGGGCTGCTTGGACCATATTGGAGCTCTCGTGCTGCGCTCGGTATCGGTGCCCTACATAGCTTCTATCTAAATTTGAATGCTTCCGACGCTAATTCATCCGACGGCGCTTATAAATACTTCGGTTTTCCTCTCCGCTGCCTAGTACGGTAGGGATAATGGTAATGGATACGGAGAAGAATTTGTACGGGTCATAAGTCTTATTCTTCGTGCGTAGTGGATACTCGCATTTTCTTGGATATGATACCGATATAGGTCAATTAGGCTATTATTGGTCTACGAAAACTGGCATAAACTCTAGTTCTAACAATATTAACATAGTTTACGCTCTATATATGGATGGAGCCAGACTTCTCCCATATTATGAAACCGCCCGTTTCCACGGCTTTCCTCTCCGCTGCCTAGTACGGTAAGGATAATAGTAATGGATAACGGAACAGTGATGAAAGTTGAACAGCAGTTTTTATTCTTCGTGCGTAGTGGGAGTATTCGTTACGAAGGCCATGCGGGCTGGTCCGGCAGCGACAATTGCAATTGGTCGTCTCGTGCGAACTCTAACTATGAATTTTGGCGCAGTTTCTTCCTCCTCTTTACTGCTTCTGGTATCCACCCGTCCAACAACAACAGCCGTTACCACGGCTTTCCTCTCCGCTGCCTAGTACGGTAAGGATAATAGCAATGGATAAGTAGACATCGCTAAGAATTGTTTTTGTCTTTAAAATAATATCCTAATACAAACCCTAAAGGAGTACCAAATTGCGCCACAAAATTAGAAAGAAGTTGAGCTACGTCTAAAGGAGATTCTTTCTCAAGCGTAGCATTATATATCGGACCGCCAACAATAATTACAGAAGTAATAGCGATGAACGCCAACGTGAAACAATAAGCAATTCGTGAACGACTTGTATTATCCTGTCTGATATTTTCCAGCTCGGATTCAACACGCATCTTCCTCATTTTATTATTGAACTGCTCGGATGCTTCACTCATACATTACTCGTTTAAAGCCTTCTTCAAAGCCTTGATTAGGTTTTCCGTCGTATCCATATGTGCACTCAACGTTTGAATGACCATATCATAAGTACTCGTTAATTGCTGTTTTAAAGATTCGTCTTTCACTTGATCAATCAACCCATGCAATCCTTCCGCGCGTTGATACAAATCTTGAAGCGTATCTAAATTACAATTGATTGCATTTTGTAGCTTATCGATATTACTCATAGGACTCTCCTCTTAACTAAATTGTAACACAATAGTTTCTTCCCTGCCCCAAATCGCCTCTTGATGTAGGTACAAATATTTCTCTATCATCTACCAACAGAACATCTACTTGACCCTTTATTATTTTCCTGCCACCTCGGCTTAAAATACCTTACTCGTCCACAGATACTTTCAGCTTCGTGCGTAGTGGCGATATAACTTATGACGGTAAGGCTAGTGGAGATACTGGCGCTCATACTCATCAGTGGTCTCATCGCGTTCCTGACCACTTCTTTTCCCAGAGTAGTTTCGATCTGAGCTTTACCGATAAGACAGTTGATCCATCTAGCTACCCCGTTCGTTGGTGCAGCTTTTCTCTCCGCTGCCTAGTACGGTAGGGATAATGGTAATGGATTGGTACAGCAAGCTTCAGTTGTAATTTTTATTCTTCCGCCGTTTTGCTTCAGAAATGCCTGCGCATTGTCGGATATATATTCTTCTGCCACTTCGTGCGTAGTGATGCAATCCATTCTAGTGGAAATGCTAGTCCTTATGTTGGAGCTAACAGTTATTATTGGTCGTCTCGAGCCTACACTAATGCCGGGTTCCAGGGCAGTTTTGGCCTCCTCTTCGGTGCGCCAAGTATCTTTCCATCCGGTAATAACGATGGCTTCCGTTACTATGGCTTTCCTCTCCGCTGCCTAGTACGGTAGGGATAATGGTAATGGAGATGACATCATCAAAATATAGTTTACAAAAAGGCAAGTTGATATTCCCTGACTCTAGAAAAACACAAAATTACAGTTGACAAGAATTCACATTATTTCATTCCCTTTTCATAGCACCTCGCCTGCGATTTTCCGCATTTCCAAAAATAACTTTTCACAAAAGCAAAATTCCCTTCCCTGTGAAATTTCCCCAAGCTTAAAAATAAGATCCACGGATTAATCAACTACAATCAATCCGCAACCAAAAAGCATGTAATTTTAACAACAAAATAGACAATTTAATTCCCTGTTAAACCTTCCGCTTATCTAAAAATTTTTTTCGGTTTTTTCTGCAAAAAACTGTTGACATACCAATGTGCTTACGATAAAATAAAATAACGAATTTATCCAAGTGGGCATGGTGGTTCGAGAAGCTAAGACTAATTGTGTTTTCTAGTTGAAGCTAGTACATACCATTTTTGTGTAATGGTGGGCTACAAATGTCAAAAAATTTCACATGTCTTCGAACTGGGAAACTGTTTTTGATGTCTATTTTTTGTAATAACAGGGAACATCAACAAACATCACTCCCATTAATCATCAGTTAGATGGAATATAACGGTAGGGAACTATAATTAAAAAATAAAGGATTTAATGCCAAATCCCTAACGAAGAACCGCAATTCCAGAGATAAAACTTAGTTTTCCTACCTCAAAGTTGCCAATTTAACTACTACACATAACCTTCGTGCGTAGTGATGCAATAAGTCCTAATGGCGGATTTAATGGTTGGATTGGTGAAGCCGGTTGGAATTGGTCGTCTAGCGTTTATGTTAATACTGCGTTTCAGCATGGCTTCGGCGTAGATTTCGACGCTATAGGCGTACATCCTTTTGACTACTATTATGACCGTTGGTGGGCCTTTCCTCTCCGCTGCCTAGTACGGTAGGGATAATGGTAATGAATATGGAACAAGGCTAAATGATCAGTATTCGATCCATTCTTCGTGCGTAGTGATGCAATAAGTCCTAATGGCGGATTTAATAGTTGGATTGGTGCAGCTGGAACTAATTGGTCCTCTTATACCGACACTACTGCCTTTTTTCAGAACAGTTTCTATCTCACCTTCGGTGCTACTGATGTCCTCCCGTCCGTCAGCTACTACCGTTTCTGGGGCTTTCCTCTCCGCTGCCTAGTACGGTAGGGATAATGGTAATGGATGTGCGCGGAAGACTCTTTCTACTACTTCGTGTTGAAAATATTTGCTTATCTTCAAAAAAGAGAGTAAATTTTTACCTTACTTAGGTGTCTAATATCTTCGTGCGTAGTGGTTTTACTATTGAAGAGGGGACTGTGCATTGGGCGCCTGTCGATGCTAGATATTGGTCATCTCGCTCCGATATTAATGCTGGATTTCAGGGTGGGTTCGATCTTAACTTCAACCCTTCAAGTGTCACTCCGTCTGATAGCGTCAGCCGCTACTGGGGTTATCCTCTCCGCTGCCTAGTACGGTAGGGATAATGGTAATGGATATGATGGGAGCAGGGAATTACCCACAAAAAATCTCCCCGCAGGGAGATCAACTCATTCAGCCTCAATGAAACTTCTTACGCTTCAAACGATTTAGCTTCCGTATCATCTGATAGATCTTATATTTAAAATGATTAATCGGCAAATCCCAAGTTCCACAATAATCCACCTGACGCCCCCCAAAGGATTTTTTATACTGGGTGAAACCATACCAGGGGTGTTTCGGATCATTTGACGGAGTCATCCCCCAAAAATCAATCTGCTTCATACCGGCTTCCTGCGCATCCAGCATCTCCTGAACTTGCAAAATCGTCCCAGGCACCATTTTCATATGACCTTCATCCGCCGCCGCGTGCATTGTAAAACGCGTATCGCCATAGTCATGCATCAAAGCCGCCGCAATCGGCTGACCATCCAATTCCATCACATACAGCACCGCAAACCCAGCCTTCAGCTGATTTTTTAGATGCTGCTCATCCTGCGGAGTAAACCTATCTCGCTCCCCCAAAGCCTTCAGCATCTCTGTTAGGATCGAAATTTCTTCTGGATCACGCGTCGTCCGAATCTTCATACCTTTCTTCTCGTGCGTGCGCCAATGTCGAACCTTCCGCTTCTCAATTCCGTCCAGTAACGCATCCCGCGAACAATCCAAATCAATCACCCAAGTATGCGCCGGCTCCAAATCATGCGACTTAATCAAACCATAGTTTCTCATAATGTCAACAGTCACTTGATTATCTTTCAGATCAGAACCATCCTCAACCAGCTGTAAAGTCGGCTCCACGCGCACAAAAAAAGCCTTCTGCTGCTTCGCTAAATCACGCAACGCACCCAGCGCCTTCTCAAGCGCCTGCCGATCTTGAGCCGCGGGCCCGTACGGACAAAACAAATAATCACCCAGCGGCGTCGATTTCAAAACCGCCAACGCATAAAAACCTTTCTCTACAATCCGGAAAGTCTTACGTCCTTCCAATTGCTCATAGCTCTCCCAAGCTGACGACTGCAAAAAATGTCCAAAACTCATACCTATATTATACCACGCCCACGCTACTTATCACCTCAAAACCCCACCGACAGGGAAGCACGTATCTAGTCCACGATTTACAATACTCTACACGCTTAAAGCTTAGCTACCTAAATTACATGGGGAAACCTCCTCAAAAAGGCAAAATATCACATTGACGATACATCTAAATCTAAATTCATGAGAAAAGGCCTCCTCAAAAAGGCAAAAGGTCACATTGACGATGCATCTAAAACTAAATTCACGAGAAAAGCCTTCTCAGAAGAGTAAGGATATGCGATTCTTTTTCTGCAAGCATTAGCGGCAATCAAGAATTCAGTATTAAGCCAAAAGAACCGTCCAATCGTTAATTAACTATAAAAACTCATCTATCTACCCCTGTAATTTTACCATCGAACTTGTACAGAAAATACAAGTTCACCCCTCTCTGTCATCTCATCAGCATTTCATCAAATCAATCTATATAGATAGACTGACTTTTGCAATGCAATCTAAAGCTAAATTGCATGAAAAAGGCCCCTTCAAAAGGGGCCGCGAAAGGAGACGACATCAAACCACTTTGCAAAAGCAAATAGGCAATGTCCATAAAGAACACTTTCGTTTGCGATAAAGTTCGGCTATACCGCCGTCAAACAACGTCCAAGAAAAAGAAAGAAAAAAAGAAAGGAGTAGAGAAAGTGAACATCACGCAAACCGAAAGAGCAACGCTATCGCGTTATCTCTATATTAAGTTAGATTCTCTCATCTGTCAACGCCAATATTCAAACTCACTACGTCGCATGCGCTTCGCATTGGAAATACCTGCACTATCTCGACCTCTCAAAGATTTACCATTTCTGCGCCACTTCGTGCGTAGTGGCAGCAGGACTCATGGTATTAGCTACATTTTGAACACAGGAGCTACTTTCGCTATGTGGTCTAGCATGGCCCGATCCACAAATATCGACCATCAAGAAAATGTTACTGCCTATTATCTAAGCATTAGTGATAAAGTACGTCCCTATCATTACGCCTACGGTCGTTTCATGGGCAATTCTCTCCGCTGCCTAGTACGGTAGGGATAATGGTAATGGATTCTTCGTGCGTAGTGGAGTGACTTCTAATAACGGCCGCATTGCACCAGCCGTCTACGGCTTTTACTATTCCAATCGTGCCAGCAATACTTCGCTAAACAATAGCTATTATTTATATCTCAAAGATGATATAGTTAATCCTTTTGATGCAGTGCCACGTTGGTGGGCCGTTCTCTCCGCTGCCTAGTACGGTAGGGATAATGGTAATGGATATAGTGAAAAAAATCGACAATTGGCTTCAGCTTTATTCTTCGTGCGTAGTGGACTGAACAGCTATGAAGGGTTTAGCGCTCAATCAAGTCAAAATGGATTTTTATGGTCGCTACGCCAGTACAATGATGATAGTACAGTATACTATATCCATATCAGTGATGGCGGCGTCGCTTCATCTAGCTATGTTGGACTTAGAACCAATGGCTTTCCTCTCCGCTGCCTAGTACGGTAGGGATAATGGTAATGTATATTTTCCCAAAATCCTAACCTAACTAAACCTTAAAAACAATTAAATCATCGTTAATTAACCACAAAAAATCATCATTGCATCTCTGTATTTTTCTACTTGAACTTGTACAGAAAATACAAGTTCACCCTCAAAAACTATCACTGCTAAGCAGGGAACTAAGCTTAATTGATCACCGTCCTCGGCGCAATGCTTAAGCTATACGGATCCGACGGCTTCACGCCCGAAACAATTTCATAATAAGCCGCCACCGCTACCATTACTGCATTATCACCCGACAACTTCGGATCGGGGAAATAAACATTGACATCATACCCCTCAAATGCCCCGCTTTGGCCCTTCTCAGGCTCTCCAAGCGCCTTCTCGCGCAAGACCTTGTTGGCACTCACTCCGCCCGCAAACACAAGCGTTTTAGCATCCTGATGGCTTTCTAGGGCCATTTTTAGCTTATCTAACAATATCTCACAGGCCACATCCTGAAAAGACGCCGCAAAATCCGCCACTTGCTGACGACTCAGATGATTTTTCAACTCATAGGAAGGCGTCGTAATCGGCAAGCCACATTCCGCTTGCACTGCGCGCAAAACCGCCGTTTTCAGCCCCGAAAAGGAAAAATCCAACCCATCAACCTTCGGATGTGGCAATTTATATCGCCTCGGATCCCCATCAAGCGCCGCCCGAGCAATCGACGGCCCGCCCGGATAAGGTAATCCCAAAATTTTCGCCACCTTGTCAAAACATTCACCCACCGCATCATCACGCGTCGTACCAATAATCTCAAAATGGTTATGCCCCGACATATAAATAATCTGCGTATGCCCCCCAGAAATCACCAACGCCAGCAAAGGGAACTGCGGCAAATCATCACCACCGATTGAACCATCAGTATCACACCCTAAGGACGATGTTAGCGAAAATGAGCTATCTCTTTCACTGTTTTCTTGCCCCACCTGATCTTTGCTATCTTTGAACGAAGTTATCTGGGACGAAGCACAAGAAGAATTCTTACTACGTTGCCTGTCTTGTTTCTTTTGCTCACTACCATCTCGAGACGAAACTATCTCCGACGATATACAAGGAGAGTTGGAATCGCGGAATGAGCCGCACTCAGTGGTGCGGTGACTGAGAAATGGAAAACTCGACGACGTAGATCGCGGAGAGAGTGAGTCCTCTTCTCGGGACGAAGTTATCTTCGAGCTACTACCGCTAATTAAGCCCTCAGTGTCACACCGTAGCGAGGAAGTTAGCGGAGACGGATCGTCTTGTTCCTTACCTTCTTTGGACGAAGTTATCTGGGATGAAGTACAAGGAGAACTAGAAGGGCGTAAGGAAGCTGTACTTGTGGTACTGCTTCCGCGCACTGGAGAGTTCGACGTAGTAGTTCGCCCAGAGAACGAGTCCTGCAAAGATAACGAATCGCACAGCCAGTTCGTGTAAATGTGGGATTTCAAATGATGCACCCCATACAACGGCTTATTCCACAAAATCGCCAAAGTCCGTGCTGTCAAAGTCCCAATCAACAGCGAACCCAAAAGCCCCGGCGTATGCGTCACCGCAATCACATCAATATCATCCTTCGCCACTCCAGCATCATCCAGCGCTTTATGAATCACTGGCAAAATTGCTTCTAGGTGCGACCGCGCCGCCACCTCCGGGATTACTCCACCATATTCCTTAAAAATATCGATCTGCGAAACCACCACATTGCTCAAAATCTTCGCGCCATCTTCCACTACCGCCGCCGCCGTCTCATCACAAGAACTCTCAATTCCCAATATCTTCATACTTACATTATACCATATTTCCCCTACTTTTACCAAAGGGGCACTCATTTTGACAATTTATCAAAAAATTTTACCACAAGAATGATCCCGCCAAATTAATCCCAGCGTAACCACAAGTTCAATCTTGATTTTTGCCTCAAAATCCCCTATACTCAAAGTAGATTATTATACTTGCTCAAACAAAAGGAGGACTAATGAACCCAAGCGACAAAAACAGTATTAAATCCGCCGTCGTGGCTGGCGTCCTTGGGGTTTTTCTGGGATCATTCGGAGCTCACGACTGGTATCTCGGCCGAGAAGAACGCAAGAAAAACGCCTTTCTCCATCTCGGCATCTTTGGTGGCGGCTTTATTTTGGTTATTCTTTCCTTCATTCTCATGTCTGTTACCGAAAAAATGAACATCCCCGTCCTCACTAGCATTATTGGTTTTGTGCTCATGGTTGGTTTTATTATTCTCGCAGGAAATTTCGTCTGGGGTGCCATCGAAGGCATCCAAATCCTCATCAAAGGTGATGCTTATCTCGCAGCTCAAGGTTACAATGTGATCACCCCAGCTACCCCCACCTCCCAGCCGAAGCCCGCTGCTCAGACCAACCAAGCCGCTCCAACCTCTACCGATCAAACGCCAACTCAACAAACCCCCGCTCAGCCCTCCACTCAGCCGACCGACCAAACCGCACAGTCATCTGCACCCAATCAATCATCACAACCTACCTCAGCCAACCCAAGCCAACCTGCCCCGGCAGATACTACTCAAGCTAGCGCTGCTCCATCCGCTGCTCCTCAACCTACCGATCTTACGGCCGCTACCGCCGACGCATCCACCGCACCAGCTCCGGCTACTGCACCCGAAGCTCCTGCTATCAACGACGCTACTGCCACCCAAACCGTCCCAACCTCCACGGCACCAGAAGTCGTTCAAACTACCCAACCAGCACCAGACCTCGCCGCTCAGTCTATTCCATCAACTCAGCCAGCCACGGACATTACCACCGATCCTTCCACTGTCGCCGCTACCGCACCGGCTCCTGCAACGCAACCTACCGCAGCACCTACACCGTCCGCTGCTCCAGCCACTCCAGCTCCTACGCCAAACCTTGACCCCACTGCACAACCACCCCAACCACCAGTCACACAATAGCAAACTCCTCACCAAAATAGAGCCAACTCGGCTCTATTTTTAACTCAAAACCTCGTAACATATTATTATATTTCTTCTTAAAGCGTACTGTTATGATGACATCGGAACGAAAAACCCATCGTCAGAAATATCATCGGTTTCACAAACGGCACCATTTTCAAGAGGGCCCGCCAGCAATGGCGGGTTACCCAATCCTAACGCTTAGAAATATATTTTCTAATAGTACTAATATCAACAAGCATCATATCATTTGGCAATTCACTGCGCAAATTCTTCAAGCGCACTAACAAGCAATTATTCATCTTTGTCATAGGCGTCGCCATGACCGTAACAAAAACAGCAGAAAAATCCAACTTGTACAGCAATTACAAGTTCAAGCATCAAATAACAGAGGTAATTTCAATCAATTTTACCGTTAATTAACAGCTCTAATGCTTATTCAAACTAGCCAACAACTCTCGCACTACCTTCACATCTTCAAATTCATGCGCACCATCACTCCGCAAAATCGTCTTCTCATGGCCCTTACCCAGCACCAAAACCAAATCACCCGGCCTCGCCATCTCAAGCGCACGCTTAATCGCGCTCCGACGGTCCAAATCCACAAACAAATCTTGATCCATCACCTTTCCCGCCTTCTCTGCACCCTCCACAAACATCGCCGCAATTTTCGCCGGATCTTCATCGCGCGAATCATCTTCCGTAATAATCACGATATCACTATACTTGCCCAGAATCTCCCCCCGTTCAGCACGCGTCGTCTCATCACGTCGACCCGCACCCCCATGCACAGAAATAATTTTTCGCACATTTTGAACCGAATCCGCCCCACCCTCATGATCAGAATACCCAATAGTGTCCTCTTTGAACGAAGTTATCTGGGATGAAGTATAAGGAGAATTCTTGCTACGTTGTCCGTCTTGTTTCTCCTGCTCCTTATCTTCTTTGGATAATGCTATCTCCGACGACGTAGATCGCGGAGAAAGTGAGTCCTCTTCTTGGGACGATGTTAGCTTCGAACTACTACTAGGAAGATTTGAAGCACGCAAAGGAGCGGTATTTGACATACCGCGACTGCGTACTGGAGAATCTGACGACGTAGGAGTCGAAGATAACGAGTCCTGCCCAGAGAACGAGTCCTGCAATGAGTTGTATACGTTCTCCAACGCATCCGGCGTATGCGCATAATCCACAATCACATCAAATCCCTGCCCCTCATCAATCCGATTCATCCGCCCCTCAACCGCCTCCAACGCATAGATCCCACGCTCAATTTGCTGATCACTCAACCCTAACCGTTTACCGACCCCCACCGTCGCCAAAGAATTATAAACATTAAATTTTCCGGGAATCCGCGTTCTAATCTTCATATCACCACATGCATATTCCACGCCATCCCGTTCCAACTCTATCCCTGTAGCACGCAAATCTCCCCGCTCAATTCCATAAGTTTTAACATCACCAGATGCAAATTCATTCACAAAAAACTTTGCATTTGGATCATCCATATTTACCACGCCATAACGCGCCTGCTTAAACAACTTTAGCTTTGCATTACGATAGTTCTCAAAAGTTTTGTGATAGTCCAAGTGTTCATGAGTTAAATTCGTAAACACGGCAATTTCGATCGGCACCCCCCAAATCCGCGACTGCGACAAAGCGTGCGAAGTCACTTCCAGCACCAAAAACTCCGCCCCCGCATCCGCAACTGCCCGCATCCGCTGGTTCAAAATTTCTACCCGCTCCGTCGTCATATGTTCATACTGCCGATGCAAATCCTGACCATTTTCGCTCCACCCCACTGTCGTCAACAAACCTGCCTTATGCCCAGCCTCTATCAGCATTCTCCAGATCATAAAACAAGTCGTCGTCTTACCATTTGTCCCCGTCACTGCAATCACACGCAAATTCTGCGCCGGCATTTTATACTGACGAGCCGCCTTCACCGCTTCCAAATAATGCCACGGCTTCACCAGGGAATTATACCCTGGCACTTTCTCCACCAAACTCTTCAAACTCATATCCTTATTATAACACCCCGCCACCTTTTTCTCGCAATCCCACACAAAAATCCCCCTACCGCAGCAGGAGGATTTAGTTTAGGGTCCTACCCTAGAAATTTTGATTCATTTTGTCAATTTTCCTAATACATCATTAAATCTTACCTCAATGGCAAGGCTTCAAAAACGTTTGGCTCCACAGAAACATATATTATATATTATTCACTATGCAACCAAACATTATGCTGATGTCGGATTAAAATACCGAAAGCTAATCTCAATCGAGTCAACCTCCAGAGCATTTTGGCAACTTGCCCGCAACCAGTTTTGCCGGTAATCTTCGTGTTTTGCCAAGTATTCAAAGTCCGACTTCGGAATTAACCGCGACGAACATACCGGCAACGCCACAATATCTCCGCCCAAAGCAAAATCCAGCGACACGCACTCAGTTACCGCCAGCAGACCAGCGGTATCAAAACCGTTCAAACCCACCGTCAGCGCTTCACCGCTCTCGCGTACCGGACGCGACATCTGCACCAGCACACAACCATTTACCGCTGGAGCCAAAATTCGCCCCGCTACGATATTGCCACGCTCCGACGCAATAATTGCTTCTTCGTCAGGCAGCACGCAAATCACCGCATCGCAAATTTTAAAATCATCTTCGCTCCGAAACGGCGTAAACAGCGGCTTGTCCTCTGCATTTAGCGCCAATCCTCTCAGGTGCTTACTCACTTTACGGATAGTCTCCATCTTACGGCGCAACTTTCGTTCGCAAGTTTTAAACTCCTCCAGATTACGCTGCCAATTTTCTGACGACATCTCCCGAAATCTGCAAAGCGTGTTCAGCTCATGGTGCATAGATTGCATGCATATCAAATCACAAGACGAAACAATCTTGCAATTACCATACATCATCTCCGCACAAGCATAATCACACCAGCCACAATAGTAAAAAGTCGTACTACCATTAGGACGCTTGGCCTCGCGCGGACGAGGAACCAAATCACCATACTTCTGCGACACCACCGCAACTGGCGGCAAAATACCTCCCTCTGGAATCACTACCAACTTCTGCATATCCTGCACACCCTCGCAGTGTTCCAGCACAGACATCGCAACTCGCACTTTTCTCAGGCATTCATCAGTCCGCTGCAATTCCGCTTCGTGACGCTGAACTAAACCCAACAAGTTATTTTTCCCTAAAGCGAGAAACTCCTCGTCATCATTCGGCTCCTGCAGCTTGTAACCATGCAGCATTTTCTCCGCATAACCCATGCTCATCATCTTCGCCATATCCTTCATTGCGCCATCTCCTCATTCTCAGTCAATTTCTGTAACTTTATTACTGCAACTTTGGCTTCATACCAAACAAATCTCATTCCTTCAGATTTCAGAGTTAATTCGAGGCCCGCAAATATCATCACAAGTCTTTTCGAAACTTTCATTTGCCTGGCCGACATCATGCAGCTTGAACGCTCGCCATACCTTCCGCGGCGACAGATTCTGTTTCCGAGCCACCGCCAACGGCGCCTGACGTCTCTTACCGCGTGTCTTCGGAGAAACCTTACGCTTATCCGCATTCTTCATCGAGATACGATTCTGCTTGTCCTGCCGATTCACACCACGATGCTTCATCAAAGTAGTCTCATAACCACTCCAACTCGCCTGCCACCTCTGAATCCTTCGATTACGGTCTCGCCTTGCCAATCACATCAATCCTTTCTCAAATTCACAAAATGATCTTAAACTACCAAGATATAATAATCTTCTATCCTAGAATACCAATTTATTCCAACAAAGTCAATAACAGCGCAATAACTATCATGTTTTGACAATAAACTACCTCATGGTAAGCCGTAAGTTATCAAACACACTCCAAGTCTAGCACTGCTAGAACACCACTCTTCGTGCGTAGTGATTCAGTACATCTTGGGCCGGCCATAAGCGATTCCGGTGCATGGGGAGATATGTGGTCAGCGCGTAGTCATATTAACGATACTTTCTGGAGTGCATATAGTCTTGGGTTTTCTAGTCCCGAAGTTGGTCTATCACGTGGGCTAGAGCGTTTTTGGGGCTTCTCTCTCCGCTGCCTAGTACGGTAGGGATAATGGTAATGGATCTTCTGCCGCTTCGCGTCAGAAATGTCTGCTCATCCTCGGAAAAGAGAACAAGATTCTCTTTTCGCTCAAATGTTTGCCATTTCGTGCGTAGTGGCTTTGTCTGGGATGGTGGTCATGCTGAATGGTCCGGCATCGGCAATTACCATTGGTCATCTCGCACCTACACTAATGCCGAATTTCAGGGCAGTTTCTACCTCCACTTCGGCCTTACTGGCGTCTACCCGTCCTACAACGGCAACGCCCGTCGCTGCTGGGGTATTTCTCTCCGCTGCCTAGCACGGTAGGGATAATGAGTAATGATTACAATTCCTTTGCCGTCCCTGATTCTTTTGCTAACGCTCGATCAAACGTCCAAAGCGGCTCCGCTTCATTTAGCGCCGCATACACCGCTAAACAACAGTCGTTAAATGACAACTTCGGACATTGTAAATACATTGGAAATGCCCGACTAAACAAATTTTCGTTATATTTTATATCAGGGAATGACAAAGTCTTTTGTAGCATATCAACAATTTCTTGACGAGAATTATCTTTTTGTAACACATAGACCGCCTCCGTCACAGCCAAATCAGCCACATTGTATACAACGCCATGTCGCATAAATAAATCCTGAATTCTCAAACATTGCTCCGGTAAATCTCGCAATGCCAAACGCAAAATAATATTTGTATCCAAGGATTCTTCGGTCTTAAACGCCATACTTCTCCTTAATATATGCCTTAGTTTCTGGTAAATTATCGTAATATTCATGATATTGGTTAATCGTCCATCCTGCTGATTTCTTCGCAAAAGCTTTCTGTTCTGGCGTCATGCGTTTTTCACGTTCACGTTTCATATCATCCAACTCTGCAAAAATCCGCTTAATTTGTTCTTCTCTTGTTTCGGCTTTTTCAATCGTAATCTGCTTTTTATCCGTATCAAAAACAATCTTATCCTGCGGCTTTAGATCTAATAACTTTCGCACCGCACTTGGCACCGTAATCTGGTACCCAGCCGACATCGTCGCTTCAATTTTTGGCATATTATTCCTTTGACTCCTTTGACTTTTAGCTTCTACTTTGAATATATCACACCACTTTGAGCTTGACAACCCACTTTGAAAGACATATACTTCAAACTAGACACCGCAATTCATGGTACTTCAATCTGAATCAATACCACCGCGCGTACCTTATCAGACAATCGCCAATATTCAGTTATCAGTTTAGCCACAACGGCGAACAGAAAGAACAGAAAGGATTAAATTACCCAATTGACAACAATTGCCGATAGAAAGAAAGCCCACTCTATTTCTTCGGCACACGGTCAAACAAATTCCAAAAACATTAGCACTCAACTATTGACAGTGCCAAATAACTGCGCTATGATAGAGGTACGAAAGGAGAAATATGACACTAAAACCTTTACAAGATCGGGTTGTTGCTATCAAGGAACAGCCTATGGAAACGACTAAATCCGGTATTTTGCTTGGCGAGGCCAAAGAAAAACCTGCCTATGCCGTTGTCGAGTCTGTCGGTCCTGACGTAAAAACCATCAAAAAAGGCGACAAAATCGTCTACAAAAATTACTCTACTACCGATATCAAAATCGACGACGTAGATTATATCATCCTTAAAGAAGAAGATATTCTTGCAACCTTATAATATTCAAAGGAGTTTTACATGGCTAAAAAAATCTTTTACGCTGACGAAGCCCGCGATAAGGTCTTATCCGGCGCCAAGCAGCTCTATGACGCAGTCAAAGTAACGTTCGGTCCAAAAGGCCAAAATGTCGTCATCGAAAAATCTTACGGTGGCCCCACTATCACGCACGATGGTGTCACAGTCGCCGAAGCTGTTGATCTCGGCTCTACCGAAGACAACCTCGGTGAGCAAATCGGTGCTAAGCTCATCAAAACCGCCGCTCAGAAGCTCAACAAAGTTGCCGGCGATGGCACTACTACCGTTACCGTTTTGACTTACAATATTCTCAACGAAGCCAACAAGCTTATCGTTGCAGGCGTCAATCCTATGGAATTACGCAAGGGCATCGAAGCTGCTGGTGCCGAAATCATCAAAGGCATCGAAAAATCCACCGAAAAAATCGAAGGTGATGACAAGAAGGTCGCCGAAGTTGCTTCTATCTCTGCCGGCGATAGAGAAATCGGCGAGCTCATCGCCAACGTCATCAGCAAAATCGGCAAAGACGGCGTCGTCACAGTCGAACAAGGCCAAGGCCTCGAAATGGAACAAGAAATTGTCGAGGGCTTTACTTACGACAAAGGTTGGTCATCTCCATTCTTCGTTACCGATGTCAATCGTCAAGAAGCTGTTTTTGAAAAACCGCTCGTTCTAGTAACCGACAAGAAAATCAGCAGCGCCGGCGAGCTCATCCCGCTCCTCGAACAATGCGCTCAAGCTGGTCGCAAAGATCTTGTCATTATTGCCGAAGAAGTCGAAGGCGAAGCCCTTTCTGTACTCGTCCTCAACAAGCTTAAAGGCGTCTTCAATACTCTAGTCCTCAAGGCCCCATCTTTCGGTGATCGTCGCAAAGAAATCATGGAAGATATCGCCATCTTGACCGATGCCACTGTTGTCTCTGGCGACAAAGGCATGAAGCTCGAAGAAGTTGGCATGGAAGTTCTTGGTACCTGCGGCAAGATTATCGCCACCAAAGACGAAACTACCATTGTCAAAGGCTCCGGCAACAAAAAAGCCGTACAGGATCGCATCGAGCTGATTCAGAGCCAAGCCAAACTTGCCAAATCCGACTACGAACGCGAAGAGCTAGAAAAGCGCGCTGCTGCCTTACTTGGCAAAGTCGCCATTATCAAAGTCGGTGGCGCTTCAGAAACCGAAATCGACGAGAAAAAATTCCGCGTCGACGATGCAGTCGCTGCTACCAAAGCCGCTCTCGCCGAAGGTATCGTTGCGGGCGGTGGTGTTACTTTAGTTAATCTCGCGAATAGCCTCAAAGCCGACAATGATGGTGCCAAAATCGTCAAAAAGGCCCTCCAGACACCATTCATTCATATCATGGAAAACGCTGGTCTTAACAGTCAAGCCTTACTCGCCGAAGTGACAAAAGCCAAGCCAGGCCAAGGCATCAACGTCATGGAACCAGAAAAGGGAATTGTCGACCTCAAAAAAGCCGGCGTCATCGACCCAGCCAAGGTTACCAAGGAAGCCATCCAAAGCGCTACTAGCATTGCTGCTACCGCTATCACTATGGGTGCACTCATCGTTGACATTCCAGAAAAGCAAGCTCCTGCCGCTCCTGACATGAGCGGAATGTACTAAACATCCTTAGGAGTACTAAACAAACTTAGGATTGTCTGCCAAACTACTTTCCAAAGCCCCAAAGTCCACTCGGTTGAGAGTGGACTTTTGCTATCAATGCAAAAGCCCACGCTCATATTCCATATATGCTATAATTAAATCAACATCCTAAAGAATTTTTCGAAAATAAAAATTAAACACAAAAAGGAAAATCATGCCTAAAGCAAAACCAACCCCTCAAGACGCAATTTCTCCAACAGAAAATAATCCAAGTCACACACAAGAAATTACAACTTCCGAAACCTCACAAGCCTCTATTACTCCACCATTAACTACGACACCACAGCACAAACAACATAATTATCTGCCTATCATCATTATTCTGACGCTACTCACTATCGCTGGAGTCGGCACCAGCACTTACGCCTTCGTTCAAAACGCCAACAAAAATTCAGAAATCAGCAACCTTAAAGCTCAGCTTAACGACTTATCCAACCAACCGACCACTACTCCAGATAATCCCGACGAGCCAAACACCGACGTTCAAACTCCCCCAACCCCCAACGATAATTCTACGCCCGTCAATGCAGCAGAAATTCTCGCCAAAGTTCCAGAAACTCTCGTCATTCGTGAAGATGATATTGTATATTCATTCTGGAATTCCTCCTATATAGATTCCTATGCTATGGAATATACGTGGGATCTCTCTAATAACAACGGAAGTATTCGCATTTATTGGGATAAACTTGAAGGCCACCTCAACAAAAAACAAAAAACCGACGCGGAACTATTCACTGACTTCGGACCGTCCGAAGGACGCGTCATTGATTTTATCTTTAGTCAGTTCGGCAATGGCATTGGAGACGAAACCTTTCTCTTCCTTATGGATGACGGCACAGTTGAATATGTACCATTCTATAAAGCTCTCGAAAGCGGCAATTTCCGCTCTTACGGCAAATTAGACGGCGTCGAAAATGTCATCAAATTCTACCACGTCAATGCAAACAATCCCCATGGCTCAGGTGGCTATATTACCACCCTTGCTCAGCGCGCTGACGGCACTTATTACGACTTATTGCAAACTATCATCAAAGTTGCCCACTAGTTTTACAATTCCAATCAATACCACTAAACAAAACCCGAATCACCCCAACACCCATCTCAAAATCCCCACAGATTTCTCTATGGGGATTTTGTTTACCGCTACATGAGCGAACTATTTCTTCGCCCTAAACGTCTCTGGAATCTTAAAGAAATCGTTATCCTTTTCCGGGCCTTCAATCGAAATGTAGTAAACTTTACCACCATTTTCGACCATGTAAGCCGCCAAATAGCGCGAATACATCTTGTAATAGCCAGTAATCACATGAGCTTCACCAACATTACCAATCTTCTGCTTTTTGGTCTCAACGTCAGAGATGTTACGTTGCTCAAAAACTGTCTTCATGCCATCCGCCCATTCTTCGGCCGTGATCTCATCAGCATCCGCAACCAACAGGGAAACAAAGTATTTCTGCTTCGAATCACTCCACTGCAAGCCTTCTTCATCATCAACATCAACTTGATTCCAACTCTTCGGAATAGTCACATAACCATAAGTATCGTCGCCAACAACCTTGGTTTCTTCTTTTTCGTCTTCTTTCTTGTCATCTTTAGAATCAGACTTATCGTCGGTCAATCCAGAATCTGTACCGCTATTATTACCGTCGTCTTTGTTATTCATCGCAATCACCACGCCAATAATCGCCGCAACCGCCGCCAACACGACCAGCACAATCACAATAATATTGCGCATTTTATTATTATCAACTTTCACAGCGCCCTTATCAGACGTCGATTCAGTTTTTTTAGTTGAATCTGTTGTATCCTTCTCCATATTATCCCTATATTTTAACTAACTTACCAACATTATACCATATAACTCAGCTTCAGGAGTAAATACGCAACATTTCACCTAACTTATTTCACTAATCCTTCCGTTTCTTCTATTACTTTATTCTAGAAAAGACTACACATTCTCGGAAATGATAGTAAACGCTCCCATTTCTCTCGAATGATTATTTCTTCGTGCGTAGTGATTCCTTCTATGAACGCGGCTATACTCCGGGACTGGAGCTAATGGATATGTTTGGTCATCTCTACTTGGAGAAAACGAAAATATTGTAGCTGCTAGCGCCTTATTCTTTGGCTATACCGGCAACATGTGGTTTATAAATCCTTTCAGTAATAATTATACTTATTCCGGTTTTCCTCTCCGCTGCCTAGTACGGTAGGAATAATGGTGATGGATTCTTCGTGCGTAGTGGCTTTGTCTGGGATGATGGTCATGCTGAATGGTCCGGCATCGGCAATTACCATTGGTCATCTCGCACCTACACTAATGCCGAATTTCAGGGCAGTTTCTACCTCCACTTCGGCCTTACTGGCGTCTACCCGTCCTACAACGGCAACGCCCGTCGCTACTGGGGTATTCCTCTCCGCTGCCTAGTACGGTAGGGATAATGGTAATGGATAAAGAAGAAAGGTCAACAGTTAACATTAGTCTTATTCTTCGTGCGTAGTCATATGGTATATACAGCTGGAACCACTTGGAGCGGAACTTATGGGGCTGGCTATTGGTCATCAAAGTCTAACGATACGGATCCATACAAGGCTTATGATTTTGTGTTTAGCGCTTCAGCATCTAGTTGGTATAGTTTTAATCTTACTTGGTTTGGTTCATCTCTCCGCTGCCTAGTACGATAGGGATAATGGTAATGGATATGATAAACTGCAAAATATCAAAAAACGAACCATCCAATCATTAATTAACTATAAAAACTCATCTATCTACACCTGTAATTTTACCATCGAACTTGTACAGAAAATACAAGTTCACCCTCTCTATTATCTCATTGCTGGTTCAGCAAAACCTTCTATATAGATGAACTGACTTTTCACATCAAAAAAGGAGAGCACCTAAGCACTCTCCACAACCAAGCTTTATTCCTAAAGGCTCATTTCATCAATGCTATTAATGAGATAGAGCAGGGAATCAGCACGAACTTTGTCATCACGAATCTGGCGTGCAGCTTCGTAAGCCGGAGCAATCACTGCCTTATCACGCATCGTAGTAAGCATTTCCTGATAAAGCAAGAAACGCTTCTCTGGCTCAACCTCAACACGATCCATAATCGGGAACAATTCCTTCAAAGCGGCTTCCTTCACCTTCGTGATATCTGCACCATAACCCATAGTCCGACCATAGCTCGGAGAAATTGGTGGCATTCCTGCCATCTGAGGCATTGGACCCTGTGGCATTTTCATAGCAGGCTGGCCCGCTGGCGGCATCATCACCGGCGGTTGACCAGCAGCTGGAGCCTGACCAGCTGGCTTAGCGCCGCCACTCTTTTGAGTGATCTCGTCGATCGCACGCTGCAAATCGTTGTCTTTATTACGGTTTTGATTCATATAGTCTCCCACCTATATTAATAATATTTACTTTGCGTATACCACTTATTATAACACAAAAATCAAATTCGCAAGAACTTTATTAATTTGTCTAACAAATCTGATTTTACTTCTTCCATCGGTAGACGCGCCCCAAAAGCATCTACGATTTCTTCTCCCTGTGCCTGCGGGAAATACACTGTAACCTGCGGAGAAAAACGCTTGCGCGGCGTCAACACAATCGCAAAATGACCATTCTCATTCAAAATCCCAAAACTCTTGAACTCCGAATATTCATACAAATGATCGCCTTCACTAACGCCCTTATTATTTAAGGAGTAACGCAACACCCTCGGCGGACGCATCGTATAGATCAGCAGGGAAACAATACTCAAAACCACTACCGCCAAGAACGACCACCACTGAAAGAACACCGAGATTGCCACTAGCACCAACCCAACTGCCACTAAGCCCACATACCACCAAGTAGTCTTGTCACGCACAACATACTCCTCGGCATCCCAAGTAATAATGTCCGTTTTTTCACCCTTTGCTGACTTTGTCATACTCCCATTATATCATATAATTCTCATTTTTTATATAACGCAACACAAACCAAATTTTTTACATTCATCTTTTACCATAGAGCTTTCTGAGATAGAATCGTCTAGATTAGTGATTTCTTCGAGTGAAGCGCATCTTAGGACGAGCGAACGAGAAAAATCGCCAAAATAGGCGATTCTAACCAGAATGGCGGAGGGTGGGAGATTATGCCTTGCTTCGCAAGACATTTCGCTGGGCGTCGCCTCAGAAAACCCTGAGCAAGCTCAGAGTTTTCACTCACCTTCTACAGCGACCGTCCTCCCGCTCCGCGGGAGTCCATATCTCCCCAGATCAAAAAAACGCCACCTAGTCACGAGCTAAAGCTCATGCCTACGTGGCGTGGCGGAGGGTGGGAGATTCGAACTCCCGCTCCAGGTCTCCCCAGACTAACGATTTAGCAAACCGTCCCCTTCAGCCACTTGGGTAACCCTCCATTACGCCCCATTATAACATACTTTCCCGCCTGTGCAGCACTTTCTTCGCCAAAAATCACCACATCCTTCAAACCTCTTCCAACTTTTACCTATAAAATCACAAAAATCTCATCTTATCTCAATTGTATGCTATAATAACTTCAAGTTACTATAATTAATTGTGAGATTTTAATGAAAAGTATTCTAAAACGGATTTTACAGCTTGTTACATGTATTAGCATTAGCGCTACAATGCTCACCAGCAACGCCATGGCCTTGACTATCCAAGAAGGCGCCGAAGCCGCTCGCGCCGAAGGCATGCCCGCCGAGCTCATCGGTGCTGATGGCGTCATCAACAAATTCACTAATATCGCACTCTATGCAGTAGGCCTCATCGCAGTCTTCATGTTAATCTGGGGCGGTTTGCGCTACATCCTCTCCGGCGGCGACAGCAAAAAAATCACCGACGCCAAAAACACCATCCTTTACGCCATTCTCGGCTTAATTATAGCTTTCTTTGCCTACGCGATTGTCAACTTTGTCCTCAACTCCATCAGCGACATGACTTCGCCCAAACGCGAAGACGAAAGCTCCGAAGAATCCGACAAAAAACAAGAGCAAGACAGCACCTCTCTCCTTCCTGGTTCAATAGCTTAATCATCCAACTTATCCATCCGAAAGCACTGACTTTTTGTGGGATGCTTAACGCAATAAAAACAAATCGTGAGAAAAAATGGAGGGGAACACGGCCAGTCAATCAACTACTGAACTAATCTCTTTTTGTTGTTTTTCTTGAGTACACAATTTATTCATAACTTCCAACCGATTCAAAAAATTATATCCATTACCATTATCCCTACCGTACTAGGCAGCGGAGGGGAAAGGCCCAGAAGCGGTAGTAGTCATAACTGAACGGGAAGACATCAGTAGTATTAAAGTCAAGATCGAAACTGCACTGAAAGCTGGCACTAGAGTTAGCGCGAGATGGCCAATTGTAACCAGCGAGGCCAGACCATGCAGCATTACCGTCATTGTGAATATACCCACTACGCACGAACGTTTATTACCATTATCCCTACCGTACTAGGCAGCGGAGGGGAAAAGCCCAGAAGCAACGATTATTGCGGGACGGATCGACACCCGAAGGGTTGAAATCGAGGTGGAAGCTGTACTGAAAACCAGCATTAGTGTTGACGTGAGTCGACCAAAAGTAGGCATTTGCGCCACCATTACTACTAATATGACCGTCGTAATTAATATACCCACTACGCACAAACATGCTTATCCTTACTCAACGCTATCACCGCGCCATAAACTTTTTCTGCACCACCTTCCTTCATCACTTTGAGCGCCGCATTCATCGAAGATCCCGTCGTCCACACATCATCGAGCAAAACATATACTACATCGAGTTCAATCTGCCGGTCCAACATATAGGCTCGCTCTGCCTGTTCTTTTCGCTCACTCATTTGCGCGCCCACTTGCACCGTATCGGCCGCACGCATCAAAATTCTTTGACAGTTCCACGCCCTTCGTTTCGCCAATTTTTGCCCCAACCGCCAGGTATGATCAAGCCCACGTTCGCGCACATGCCGACCAACCGTCGGCAGGGGAACTACAATCACTCGCGATTCCATCAACGCCCGCTCCGGTATCGCCTGATCCAAAATCTCCACTAATTCATCTTCGCACGCTCTCACTGACCGATATTTATAATCCGCCACCAATTTCGCCAAAGCGCTCTCACGCCAACCGCCCACCCAAATCTCCTCAAAGCCCGATTCACAATCGTGATTACATTTTGCAACATCTTCATATTTTTCTGCAACTACAACTTTACAGAGTGGACAAATCGCCTTTTGTGCAGACAAAATGTCATTTTTACAACATTCACATAAAACCTTTCCCAAACGTCCACAGCCCCGACAGATATGCGGACAAATCAAATCCAAAGGACTAAACTTTGTTGTATTTTTCACAATAAACTTCATATAATCTATTGCCTTTCTGGCCAAAAGCCATTATAATAAACATAACAATATAACGGAGGTAATTCAAGCAATGGCTCGTACAAATGATGCCGATATGCTGATGGAAGACGACATAGCACGTTTCTTCGACGAAACCGAACCAGCACCAGCTGTTGATCGAAACGAAAAAGCTATCCTCAACGTTGATGAACCATCAGACCTGGGGGCGAATGATGGGTGGGATGAAGCCGACGATTTCCCCGGACAACTCGCAGTAGATGTCTACGAAACCGCCGACAAATTAGTAGTTAAAGCCCGCACGGCTGGGATTTCAAAATCTGATCTCAACGTTGCGATCGCTGATAATATTTTGACAATTTCTGGAATTCTCAGTGGCGGAGAAGACGAAAACACTACCGCCTGGCACATCCAAGAGTGCTACTGGGGTGAATTTTCTCGTACTATCGCGCTGCCAGTTCAGGTCAAGGAAGAAGAAGGCTCAGTCAAAGCCGAACTCAAAGACGGCGTGCTTACAATCATGTTCGACAAAGAGCAACAAGACCAACCTACGCGCATCGTCGTTCAATAACCAGATCACAACATACTCACACAACCACATCCTCCCTCGCGGAGGATTTTGGTTTCACTGAGATTCCACTAAGCTTCAACCCAATCCGACCAATCCAGTTGTTCATCCCCATTACTATTACCATTATCCCTACCGTACTAGGCAGCGGAGAGGGAAACCCCAGTGACGCCAATCATTACCAAATGGATAAACCGTTGAAGGGTTAAAATACAGCCGTAAACTTCCTAGGAGATTGACGCTTGGTTCTGTATATGACGACCAGTATCGTCCATCATTGCCAGACCAATTAGTAAAACCACTTTCATAAGTAAGTCCACTACGCACGAAGAATCCATCACCATTATCCCTACCGTACTAGGCAGCGGAGAGGATAACCATGCCAGTATGCGTCGATAATATTAAATGGATTAGTAGATGTTTCCTCAAAGAAAAGGCTGTATGCAGCATGCTCGTCACTTGATGCTGTGCGAGAAGACCAGTAATAGCCACCGGCTCCAGCAACATAAGAACCGCCCCAATAATCAAGATATCCACTACGCACGAAATGGCAAATATCTGAGAGAAAAGAGAATTTTGTTCTCTTTTCCGAAGATATGCAGGCATTTCTGGTACGCAGTAACAGAAATAACAAGTATTCGAGAGAAATAAAAGTTCTACTTTTATTTTTGAGAATGCGCAGTTATTTCTAGAACAAAGCGATAGAAATGACAAGTATCCGAGTGAAGTGAAAGTTTACTTTCATTTCCGGAAAATATACAATTATTTCTCGAGCAACGTAATACCCATCAACAAAAAATCACAAAACCGTTAAAGTACGTAGAGTAAAAAGGACTTGACCTCGCCAAGAAAGCTTGGTAAGCTGGGATTAGAGTTATTTGATTACTATCGCTTTAGGGTGATAGTAATTTTTATTATGCCGTTATGGCATAATAAAAAGACAAGAACATGTTTAGTTTTTAGACATATTATCATACACCAATTCTCCTTTTCCCGCTCCCACCCAGCATTAATGTTAATATGCAAGGCCTCTAGTATCTTAGTATTGATACAAACGCCCATTTTTACTCTATACTATAGAGACTAACACCATTTCTTTCAAAAACACAAGCATAAGCATGCAAAAAAGTCGAAAGCCTTACTCGACCATTCCATTACCATTATCCCTACCGTACTAGGCAGCGGAGAGGAAAACCGGAATAAGTATAATTATTACTGAAAGGATTTATAAACCACATGTTGCCGGTATAGCCAAAGAATAAGGCGCTAGCAGCTACAATATTTTCGTTTTCTCCAAGTAGAGATGACCAAACATATCCATTAGCTCCAGTCCCGGAGTATAGCCGCGTTCATAGAAGGAATCACTACGCACGAATCACTACTAATCTCCTCGAAAATTTGTTACTTCGTGCGTAGTGATTCAATTAATCCAGGCGGCTTCGCTTGGTATTCTGGTGAAAACGGCACTAACTGGTCATCTCGCACAAACCTAAACGTAAATTTTGCATACACGTACGATCTTCTCGTGAAAGCGTCGCAGATTAATCCGTCTGATACCGGCGTTGATCGTTACTTCGGTGTACCTCTCCGCTGCCTAGTACGGTAGGGATAATGGTAATGGATATGATAAACTGCAAAATATCAAAAAACACCCCATCCCATCATTAATTAACCATAAAAATTCATCTATCTACACCTGTAATTTTACCATCGAACTTGTACAGAAAATACAAGTTCAACCTCAGCACAAAGAAGCCTCACCAGAAAAACTCAACTATACCACGCACTCCTCAGCAAAGCCTCCACAAGCCGAAACCCGTCAAAAGAACAGACAAACCAGAACCCCTCGACAAGGGCTCAACAGTACCGCAACTCATATCATTTTGGTTTAATACTCATTTTAAGTTGTTTTATACCTCTGTTCTATTAGAGAGATAA
>CAZSPU010000014.1:0-33318 GCA_964608555.1 uncultured Candidatus Saccharibacteria bacterium
ATCTACTTTTGGTTGCATGGCAGGTAGAATTCTCATATGTTTGTTTACCCTACATATACGTCAATGACCCGCTGATTTTCACTCTTTTATTTTTGCAAAGCTTATGCTAACATATTATTAAGTGAAAAGGTGGGTTAAGTGAGTAAATTGGCGGAGTATTTAAATCGACATATTGTAGGGAATGTTTTTGATCGTCAATCAGTTAGGGATGCCTACGCAACCGATCGTTCCATCCTCAAGATGACGCCTAAGCTGGTGGCTATTCCGGAGACTGTTGATGATATTAGGCGTTTGCTGCGTTTTGTTAATCAATTGGCGATCCGGGATTTGCAGTTGCCGGTCACTGTGCGTGGTACTGGCCTAGACAAGACTGGCGCCAGTATCGGTCCTGGTCTGATTATTTCGACCGAGAAATTGAATCAAATTGAAGAGATTGACGTGCGTGGACGCCTAGTGCGGGTGCAACCAGGCATTACGCTGGGCGAGCTGAATTCAGCTCTGCGCCTCAATGGTATGTGGCTGCCTATTGGTTACGATGATCGAGCAACGATTGGCGGCTTGATTGCGAACTGTCCCCACGACGACATGATGAACCGCTACGAGGGAATTTATCATTACGTTGAGCGGGTCGAAGCAGTGTTAGCTAATGGTGAATTAATTCAACTTTCTCCGCTCAGTCAGCATGCCGTCGATCTCAAAAAACAGGAAAAGACCGCCGAAGCGACGCTCTACAAAAAACTCGACAAGATCATGGACGAGCAAGCCGATACAATTCTCGACCGTTCAATGCGACCTTTTGACGCTGTGGGTTATGCTAATATTGTCCACGTCCGCGATGGCCGCAATACGAATTTGTTGCCACTAATGTTTGCTTCGCAGGGTACCTTGGCGGTAATTACCGACATTATTCTCAAAGTCGAGCCGTTACCTCCTAATCCGAAGCGTTTGATTGTCTCGTTTCACGACCTCAAAACTGCCCAGCGTTTTTTGAACTATGCCTGCGATCTTGACCCCTACTTGCTCAAGATTTACGACCTGAGAATCCTCGAAGAAGCGGCCAAACAGGGCAAAAAATCCAGTTTGTTTACCCGTAAGCTTGGCAAGGGTATGTTGGTGATGGCCGGTTTTGACTATAACCGTTTCCGCAATTCTAAGCGTCTCAATCAATGCTTAGAAGCCTTGCCAGATAATGTCTTGCGCATCGAAGAAACTCCCGAGAAGATGGCGGATTTTCACGAAATTTCCAATCTTTTGCTCAGCTACCTGAATGACAACAATGCTGGCGAGCGCACTCCGGTGCTCGACGATGTCTTTATTCCGAGTATGAACTTCGGCGCTTTTCTTGATGGCGTCAAAGAGTTAGAACGGACGCTCAAAATGGAATTGCCAATTTATGGGTCATTTTCTACTTCTAGTTATACAATTCGGCCTGATTTTGACTGCACCGCCATTGAAGATCGCAAAAAACTTGTCGAATTCCTCAAACTATATAGTAATTTGGTCTATTCGTGCAACGGATCGATTACCGGCAATGGTCCCGAGGGTCAGGTCAAAGCCTTAATGCTTAATAAAGTATTAGGTGTGGGCGAAAGGCAACTTTACGCCGCTATTAAAGAAGCCTTTGATCCGCAAAACATCCTTAATCCCCATGTCAAGTTAGGCGCTAAGACTCGCGATGTGGTGCGCCATATGCGTACCAGTGAGCGCGGCGGAGTAGTGACTCCGTAAATTCATCTTGCTACGGCGTTTTCTGAGAAGTATGCTATAATATAAGATATGAAGACTACAACTAAAAAATTATCTGATACTAGGGTGGAAGTGACCGTAACACTTGACGCCGCCGATTTGAAGAGCGCTCGCGACAAGGCTTTGGCTCGTTTGGCACAAAATATCAAAATTCAAGGCTTCCGCCAGGGTAAGGCTCCGGCTTCCTTGGTCGAGAAACACGTTTCGTCTAATGATATCGCTAACGAAGCGATTGATATCGCCGTTCGTTCGACTATGCCGCTAGCCTTTAACGCAGAGAAGCAAGAGCCAATCGCGATTGTCGGCGTCGACGTTACCAAATATGTCCCCGGTGAATCTGCTGAATATGTTGCGAAGGCGGATATTTTGCCTGATGTAAAGCTAGGCGATTTCAAGAAGCTCAAGGCTAAAAAAGACAAGATTGACGCCAGCCCGGCTGACATACAAGAAGTCTTAGATAATATTGTTAACGCTTATGCCGAAAAAGTCGTTACCAAGGATCCTGCCCAGACCGGTGACGAGGTGATCATTGATTTTGTGGGTAAGCGCGCCAATGGCGAAGAATTCAAAGGCGGCAGCGCTAAAGATCATCATCTCGTGCTTGGCTCCGGCCAGTTTATTCCAGGCTTCGAAGAGGCGATTGTGGGCCATTCTGCCGGCGACAAGTTTGACTTGAACGTCACTTTCCCCGAAGATTACCCCGAGAAAAGTCTTGCTGGTCAGCCAGTGGTCTTTGAAACTCTCATCAAACAGGTCAACCAAATCCAAAAACCTGAGCTCAATGATGACTTAGCTCAAAAATGCGGTAATTTTCAGACTGTCGACGACCTCAAAGCTGATATTAAGCATAATCTAGAGTCTCAGAACGCCGCCCGCGCTTTTGAGAAATACCGTGAAGATTTGGTCCGCGAATTAGTCAAGGCTTCTACGGTCTCCGCGCCCGAAGTGCTTGTGAATGATCAGATGCGCTTTATCAGGGACGACGCCATCCGTAATGCTGCTACTCATGGCATGCCGATGGAACAATATCTTGAGCGTCTTGGCATGACCGAAGAAAAATGGGAAAAACAGGCGCGTGAAGTCGCTGAAGCGCGCGTCAAATCATCGCTTATTTTGCAAATTTTGGCCAAAGAACAGGAAATTAGCGCCACCGACGAAGAAGTCTCCGCCAAAATCGCCGAACTGTGCGATGTTTATCAGCACTCCAAGGAAGCCGTCGAAAATCTCAAAAAACCCGAAGTGCGTCAAGATATCAAGAATCGCCTGGTGATTGACAAGACCCTAGATTTCTTAGTTGCTGCTAACGATACTAAAACTGAGAAAACTACAAAGAATGATAAGGCGAGCAAGTCTTCAAAGGCCGATAAAGCCGCGAAGGCAGAGAAGTCTGATCAGGATAGTAAGACTTCAAAAGCAAAGAAAACTTCCAAGACCGCGAAAACCACCAAGGCAGACAAGGACGCCAGTAGCACTTCTAAGACTACTAAAACCACTAAAACCGCAAAATCTAAGGAATAAACTATGTATAAGGGTGAGGCGCTTGCGAATTCATCGCAGGGTAATATACAGAAACAGAATCCAGGCGAGCTGGCGGCCAGGCAAAAAACGGATGGCGCCAAAGTCCTGGGTGCCGCTACCAATGCAGCGGAGTTTGAAGATCTTTTTGGGCCGGAAGCGAAGATCCGCGAGCTTCAAGCTGATAGTACCGAGTACTTGAATGCCGAAAAACGTTTTGCGCGCCGCATTAGCCGTCTTTCTGAGGTTGGTCAATTGACCAAAGAAAAATACCGCAGTGTTGTAGAACAAAGCGAAAACGGTGCCGAGTTCTATTGGCGACGGCTCGAGCGTTCGACTGATTCTGCGGTGCGTAGTAGTGCTCTCAAACTTGACCCGCACTCTCAGATTTCCGCCCAAAAGATCGAAGGCACTGACCCGCAAAAACAGGCCGCCGAGTCGATCGAAGCTGCGAGCTCAATCTTCTTCGAGGAGCGCATGGATGCCTTGCGCCACGATATTCGTGAAGATGCTACTCTAGCAGAAGCAGACAAGAAGGTCTATATCAGCGTGCTTAATCAGACTTGGAGCAAGGTTGCGCATTATCTCGATGCTTACAGCGATCGGCAACTGCGCGACGAATCCCCGTCGACCTATGACGAAGTTCGGTGGGTTTGTCATAATGACATGATCAGTCAGCTCAACGCCTTGAACCAGCTTGCCGAGCAGCGTGGTCAGAAGCGCTTCACTTTGCGTGATTTTCGCGTCCCAGACCGTCAAGAATACGAACGTGGCTGGGCTTCGCGTTTTGACCCCGACGGCGCCGTACGCGCGCGTACCGAGTATGACCGTTATACTGTTTATTCCTATTTCCGCGGCGTTTACGCCAAAGATTTTGATGCCGCCGATGCCGAAATCCTGAAAAAATTCTAAAGTCCAGCGATCATATAATTATGGTCATGCTATAGTCATGCTTGAACTTGTACGGAAATTACAAGTTCAAGCGTTATTTTATAGAGATGGATGGGAACTTTTTGGGGCTTAATTAATGTACAAATAATTGTTTTTAGGATTTTATTGAAGTTGGAGATTCGTGGGAAGATTTTCATTACCATTACCCTTACCTAGGAATATTAATAAATAATCTTCAAACGATAATACGGCTTTATCGTATGCATTAAAACTAATGTACATAAAGAAAAACTGTCGTTCAACTTCCATCACTATCGTCTTATCCATTACCATTATCCCCACCGTACTAGGCAGCGGAGAGGATTACCCCAGTAGCGGTCGTTGTAGTAGGACGGGAGGACACCAGAAGCAGTGAAAAGAAGGTAGTATGTAACTCGAAAATGCGTAACTGCATACGCGCGAGACGACCAATTTAAGCTCGTGTTTCCAACATATGGGCTTGCATGGCCATTTGGCCAAATCGCATCACTACGCACGAAGAATATTATCTTTTGTGTAATTCGAGTTTGCTGCACCAATCTCTATATCATTCTCAGATTACGGTGAGTCTCTTGTCATCTAAAGATTCCAACCCGACTCAGCCGTAAAATTAATCTTACGAATGATATAGAGATTGATAAACCATCCACTACCATTATCCCTACCGTACTAGGCAGCGGAGAGAAATACCCCACCAAGTATCACCTGGAATTATTTTTGTTGCTATGTCTCCAAAATGTAGATGAGCGGCACCAAACTGTGTGGTGGATGTCATAGTGCTCGGTAATCGATAAATGCCTTGAAATCCAGCATTGATTAGAACGCTAATCCACGACAAACCGCCACTACGCACGAAGAATAAAGGATTCTGCGCAATATCGTACTGTTTCCCATCAAAGGAATTGAATGCACCATCCGTATTTGGCGTGACTACTTGACTATTTACTCCGTAGGCCTTCAAGAGATAAGCGAAACTACCAGAGACTTCATTGTCTGGGCCGGAAGTAGGGAGCTGATTTTCTCTTTTAAAATGGTACACGCAAATTATTCTGTATACATTTCATTATACACAAACGCTTTCTTTTTGTCACGTACTTTTTTATTTTTTCTTACTTTTCACGACTTTATCTTTTCCAAAACCTCAACCCATCATACATTACTACATCCATTACCACATCCATTACCATTATCCCTACCGTACTAGGCGGCGGAGAGGAAAGCCCCAGTAACGGTAGAGGTTGCCGCCGTAGGACGGGTAGACACCAGATGCACCGAAGCCGAGGTAGAAACTGTTTTCAAAACCGGCGTCGGGGCTCGTACGTGAGGGCCAATTGTAACCGCTGATGCCGGACCAGTTCGTATAACCGTCGTAATGAACGCGGCCACTACGCACGAAGACGGCAGGCATTTGAGTGAAACAATAAACGCCAGATAATATATGGATAGCTTTGATACGCAACAGAATAATATTGTAAAAATTACAATAAAAGGAGCTAAAAATACTCCAAATTTACAGAATATTGCGCTAAGATATTGACATTTATGCAAAAGTATGCTACAATGGAAGTATATGTGGTGCACTTTTGCGCTATTATGCATTGCATAAGCATTTTATGGTAAACTAGTATACTTTTATGGAAGGGGTGATTCCGGTGGTTCAAACTAGAACGACCAAAGTTGCAATCAAAGAAATTAGGGATTACATAGTCAGCACGCCAGATTTTGACGCCAAACTCTGGCCTATCGCGCTCGAAAATCCGGATTTTTCCGCAGTGGCCTCGGGAGAAACCGATCGCATCGTTCTGCGTCGTCTCGCTTCCAATTTGATTATGGCCGGCGTGCCGATTTCTAGCACGCGTTGCTCGCAGCAGACTATCGAAGCAGTTCGTACGATTACCAATCGCGCCATTCACAAAAAGCTCAACTACTAATAAATCACTCAGTTTGCCTCATCAATCATTTTCGCGCCCGGTTCGTCCGGGCTTTTTCAACCCTTCGTTCCTGAGCTAATCCAAAGTATTAAAAAACAACGTATCAAAACAAGAACGGTTTGCCTGGACTCCGGTCCTCTTTGCCAGATTATACGGATCCACCAAAACAAGAACAGTTCGCCTGACCCTAGCTTTCTTTTCCGAGTTAACCCAACGCATCCAAAAATAAGAACCGTTCGTCCGGTCTTTTCAATTCCCATATATCTCAGAAGGCAGCAGTATAATAGGGGCCATCCGGCAGAATGGCCCCTATTGAAAGGAATACGTCTATGAATCACAAACGTACAATTAGAACTTTATCACATCTATTTTACGATTTAAAGCATTATCATGTCTGGAGGCCTAAAATTCAGAGAAAGCCTTGCTCTTTTTGGGGATTTGCGCTATAATCTCTAGTAGAGTTTCAAGCCTTTTTTGTGATTGCTGTAACAAAGGGGCAAAATATTAGTTAAAAAGGGAATTTTATCGTGCCAACTATTAATCAGTTGATTCGTAAACCACGCAAAAGTGCCGCCAAGAAATCCAAGGCGCCAGCGCTTGGTTCTATTGTTAATACGCTTAAGACAAAGCGCTACGAGCAGCCAGCCCCGCTCAAACGCGGTGTCTGCCTTAAGGTTACTACTAAGACCCCTAAGAAACCGAACTCCGCTTTGCGCAAGGTTGCGCGTGTGCGTTTGACTAACGGTCAAGAAGTTTGGGCTTACATTGGTGGTGAAGGCCACAATCTTCAGGAACACGCTGTGGTCTTGGTTCGTGGTGGTCGTGTGCCAGATTTGCCGGGTGTCCGCTATCATATTGTTCGCGGTACGCTCGATTTACAAGGTGTTCAAGGTCGCAAACAAGGCCGTTCTAAATACGGCGCAAAGAAGGGAGAATAATCTATGCCACGCAAAGTTACCAAATCTCTTCAGCGTAAGACTAATCCAGACCGCAAGTATCAATCGGTCTTGGTGCAGAGATTAATTAATAAATCTATGCTTGATGGCAAGAAGCAGGCCGCCGAGCGTGCAGTTTACGCTGCACTCGAAGGTGCCGCCAAAAAGCTCAATTCCGAAGATCCAGTTGCAGTTTTCGAGAAAGCTATTGCCAACGTTTCGCCAGATTTCGAGGTCAAATCTCGTCGTGTCGGCGGTGCTAATTATCAGATTCCGTTCCCGATTGCCGGCCATCGTCAGCAACATTTTGCGTTCTCTTGGCTAGTTCAAGCAGCACGTGCTCGTCAGGGCATGCCTTACGCCAAGCGTCTTGAGCTCGAGATTGTCGATGCCTACAATGAGACCGGTGCCGCCTTCAAGAAGAAGGAAGATTGTCACCGTATGGCTGAGGCCAACCGCGCCTTTGCGCACTTCGCTCGCGCCTAAGTTTTAGACGTACAATTATCTTACAGCAAGACAAACCCCAGATATTTTCTGGGGTTTTGGCATAAAAACATATCCACCTAGCAAATGCGGCATCCCAAAGCTGCTCAGATTATGTCGCTAGTGTAAAACGCTACGTAAAAGCCGCCATCCCTAACGGTTTCGATTTTTTGAAAATGCGCACTTCATTTCCGGTATGAAAAACATATCCACCTAGCAAATGCGGCATCCCAAAGCTGCTCAGATTATGTCGCTAGTGTAAAACATTGCATGAAAAAGCGCCCCGATCGGGGCGCAGGGGTGAAAAGAGTCTGCGGTTCTACAAGGTGTACTCCGTGATTTCGACCGAGATACAGTCCTCGTTAAAACGATTTTTGTAGCGCGCATCGTCGTCAAAGTGCAGTTCACGCGAACAGTGTTCGCTATTTTCTTTTACGGTAATGGCCGTCAGCGCACAACCAATTTCGTACACCCAGTCACTTTCGGGAACATCAGTGATCTCGAAATACTGATTTCGATGTTTCGTCTTCCGGGATTTCCTATGAAAAGTGAGCATGTATTGAGAACAAGGAACTTTCTTTTCTACTTCGCGGCGTAAATAAGTTTGGTCAGGATAGTACTTCTCTGGCAGGAAGCTGAGCTTATCAGAAATAAAAGCATACTCTTCGTTATGGAGATCGAAGATCAAAGAACCTTCTCCGATGCTTACGCTAGTAATTTTCCAGCCGTCAATTTCGCGCTCATCCGTCGTCAAGAGCTGGTAGAGCAATTCCATGCGTGCCTCTTTGTTCATTGTAAAACCGCCGTCGATGGGGTCGAACATCCAGCAGCCACGCAGGTCCTTCCAGATTTCCTCATCAATGGAGCGCAACTTGACGTTCAGTCCTGGTGCACTCACGTCGCCGTTTACCGCAAGAATGCCGTTTTTCGCACGTTCGCCATTGGTAATGATATAATAATAACAATCATCACCTTCGAAGACTAATTCTTGCCGATAATGCTTTAATAACATTATTTCCACTCCTTTCAAAAGTACAAGTCAGATAAAACACCTTCTCCTTTTAATTATAGCACACATTATCTAAAAAGTCAATATCTAAACCATATTTCTGCCGAAAACCAGAGCATTTTGGTAAAATCTCGGCCTAATTTCGCAAAAAATCGATAAAAACTCTTGCAAAATCTCGCAACTTAGTGTAAAATAATAAAACTACTTTCTTTGTTGAAGTCTCGGGTTGATATCCACTCGAAATTGGGCTTAACAACTACCAAGAATGGCAAACCCAAACTTAGACATGAAACGTAGTAGCTGGCTTCAGGCCAAGCACATTTGAGAAAGGAGTTGAATTTATTGAAAATGAGTTGTTATATGCCGTCGGAGGCGGATGTGATGTGCTTCACTACCTGGCTCCATCGGTATAGCCGTATTTACAGCGACGATTCGTCGTAATACGTCGCCGGCTCAGCAGAGCCAAATTCCGCGATCCATTCCTATAGTCACGACGTCTATACTTACGTCGTGTACCCAACATCATTCTTTCGCTAAGCGCTCATAAGCCTTTCAACGAAAGTAATTGTCTCTATGTTTTAGTCCTCTTGAGACATACAGGAATTTTAATTCCGTTGACTGAACTCCAATAAATCAACCCGCGCCCCGCAATTTAGCGGGGCATTTTCTTACCTCAAATTTATCCTGGAGCCGCCTCACTTATAGTCGCTGGCGGTTCTTTTATGCAGGCATTAGCAACAACAGCTTAATACTAATTAAAGATTGTTGCTTGTCTCTGTTCTATTAGAGAAAAACTCTCAAAATTTGGTATGAAGCCACTACAAACAAAGTTGGAGCAAGAATATTGAGAATTTTTTACTGGAACTAAATATCTTATGTTATAATTAAAACAAGTATATTTAGGAGGCAAAATGGTAAGACTAGCGATAAATGGTTTTGGTCGGATTGGGCGCTGCGCGTTTAAGATTGCATTTGAGCGCCGCGATGCTGAGATTGCTGCTATCAATACAATCGGCGACCCTGCTACTTATGCGCACTTATTAAAATATGATTCGGCGTATGGAGTTTATGACCACGAGGTAGATTACGACGATCAGCACATCATTGTTGATAGTCAAAAGATTCTCTTCCTCAGTGAGCCAGATCCGCTACGTCTGCCATGGGAAAAGCTCAAGATTGATACCGTGATGGAATGTACTGGCCGGTTTTGTAATCCTGCCGACGCTCGCTCGCATATTAAGGCGGGCGCACGCAAGGTTGTAATCTCCGCTCCAGCCAAGGGTCCTGGCGCTAAGACGGTTGTGCTTGGTGTCAACGAAGAAGTAGTCACCGCAGACGACGATATCATTAGTTGTGCTAGTTGTACTACTAACTGTATCGCCCCTATTATGAAAATCCTCGAAGATAATTTTGGTATCGAGAAAGCTATGATGACCACAGTCCACTCCTATACCGCTTCGCAACGGCTAGTGGATGATCAGGCCAAAGATCTACGCGAAGCGCGTGCTGCTGGTGTCAATATCGTCCCGACTTCGACCGGCGCCTCCAAGGCCACGGCTCTGACTATCCCCAGCCTAGAAGACAAATTCAACGGTTTGTCGGTGCGGGTGCCGAGCTTGGTGGTGTCTTTGTCTGATATTACGGCCGTGCTCAAACGCAAAACCACCGCCGACGAGCTCAACAAAGTCTTTATTCAGGCCGCCAAAGAGCCCTACTATGAAGGTATTCTCGGCGTCACCGATGAGCCGCTAGTCAGTACCGATTTACGTGGCAATTCTAATTCTTCAATCATTGATTTATCATTGACGGACGTCGTTGCCGATGATATGGTAAAAATTGTCGCATGGTATGATAATGAGTGGGGTTATTCTAATCGTCTAGTAGAGTTGTCAGTAGATTTTGGGAGATAAGATGCAAAATTACACCATTTATATTGGTTCCGACCATCGTGGTTTCGCCAAAAAACAGGAATTGATTGAATTGCTGCAAAAATGTCACCCTGGTATGGTCCAGGTCAAAGATTGTGGTCCTGCTCAGCTCGACCCGGATGACGATTTTAACGATGCCGCGATTGCGGTTTCTAGTGCGGTTTTGTCTGATGATCACGGGTTTGGTCTCCTTTTGTGTGGTTCGGCGCACGGCGTCACGATGCAGGCCAATCGTTTCAAGGGCATTCGCGCTATCCATGCCGATACTCCCGAGAGCGCCAAAATTGGTCGCGAGCATGATCATGCTAACGTTCTTTGTCTCTCGGCTGATGATTTAGAATTTGCGCAACTCGATCCAATTATCAAGGCCTTTTGTCATGCTCGTCCCGCTCAAGATGAGCGCTATGCACGTCGAGTCCAGCGCTTAGATGAAGCAACTTTGGAGAATATTTAATGTCTCAGATTATCCCCACGGTTTTGACGGACGACCCCGCGCAGTTTGCAAGCGACTTGATTATTTTTAAAACTTTTTCCAAACGCGTGCAAATTGACTTTTCCGATGGTACTTTTGCATCGTCAAACACTGTGGGATTTGCGAATATGCAAATTCCGCCCGAGATGGTAGTTGACATGCATATGATGACCGCCAAACCGAGCCAATACATACAGAACCTGCTCAATATGAAACCAAACTTAGTCATTTTTCATGCTGAGGTCGATGATAATCTTTTGGGCTTAATGCAGCAGTTGCATGGCGCCGGTATTAAGGCGGGCGTAGCCTTGCTCAAAGGCACCTTGCCGAGGCGAGTCGAAAATCTGATTATTAATGCCGATCATGTCTTAGTTTTTGCCGGTGCGCTCGGGGCGCAGGGCGGAGCTATCGATATGATGCAGATCGAAAAGGTTCCTCTCATCCGTGCTATTAAAGGCGACGTCGAAATCGGTTGGGACGGTGGTGCTAATTTAAGCAATGTCCGCGCTTTGGCGCATGCCGATATTGATGTCATTAATGTCGGTAGTGCTATTTCTAAGGCTTCCGACAAGGCGGCTATGTATCAGTCCCTAATCGTCGAGTCAGAGAAAAAAGGAGTATTAGTGTGAGCCGAATCGTTGCGTTGGGTGCGGCTTCGCAAGATGTTTACTTGCTAGATCGTGATGATTTTGAAAGTGTTGAGGTCGACGGCCAGTCTATTTTTGGCAAAATGGAGATCGGGACCAAGGTTGATATTGATCGCGCTTTTTTCAGTGTAGGTGGCAGTGGCGCTAACGCTGCTGTGAGTTTTGCGCGTCATGGCCACGAAGCAATTTTTATCGGCAATTTAGCGGAAGACGTAGCCGGCGAGGCGGTTGTGCGTTGCTTCGATGACGAAAATGTCGACAGCAGCTATGCAGAGTTTGTCCAAGGTTCGACCGCCTGCTCGGTGATTTTGCTCGACGTCAAGACTTGTCAAAGCACGGTTCTATCTTACCGAGGCGTTTCGCGTACGACTCATAATTTAGATCCAGCTGATTTGCAATTAATTCAACCCGATTGGTTGTATGCCGGCAGTCTCAATGGCGATATGGACAAGCTGCTCGACTTTTTCCTCCAAGCCCACCAACTCGGCGCCAAAGTCATGTTCAATCCAGGCCCCAAAGAGCTCGCGCAGCCAGCCAAAATGATTGGACTTCTGGAAGATACGGACATTTTGTTAGTAAATAAGTCTGAAGCTAGCCAGATTGTTCCCGGAGTGATTTTAGTAGAGCTAGTAGCGCGGCTACGTAATTATTGTTCGACAGTTTTGATTACCGATGGCGCAATGGGCGCAATCGCCACTAATACCGCCGAAACTTACCGTGTCGGTATTTACGAGCAGGCCAAAGTGCGTGATAGTGTTGGCGCTGGTGACGCTTTTGGCGCTGGGTTTTTGGCCGAATATGCCGATAGCGGCGATTTTAAAAAATCGTTGTGTTTTGCCGCGGCAAATGCTACTATGGTAATGAAAAACTATGGTGCGCAGCAGGGAATTTTGACCGGTAACGAAACATTACATCCTATGCCAATCATGCAAGTAGAAGATTTAAACGGTTGGCTACAAGAGCCAAGAAAGGACGATAATGCTTGACGAAGAAGTACTAAGACAGTTAGAAGTAGCGGATATTGAGCGCGCAAAGGCTTATGCTAATGATTTGGAGCGCGGTCTCAAGATCGTGCGCACTTATCCGCAGGGTGTGACAATTTTTGGGTCAGCCCGCTTGGCGCAAGACAGCAAATATTGCAAAAAAGCCCGCGAGCTCGGTCAATTACTTGCTCAAAACGGCCATGCCGTTATTACTGGTGGTGGTCCTGGCATCATGGAAGCAGCTAATCATGGTGCTTTCGAGTACGGCGGCCGCAGCATTGGCTTGAATATCACCTTGCGACATGAGCAATATCCTAATCCTTATCTGACCGACACTTTGCAATTTCAATATTTCTTTGCCCGCAAAGTTATGTTGGCGATGTCAGCAAAAGTTTACGTTATGTTTCCAGGCGGTTTTGGCACTTTAGATGAACTTTCCGAGATCATTATCTTGATGCAAGAAGGCAAAATGCCCAAAATGCCAGTCTTCTTTTACGGCAAAAGCTTCTGGCGTCCTCTAGAAAAATTCTTCCTTGGCAAAATGCTGCCGCTGGGTCTCATTTCCAAGAATGATGCTAAGATTTATAAATTGACCGACGATCTCGAAGAAATCGTCAAGGCCGCCAACAAAATCGGTCATCCGCCCATCAAAACTAATTATTATGATGGTTTTCGTGCACAATCTGGGATTGTTCCACTTTCTCCCGAAGAACAACTAATTAAATAAGCTGTGCTATAATATATAATATGGTGCGTGGAGAAACGATTGGCCGCCGCCTTGATCGCTGGCTAGATGAATGTAAAATGGCACTTTCCGGGATAGTTTTAGCTACCCGCGAACGGCGGTTTTTACTAACTTTTGTAATTTCTTTTGTGATTTTTGGCACAATCATGAATTTATTATCCAGCAGTACAGCCGCACTGAATTTATTCTGGGTTTCAGATATCGGTGGTAAGTTAGAGATTATCGGCAATGCTTTTTTGGCCAACTTTGGCTTTGGCAAGGAATTAGGCGACTGGCTCCTGACTTTTTCTATTACAATTTTGCAGAGCATTTTGATCGGCCTAGTAGTATTAGTTTGGCAAAAACGTCGCCAAGCCCGTCGCGAGCAAAAACTCAGCAAAGATTCCAATAATTTACAAGACGCTGGTCTGGTTGCCGGCTTGGCGATTCTCGGTTCAGGCTGTCCATCTTGTGGTACTACATTGCTAGCGCCAGTCATTAGCACGATTTTTAGTTCAGGCAGTTACGCTCTCGCTGGCGTCATTTCCGGTTTTCTGAACGTAGCCGCAGTAATTTTAGCTTTGTTCGCACTGAAGCGAGTTGGCAAAGACGCCTTCGTGCTTATTACCAGTGAAGAATTTCAGAAACGCCATAAGAAGGAGCAACAACATGCAGAATAATGACGAAAACTCTAACGAGCCGCAGACAGAAAATAGCAACAACGTTGGCAAATTTGTGCGAATTGGCGCAATTGTGGCCGTAATTGTTTGTTTTGTCGGATTATTTATCGCTAGCCTCGGCTCTCTCAATCCGAGCGTTGCGGATCAAGTTTGGAACAAAGAAATGACGGTTGGCAATCTCGAAGCCAAGAATTATTATATTATGTACACCGATCTCATGTGCCCATATTGCGACGTTTTTTCGCGCGAAGTTATGAATCACTGGGATGAGTTTACACAATATCTGTCGGATAATGATATTTTGTTCGAGATTCGCTTGACCGACGCGCTCTATTCTAGTGTCGATAGTCAATATTCCCGCAATGCTGCCGAGGCCGCTTACTGCGCCAAGCGCGAAAACAAATTCTGGGAATTTTATCACGGTGCCCTTACTGCCTTATGGCAAGATTATCATTCGAAAGGCATTGGCATCAACAAGACCGCTCCTAGTATTTCTAAGATGCCTGACGATTACTGGTTGAAAATTGGCCACAAAGAAGGCCTAGGCGAAACTTTCGATAATTGTGTCGAGAACCATGAATCTGTCGAAGAACTAGAAAAAACCACTGCTCGCGCGATGCAGGTCACCGAAGGCATGCCAAGCTTTAAATTTAATAATTTCACTACTTCTGGTTTTAGCGACACTTGGGATTGGAACTACGTCAAGCGCTATCTCGATGCTGGCTTGTCGCAAAAATAAGCAAGCTTCAGGCTAGGTTTAGTACTCCGGGTTGGGTTTAGCACTAAAAACCCAGCCACCACGGCTGGTAATTTACATTTCTCTAATTATGGAGGCACCGACCGGAAAGTGATAATTTTTCTAAAAAATATTCCGCCGGGCGTCACCTCGGAAAAGAAAATTTTTTCTTTTCACTCGCCTCCTACGACGTGCGACCCGGTTCCCAGTTCGCCTTTCCGCTCTGCTGCTTAAATGTGATTACCGCCAGCCTAAAGGCTGTCGCCAATCACATGGAGGCACCGACCGGAATTGAACCGGTGTACGCGGTTTTGCAGACCGCTGCGTCACCACTCCGCCACAGTGCCATATCTCAATTCTATCACACCGTCACCGAGTTTACTAGATAATTTCAGTGAATTTTTGTTTATAATTTAGTGACGCGAGATTTTATTTCGACAATGCTGAATTTTATAAATTATATTAACCAATATTATCAAAATGACGCCAGCACCAAACGCTAAAGTTGTTTCAAAAACAATAGTTTGCCAGGTTGACAGGGCTTTCTCTTGTTTTGCTAATTTTGATTGCTTTGGCTTAGCAACCATGGAGAAAAGTTGCGCAAATATATTACTAGATTTGCCGCCAGTTAGCGGTATCTCCACCCATTCCGAGTAGTCGCTCGGATTTTGTGTGGGTGCCTGCGCAATTTGATCGCTAGCAGCGCCATCAGACGGAATTTCCACGGGCTGGCTAGCATTTGGAGATTCAGGGTTTGCCTCTTCGGTGGTGGGCGCCTCGTCAGCATTTGATTCGATCACCTGAGCTAAAACCGGAATTGATATAGTCTGTGGTCTTGCGGGGATTTCGGTATTAGTGGTGCTAGATATGGTTGTGTCGACGGGAACTGAACTTATATTATTCTGACCAGTCTTCATATAATTCATCAAAAACCCACTCAGCATGCCGCTCAAGGCGAATCCTGCCAATAGAAGCAGAAAAAGCGGTTTGCGCCGCATAAAATAGTCCCAAACCTGTCCCATAATTCAATTATAGCACACAAATCATAAAAAGTCAATGAATAAGACAAAATATCTTCTCAAATTAAGCAATATTGACAAAAAATGATGGATAATGAATGGTTCAACGCCTGTTATTGACGGAAAGTAATGAATATTGAATGACTTAAGGCCTGTTGCTCAAATCGAGGTCGCAATAATAAGGTTATCTAGAGACGAATTCGAACGCTTCTTTGATTCTGGTCTAATAGTGATACCATAAAATTACTTTATGTCATAGAAGATGTGATGCAGCATCCGATGAAATCGCCCAAAATATTTTCCAGGTGTATTATAGTTTGCTCAATTCGTGCTATAATATCCCTATGAAGAAAGTTGACACCTCCCCGGTTAGTGGTATGCAAGAATTATTGCCGCCGCTCCAATCTCAGTTTGATGATTTTAAGCATGAAATCGCCGCTACCTTTCGGGTGCACGGATTTCAGCATATCGAAACGCCTCTGATCGAACGTACGGAGATTTTGTTGGCGAAGGCTGGCGGTGAGACCGAGAAACAGATTTACAAAGTAATTAAAACTTCGGAGACCGCGGATGATGCTAGTCAGGCTTTGCGTTTTGATCATACGGTTTCGTTGGCGCGCTATGTCGCCGAGCATCTAAGCGACTTGACTTTCCCCTTTAAAGTTACTCAAATTGGTCGCAATTTTCGCGGCGAACGAGCTCAACGCGGTCGTTTCCGGGAGTTTTATCAGTGCGATGTCGATGTAATTGGGCGCAATAGTTTACCGCTATATTATGATGCCGAAGTAATTATGACGCTGGTCGATGCTTTGACGATTTTTCCTTTGCCGAGTCTTTTAGTGCGAGTTAGTAACCGTAAGCTTCTTTCGGGTTTACTAGAAGAATTAAACCTTCAGCACCAAGCTGCCGAAATCTTCTCGATCATTGACCATGCCGAAAAAGTTTCTGCCGACAAAACTCAAGCTGCACTCTCCGATCTTGGTCTTGGTAGCGAAAGTATCGCGAGGATAATCGAGTTTAGTCAAATTAAGGGCTCGCGCAGTATTGTTATTCCTAAGCTACGCGCGCTTGGCTTCATGAGTACGATTTTCCAGGAGGGAATTGCCGAGCTGGATGAAGTTTTGTCGCTGCTTGAAAGTCGACTCAGCGCGACTAAAGATTTGCGGTCAGATACAGATTCTGATCAACGGCGCAATCAGCTCTTGCAAAATACAGAAATTATTGCCGACATGTTGATTGTACGCGGCCTTGATTACTATACCGGCACGGTTTTCGAGACAATAGTGCCTGATTCCCGCGAAATCGGCTCAGTTTGTAGCGGCGGACGCTATGAAAATTTGGCGCACAATTATACCGATCAAGCCTTGCCGGGCATTGGCGGCTCGATTGGTCTGACGCGCCTCTTTTACATTTTGGGTCATTATGGCTTCATTTCGCCCGACGATACAAAAACCATCGATTATTGCCTAATTCCAATTACTATCCAAGAAATTGACACCGCCGAACGGCTGGCGGAACGGCTGAGGAGGCTTGGCCATAACGTCGATGTTCTCATTAGCGACAAAAAAATTGGCCAAAGGCTTAACATCGCCGCTAAAAACGCGCAATTCGCAATCATGATTGGCGAAAATGAGGCGCAAAGTCAGCAGTTTACGGCCAAAAACCTTAGCACCGGCGAACAAACTTTGCTGATGTTATAATATGCTATTTGTGCTATCACATCCATTACCATTATCCCTACCGTACTAGGCAGAAGGCGGTAGGTATAGCTTTTTGGAGATGCGCGTCACAATAGCCCGTCGTTACGGGTATTGTGCGCTACTTCTCGTCGTAACTCCGAATCATCTCCAAAAAGTATACCTACCTAGAAATATTAATAAAATAATTTTCAAACGATAATACGGCTTTATCGTATGTATTAAAACTACTACGCACGAATATCCATTACCATTATCCCTACCGTACTAGGCAGCGGAGAGGCATAGCCCAGAAACGGTTATAACGGTTGGACGGGTGAGCATTGGACGCATAGAAACTGAGGTAGGAGCTGTTCTTGAATTCAGTGTTAGTGTAAGCGCGAGGTGACCAATTATAGCCGACGCCGCCAGATTCGTCCATACGACCCACGAAAAGGACGTATTCGCTACGCACGAATATCAATTACCATTATCCCTACCGTACTAGGCAGCGGAGAGAATTGCCGAAGAAACGCGAATTAGGAAAAGAAGGAGTAGTAGCCAAATCGTTAAAATCAAGGTAAAAACCGATTTGAAAACCAGTACTGGTATCCGCACTAGATGACCATACAGTTGTAGTCCGACCGGACCAAGAACTAAAGCCACCCACTTCCTGCCATCCACTACGCACGAAGCAACAGGAATAACAGGCATTCCTGAAACAAAGTGGTAGAAACGGTAAAAGAAAAGCGCCCCGTTTTGTGGAGCGCTCAGAAAAAGTGAAGGAAGGTTAAAGACGCGGATAATGCCGCTCCAAAAATATTTACCACCAGTGGTATCGAGAGCGGCCGCGCAGGATGCGCATGACGGCGATAGTAACTAAAATACACACAATTACCACGCTGCTGATGACTGCGCCGGTAATGAGCATTAATACTATCCGAGTGAAAAACAGGCAGATCACGCCAATAACGCCCAAGATTGCTCGGAAGACTTTTGGTATCGAAAAACCGAAAACTCCCCCTACGACCAGGATTGCTCCGACCAAGCAAATAAGCTCCTTCATGCAAATGTACCTCCTTGACAGAATTTAAGGTATGAATACACCCTATCCTCTCATTATACTATACATAAGTATTTTTGTCAATAGTTTCAGGCCATTTCAGGTCATCCGTCAGTATCTTTGTTGTAAAATTTACAACAAAATAAAATATTGATAGCGATCGTGTATTAATTTCATTCTTCTACCACTTCATCCCAAGAATATTTATCTACCCCTAGACTTTACGACCTCTATTACTTCTATACTTTGCGCTAGAGATAACTGCTCATCCTCGGAGATGAAAGTTTTTACTTTTATTTCCCTCAAACACTTATTCTTCGTGCGTAGTGATGCAACTTCTACGGATGGGTATCTGAATTTTCCAGGACAAAATGGAATTTTTTGGGCATCACGCACATATCCCATTGAATCTACAGAAAGTGCCTATAATCTAATTTTCCTAGATACCGCAGTATTTCCTTCGCATCCGTACAACGGCTCTCCTTATCGCGCGTATGGCTTTCCCCTCCGCTGCCTAGTACGGTAGGGATAATGGTAATTGATAATGACGGCTATGTCATCATCCAGCGCTATTACTTTAACTTTGTAATTGAAGTGAAGTAGTATTTATCGTCTTCGCCTGATTTTTTGAATTGATATTGGTAGCGATTAAGTTTGGCTTGATATTGTTCCAGTTCTTGCTTTTCGACGTCGACCGCGATTGGCTGGAAAAGATTATTTAAATTATAAAGCTCGCGCTGCACTCTATCGTAAACCGCGGCATGCGTGATTACATATATGGCCTCACCTTCTTCGTAGATTTTGTCGACTTGTTCGATAATTTCGCGCTGGCTCGACTCATTACATGGTGTATTCGCGGCCACAAAGGCATCATCGTTCTTCGTATATTGAAAATGCCAACAACTATAGTCAAAATCTACCGGCTCGTAATAGTCAAGTGAGCCAAAAGTATCAGTAAAAGCCGTACGCATGGCGTCGCCCGCAACGGTGATAGTAGGTAGGCCGCTGTTCAAGGCCAAATTCGTGCGGCTATAAGCCATAGCTAGAAGATATTTTGGCGCAATCTCAGCCGCTCGGCGGTCATCATTATATAAATAATACGCCGAAATGTTGTCTCCGCTCAAATTCAGTCGCAAGTTTTCGAAGAGATAGCTGTAATTGGCTAAATACCAAGTCGAATCCTTAACTGGACCGGCCGTTTGGTCGATATTGGGCGTAGTAATCAAATCGGCTTGACAATCGGTCGCGCCATCCGTGCACTGCGTTTTCATAAAAGGGAAATACTGTACATCGTATAAACAGTAACCAAAATAAACCGCGACTGCCACCAAAATAATAATCACCAAATCATGAAAGAAATTACTCCAACGTCGCCGGCGATTAGCTTTGGCGATTTGTTTCTCGGCAATTAAACGGAAATCTTCTCGAATACTCTTTTGTAAAGATTCTTGGAGCTCTTTTTGACAATTCTCAATTTGTTCGCGAATTGATTTTTGAAACTCTGCATTCATCGCGGTATCACTAAAATCGCGTTGCTCAGCACATCGGCACTTGCAATTATCGGAAGACGATTGTTTTGATGTGGTTGCACTTTCATCCTTAGCGTCCTCGACAATCTCGGCTTCTCTAATGTCCGACAAATCATCAGCGCCGGCGTCCTGGCTACTGTTAGCGTTTTGATCGCTCTGGCTATGGTCACTCTCTTGGCTATCGTCGGCCTCGTCATCTTCGGTATTTTTATCGTTTGATTCGTTTGTTGAATCGGCGTCCGAATTATTATTTTGATCATCACTCTGATCGTCATTAGTATCATTCTTATCGTCACCGACTTCATTATTCTCCGCATCGTCTAAACTTTCGACGATATGGTTATTATCTTCGGTGTGATCTGTGTTCGTTTCTGCCTGCCCTTTTTGTGCAACGGATTCATCATCAGTCGCGGAATGTGTCGTCTTATCTGACATATTGTACCTCTCTCTTGTAATCTCAATTATAACAATAAAAACTCAAGCGTCAAGCAAAAACTTGACGATTTTCAAGATAAAGCTTATACTTAACTTAATATTTTCAAGCTCAATAGCCTTCATTAGCTGGCGAGTAACTATTTTAAAAGGGAGCACATGGTAGCAAAAACCACACATAAAACTACAAGAACTACGAAAACGCGATCAACAAAAGCCAAAGTGCCGGAGCAGCCGCGCATTGTCGAAACCGCAATCCCCGACTCATACGCGCCAATTACGATGTGGGGTTATTTCGGATATGAAGTCTTGTTCAAAATTCCGATTTTTGGCTGGATTATTTGTATTTGTTTTGCCTTAATGGCGGATAATCATAACGTACGTAACTTCGCTCGCGCCCAATTTTGTTTGCTGATTATTTATCTCGCACTATTTTGTGTGATGGCGGCCACAGGTATATTGGGCATGATTTTTGATGCAACGGGCGATTTCTTCCACGCTTGGTAGACAAATCTCAAAACTCATGTATAATTAATTTATAACCTAAGGAGAACTAGAAAATGATCCCTCTCGCTATTATCGCTGCGATTGTTGTTATCTTAATTATTGTAGTACTGGCCAGCTACAATGGTTTGGTGCGCCTGAATGAGCGTGTCAACGAAGCTTGGTCTGATATTACAGTGCAGCTGAAATACCGCGCTGATCTGATTCCGAATCTCGTCGAAACCGTCAAAGGCTATGCTACGCACGAAAAAACCGTTTTTGACGACGTGACGAAAGCTCGCTCCGCCGTACTCAGCGCGAAAAGCGTCAAAAGTACCGCCGAAGCCGAGCGTAGCCTCGAGGGTGCTTTGTCAAAGGTCTTTGCAATTGCCGAATCTTACCCAGAATTAAAGGCTAACACTAATTTCCAACAGTTGCAAATTCAGCTTCAGGATGTCGAAGACAAAATTCAGGCCGCTCGCCGTTTCTATAATGCTGGCGCCAAAGAGTTAAACACTAAGATCAAACTTTTCCCATCTAATATTATTAATAATTTCTTTGCGCACTTCAAACCGCGTGAATATTACAAAGTTGCCGAGTCTGAACAGGCTCAAATTGAAAAAGCCCCAGAAGTGAAGTTTTAGGAAAAGTGCGAGACATGCTATCTCAGTATGTCTCGCACTTGATTAATGGAGAAGACAGGTGTACAAACAAATTGCTGCCAATAAACGTAATACCATATTAATTATGGGATTTTTCGTCTTGTTGATTGCCGCTATCGGTTGGGCGGTGGCTTTTTGCTTGGACGATTGGAAGATTGCGATTTGGGTAGTTGTTGTCGCAGCTATTTACGCCGTGATTCAATATTTCGCTTCAGCTTCATTGGCGGTTGCGATGACGGGTGCACGTGAAATCCACAAAAAAGACAATCCTCGTCTATATAATACTGTCGAAAACTTATCCATTGCTACTGGCTTGCCTATGCCAAAAGTTTACATTATTGACGATCCGGCGCCTAATGCTTTCGCTACTGGTCGCGATCCTGACCATGCGATTGTGGCCGCTACGACAGGACTTTTAGATATTATGGACAACAAAGAACTTTCCGCCGTGATGGCGCATGAATTATCTCATGTCAAAAATTACGACATCCGTGTGTCTATGATTACCTTTGGATTAGTCTGCATAGTCGGGTTTATTGCTGATTTGGGAATTCGGATGATGTATTATACAAATCGACACGACAACGAAGACAACAGTCCGATCGGTCTTATTGTAATGGTGCTTGTTTCGCTCATTGCTCCGATTGCTGCGTCTTTGGCTCAACTCGCTGTTTCGCGCGAACGCGAATATCTGGCTGATGCTTCTGCAGCACATATCACCCGTTATCCAGAAGGAATGATTTCCGCTTTGAAAAAACTCGATACGCACGCGCAGCCGATGCATCATCAAAACCCGGCTACAGAAGCATTATTTATTGCTAACCCTCTGAAAAAGGGTTCATTCAAAAATTTATTCAGTACTCATCCCCCTATCGAAAAACGTATTGAGAGGCTCGAGCATGGCAAAACGAAATTCTAAAAAACCACACAAACCATCAAAACGCCCTACGGCGAAGGTCACATCACAGTCAGTGGCTACGAAAAATTCCGATAGTAACCAGACGAAACGGCCTAAAGTTACTGCGTCATCTAATAAGAAAGCATCGCACGGTATTGCTAAAATAAGCTCTAAGAAATCGCAATCATCGAAGAAACCGCAATCAGATTCCAAAAAGCCTTCTTTGCGCTCACGAATCCACGATTGGCGCGCCAAACGTGTACGTCTCCACCGCAGTTTTAAGCGCTCGTACCGCGAAGATTATCTCCGCAAGACTAAGACGCCCGGCTTGCTGACTCATGCCATGACTACTTTTCAGTTCATTTTTCGACATTGGCGCACTTTTTTGCCATTAGTGGTACTTATGACAATCCTCTATATCGTGCTCGTAGGCCTTATGACTGAGGATTTCTATCTCCAATTCCAAGAAAACATTGACGCCACCAGTGCCGAAATGTCAATGGGGAAGATCGGCAACTTTGCTAAGGCTGGGCTACTCTTGATCGCGTCGGTTACTACTGGCGGGCTCGACGCCGGCATGGACGAAGTTGGCACAGTCTTTATGATTATGTTGCTTTTGATGATTTGGCTGGTGACTTTGTTCTTGATGCGACATTTTTATGCACGCAGCCAGCCTAAGCTACGCGATGCACTTTATAACTCTATGGGTCCGCTGATCTCGACTTTACTTATTTTTATGCTCATGATCGTACAAGCTTTGCCGATTATGATCGTAATTATTACCTATTCTGCTGCGACGGCGACTGGGTTTTTGTCGACGCCATTTTATGCTCTCGTGTATTTCATTTTTGCCCTCCTGATGATTCTTCTCTCGGCGTATATGCTAGCTGGTTCAACGATGGCTTTAATCATTGTCACGGTTCCGGGCACTTATCCGCTCGATGCCTTAGCGACAGCTTCTGATCTAATTGCTGGTCGTCGCACGCGCTTCATCATTAGAATTGCTTATCTGATCTTCGTAATTGCGATTGTATATATTATTGCCGTTTTCCCGGTGATTTTGCTGGATCTTTGGCTTAAGAGCCTTTGGACGTGGTTGGCTGGCTGGCCGATTGTACCTTTCGTGCTGCTATTTGTGACTTGTTTTGTCTGTATCTACATCACCGCCTATGTTTATCGCTACTATCGCTATCTCATTGACGATCAAGCCGAAAAGCCCGATCCTGTGCTATAATAATCCTAGAAATTGGAGGTAAGTGTGGACAAAGAGCAAGCTGCGGCACGTATTTTGAAGTTGCGCGATTTAATTAATGACTATCGTTATCATTATCATGTTTTGGATGAATCAATTATGTCAGAGGCGGCGGCAGATTCTCTCAAACACGAACTTTCCGAGCTCGAAAAGCAATATCCCGATCTCATCACTCCCGATTCGCCTACGCAGCGGGTCGCCGGCAAGCCGCTCGACAAGTTCGAAAAAGTCACGCATCGCGAGCGCATGATTTCGCTGGCCGATGTTTTCTCGGTCGAAGAAATTCGAGATTGGGTGGCGGCTAACACTAAAATCGTCGGCCCCATTCAAGAATACTTTACCGATATCAAAATGGATGGTTTGGCCTGCGCGCTCCATTATCAGGATGGCCTGTTCCAACAGGCTGTGACGCGTGGCGATGGGCTGGTCGGAGAAGACGTCACGATGAACGTGCGTACTATCGAAAACATCCCGTTGCGAATTGCGGAGCCGGGTCATGTCGAAGTGCGTGGCGAAATTGTCATTTTCAAAAAGGATTTTGATGAACTGAATCAGAGGCAGGAGCGAGCAGGCGACAAGCCTTTTGCAAATCCCCGTAATCTCGCGGCTGGCAGTATCCGCCAGCTTGATCCTAAGATTGCTGCTTCGCGCAAATTACGGTTTATGGCCTACGATTTAGTTCAGCCAAATTTGCCCAAACACTCTGAAGCTTATGCTAAGCTACGCGAACTCGGCTTTCGCACTTCGGGTGAAGATCGGGTCTTTCAAACAATCGATGATGTCGTAGCGGAGATTGAGCGTCTCGGCGAATATCGCCAAACTTTACCGTTCAATACTGATGGTATGGTTATCAAAATTAACGATCGTGCCGTTTATCAGCGTCTCGGCATCGTGGGAAAGACCCCACGCGGCGCCGTTGCGTTCAAATATCCGGCCGAAGAATCCACCACGCGCGTACGCGACATCGTCATTTCAATTGGCCGCACCGGCGCCGCTACGCCCGTCGCCATTCTCGATCCCGTCCAAATTGCTGGCAGCACGGTTCGCCATGCCAGTCTGCATAACGCCGACGAAATCGCCCGGCTTGATGTTCGCATCGGCGACACTGTAATTATTTATAAGGCTGGTGACATTATTCCGCAGATCAAGGAAGTTTTGATCAGCCTTCGCCCCGATCAAACTCAACCGTTTGATTATCTCGCCGCTCTCAAGGCGCAATACCCTGAGCTTGAGTTTGAGCGTCCGCCGCACGAAGTCGTCTATCGCGTCAAAGGCGAAAATTCTGAGCTCATTCTGAAGCGCGCGATCGAATATTACGCTTCAAAGCCGGCCCTAAATATCGACGGCCTCGGTGAAAAAAACGTCTCTGCGCTCATTGACGCAGGGCTGATTCGCTCAATCGCCGATCTATACCGTCTCAAATGGGAAAAGGTCGCACAGCTTGAGCGTTTTGGTACGCTCTCCGCCCAAAATCTCGTCAAGGCAATTGCCGACTCCAAACATCCTCCGCTGGCGAAGTTTATCACTGCCCTCGGAATTCGCCATGTTGGTATCCAGACTGCTATTACGCTCGCGCAAAACTTCCGCACGATTGATGATTTGGCTAAAGCCACCGAAGACGACTTGACAAAACTGCCCGATATCGGCAAGACGGTCGCCGAAGCGATTTTGGCGTATTTTGCCGACGAAGACAATCTCAAAATGCTCGACGAGCTGAAGGATTTGGGCGTACAGCCAGAATATCACGACCAATCCAAATTACCCCTTAGTGGCAAAAGCTACATCATCACAGGCACACTCGATAGCATGGGTCGCGAAGCAGCCGAAGATCAATTACGCGCTCTGGGTGCTACCGTGACCAGCTCCGTTACCAAAAACACTACTGCCCTGATCGCCGGCGCCAAGCCTGGCAAAAGCAAAACCGACAAGGCCGCCAAACTCAACATCCCCGTGATTAACGAAAGGGAATTACTGGATTTACTCCAAAAATAGTAAATATTCTTGCAAAATACACAAATTATTATAAAAAGTATTGACAAAATAGCATAAGTGTGATAGGATGAGAATATTATGCGAGTTAGCCTCGTGTGGGTTTTGGTTGTGAGAATCAAGAATCTCTATACTATTCTGATATTACAGTGGGGTGTACAGTTAGCACAAATAGTCTCTTGTGTGGGGCCGCTCCTGGGCGCTTGCCCAAGTCTTATTCCCCACACAAGAGCTATTTGTGCTACCACATTCATTATCATTATCCCTGCCGTACTAGGCAGCGGAGAGGAAAGCCCCAGAAGCGGCTGTCGTAGTCGGACGGGCCGACACCAGAAGCAGTGAAGGCGAGGTCGAAACTGTTCCAAAATCCGGCGTTAGTATAGGCACGAGACGACCAATAGTAACCGCGGAGGCCGGACCAATCCTTATAACCGTAGTGATGAACATCTCCACTACGCACGAAGAATAAGCCCAATACTATTTGCGCGTAATTGCAGAGTTTTTTAATGCCCACAGAGCAATTGCGGTAGCAACCGAAACATTAAAAGATTCTTTTTGGCCGTGCATGGGAATTTCCAAAAAATAATCAACCATTTGGCGGATTTCGGGCGGAATGCCTGCAACTTCTTCTCCTAGAACCAGAATCAACGAGTCGTTGTCCGCAATTTCCGGATTTTCCTGCCCGAGAATCCAACGTCGGCTAAGCTCATTTGGTGCCAAATTGTTTTCTAGGCCGATAATATGCCAGCCTGCGGCCTGCTTATGCTCGAGCCAAGCCGGCAAATCGCCGACAAACTCCTGCGGCACACTTTGCTCCGCCCCGAGCGCTGATTTTTCGATTTGATGATTAAGTTTTGCGCGTAAATGCGGCAGCAGGTTTGCATCGTCATACTTCGGCGTATATCCAGAAAGCGCCACCCGGTCAACGCCAATTCCATCCGCTGTGCGCAAAATCGCCCCCACGTTGTAAGTCGACCGAATATTATGCAATACAGAAATAATCTTCATAAATTAATATTTTATCATGTTTTAGTGCATTTCTGAAATTTCAGAGTCCGACCATATCCATTACCATTATCCCTACCGTACTAGGCAGCGGAGAGTAAATCCTTGAAAACGGTGATCAGTATTCGATGGAACTACTTCCGCTTTACCAAAAGCCAAACTAAGGCTTAATGATAAACCAACAACGGCATCACTATTCGATGACCAGCTATGGTTATTGACTCCAGCAGGCCCTGCATGCCCAAGATAATGGATACTTCCACTACGCACGAAGAAACACTTCTTCCCGTTCTTATCCATTACCATTATCCCTACCGTACTAGGCAGCGGAGAGAACGTGGAAACTGACGATCGTAACTAGTATGCGGAAAAACATTCAATTCGTAAAAATCAAAATAGAAACTCCAATTAGAATTATTGTTTAAAATGGATACCTTAGACCAAAATGTTCCAGCTTTACCGGTATCTTCACTAATATGGCCATCATATCTAATCAGTCCACTACGCACGAATAGTCATTTCTGACACAAAGCGACAGAAATAAACCCCAGCGATATGCCGGGGTTTGTCATAACGATGAAAATCACTCTTTGTTGGGCTCGGCAGCGAACCTAAGGTTAAGCTTTTTGAGCTTCTCGCTAATTTCTTCAAGGCTTTTTCTACCTAGGTTCTCGCAACGGTCCAGGAGCTGAGATTCTGTCATCTGGCAAAGCTGTCCAACGTTAGTAATTCCTGCGCGCGATAATATCGCGAATGGCCGCACCGACAGATTGAAGTCTTTTAATTGGCGGAGTTCCGGAAAATGTTCAATGATCCTATCCTTGCGAACAGAGTCTCGCAATTTTTCTATGGCTTTCGTTTCGATCTGTTGGACGCGTGCTCCCGACAGGCGTAAAATTGAGCCGCAGGCTCGGTGGGTTAACGGCGCTTCGCCCTTGAGTCCAAAACGTAACATTAATATCTTGCTTTCGTTGGGCTTCAGAACGCAAAGCAGATCATTTACGACCCAGTCGATTTGCTTAGCCGTAAATATTTTGGGTGGAGCAGACTGCGAATCGTTATTATCGAACATCGGATCAACTTTAACGAGTAACTGCTGAATTGCTTTAGACTGTATGAGCTCTTGGCTTAGATGCCCGGACGCCTTCAGTAACTCCATAATCCGCTTCGTGGTCGCCCTGGTGACTTGCGGCAAATCAGAGAGATCTCCGCAGCGGGCGACATTGACAATCTCGGCCACGGTATATCCCGTCATAATCTCCAGAAGCCCATTAGCCAGATCGAAATCGCGAATTTCGGCGTTATCACTCGTTTCGGCAACGCTGCTTACGCGCAGAGCCATGCTCGGCACAGTAGCCGTAGAATTCTCTTCTTGCAGAAACTTTGTGACTGCTGGCATTAAATCTGAAGCACCAGTATTGGTTGTTTGGTTGGTTGCGGAAACACTTCGCGCGATACGGATAGCGGTGGTATTTGTGTCCTGATGCATAATCCTCATCCTTTCAAAACTCATTTGTGTGTCACTAATCTAGGATTCATCGGTGATTTTCAAACTGATAAAGTTCTTCCGCCCTCAACTTACAGATTAGAGCGACGAACTACTCTACCTTCCATTATAGCACAGATTTGCTAATTTGTCAATATATTCATATATTTCAACATAAAATAACCTAATTACAAGCCTAAATCACTGATCCTTTTGGTTACATAGTCCGCCAAACGATTTGTTCGAAAACGCTTGACACGTATGGTATCATAATAATATATGCCTAAAAACCTAGTGATCGTCGAGTCTCCTGCGAAGGCTCATACTATTGAAAAATACCTCGGACGCGATTTTCATGTGTTAGCGTCGGTTGGTCATATTCGCAAAGATACTAAAGTTGATAAATCTACTTTTGACGTCACTTACGAAATTGACCCTGGTCACAATAAAATTATTTCTGAGCTCAAACGCGCCGCCAAAGCCGCCGAAACGATCTGGCTCGCGACGGATGAAGACCGCGAAGGCGAAGCGATTTCTTGGCATTTGATGGAAGTGTTGAAGCTTCCCAAAAACACCAACCGTATTACTTTTCACGAAATTACCAAACCAGCGCTCGAAAATGCAATCAAAAATCCGCGCAAAGTCGATATGGATATGGTGCATTCTCAGCAGGCTCGCCAGACTCTCGATATGCTGGTTGGTTATGATTTATCTGGCGTGGTACGGCGCAAAGTTCCGGGTGCGATTTCTGCTGGTCGTGTACAGTCGCCGGCGCTACGGCTGGTGGTAGAACGCGAGCAGGAAATTGAGGCGTTTGCCAGCAAGGCTAAGTTCAAAGTTACCGGCAAATTTGTCGCTCAGACCAAAGACGAGCTGGCCGCTACCCTCGACAAAACATTTGACACCGAAAAAACCGCCCAAAATTATCTCGAAAAAGTCGCTGCTGCCGATTGGGAAGTGGCCGATATTACGACTAGCCCCGGCGTGCGTCACCCGGGCCCGCCTTTTACGACTGCATCGATGCAGATCGAGGCTAATTCGCGTCTCGGTATGTCGACTAAGGCCACGATGTCGGCCGCGCAGGCGCTTTATCAGGCCGGTTTCATTACTTATCATCGTACCGACAGTCTGAATTTATCCAAGCAAGCAATTGCCATGACGGCTAAATACGTCGAAGATAACTACGGCAAAGAATACCTCAAAGTGCGTAATTTTAAAACCAAATCCGCCGGCGCGCAAGAAGCTCACGAAGCAATTCGCCCTACTCATATCGAGCAGGAAGTCGCAGGCAAGACCGAATACGAGAAGAAATTATATCGTTTAATCCGCAATCGGACTTTGGCGACGCAGATGGCTGATGCACAGACCGAAAAAACCGTTATCAAGATTAAGACCGATGCCAGCAAACATCTCTTTGAGGCTAAAGGTGAAGTTATTACTTTTGATGGCTTCTTGAAGGTTACTGGTCGTAGCAAGGAAGAAGAACTTCCAGCGCTGACCGTCGGCGACAGTCTTAAGGCTAAGGAGATCAAGGCCCGGCAGAATTTTGCCAAACCGCCGGCGCGCTTTACCGAAGGCTCCTTAGTGAAAAAGCTCGAAGAGCTCGGCATTGGCCGCCCGTCCACTTATGCGACGATTATGTCAGCTATCCAAAACCGCGGCTACGTCGTGAAGGGTGAATCCGAAGGTGAGCCGCGCGAAGTTGTGCAGTTGACTTTGATCAAAGGCGAGGTTAAGCGCGAAATTGTCACCGAAAAAACTGGCTCTACGAAGGGCAAGTTGTTGCCGACGCCGATTGGCGAGCTGCTGGCCGGATTTTTGACGGATAATTTTAATAATATTGTCGATTATAAATTTACGGCAAATATTGAAGAAGATCTAGATAAAATTGCCGAACACAAGCTTGAGCGGGTCAAGATGCTGCGCGATTTTTATGGTCCATTCTCAAAAGAAGTGCTTAAATCCGACGATGCCGCTCGTTATAATAACGCCCGTGAGCTCGGTAAGGATCCTAAGACTGGACTGCCGATTTATGCCAAAATTGGCCGCAACGGCGGTTTTATTCAGCTCGGTGACAACGAAAAGTCCAGTGGCGAGAAGCCGCGGTTTGCGCCACTGCCCAAGGGTAAAACCGAAAAGACCGTCACCCTCGAGGAAGCCCTCAAACAGCTGGCGATGCCGGCTCTGCCGCGCGAGCTCGGCACGACCAAAGACGGCGCGACGATCATTGCTTCTAGTGGCCCCTTTGGCCCTTATCTCAAAGCTGGCAAATACAACATCCAAATCAAGAACTACGATCCCTATACCATTGATTTTGCTACCGCCGAACACCTCTATCAAGAAAAGATCGATTCCATCATTGCTGATTGGGGCGAAATTATGATTATTAATGGCGCTTATGGTCCATATGTGAAGGGCCCCGGGCGGTTTAATAATGTCAAAATCCCCAAAGATCAAGATCCCAAAGCAATTACGCTAGAAGAAGCTCAGCAAATGTTGGATGATAAGCCTAAGGGTGGCGGCCGTTTCGGTCGCAGAGCCGCCGCGAAGACAGCTGGCAGTAAGAGTACTTCTAGCAAAAGTGCAAAGTCTACTGCTAAGACTACGAAGACTACAAAGGCTAAAGCTACTAAAACTGCAAAAACTACAAAAACTGCAAAGACTTCGGCCAAGAAGAAAACTACTAAGAAATAATCTTCCAATACGTCAAAATTGACGAAAATGAGTTTTAATATATAATATATACGAGGTTTTTGACCTCCACGCACTTTTATATTCTGTAATGCAGTTAGTGCACCGGTTCTAGTGGCAATTTTCCAAATTTTCCAGAAAAGAGGTAGAAAAATGTTAGATACTAATTTTGTAAGCAAAATCAGGCAGGCAGAAAATAGCTTCGATCATCAATATGGATTCGCGAGTTTCAGTGTTGATCCGTTGAAGATGATTTTGCCAATTGCGGTACGCTATCCCAAATTGGTCTACCGCGACAAGTGTAATGCCCCGCTCCCAATCGATCAGTTTTATGAAGCGGTTGGCTGGGATTTCAATAAAAGCGAAATTACAGTGTCCTTCTGTTATCCTAAAGCTGTTATTCAGCGGAACAAGAGCCGCCAAAACAGCCCAACCTATTTGATAAGTCCTACTGATGTTTCCGCTGCCACTCATTTGTCTATATTGATGAAGTTGAACCGTGGTCAGATCTGGAGCGAGGCGCGGGCGCGCTTGGCGTTGTCTTCAAGTTCCTTCTATGCGCGTTATGACGTTGACGAGAATTTTAGTCGGCAATTCGGGCTTCACTATGTCGGTCAAATGGATGTCTGGATTTTACCAATTGAGCAGCAGCTGTCTAAGTTTCGGTCCGATTTTATGGCCTGTCTCGAACGACGTATTATCCTCGCCCAGGAGCAATACGCTCGAATGCAAAAGTATCTTTCGGAGAATGGGTTTCGGGAATTGCGCGTGAAAGGCGCCGCAAAAAACAGTTTTATTAACCCGCAAACCCGTGATGTGATTGAAGTCCATCCTGAGTCTGAGCAAGGGTATCATGCTATGTGTTTCACGATCGCCTATATGCGCACAGGCAATAACTAACCGCATCCTGCATCAATAATACAGAATACCTTATTTATCCAGCCCCGAGCTCCGAGCTCGGGGCATTTCGCCATTAAGTCTATACTGACCATATCTCATTACCATTATCCCTACCGTACTAGGCAGCGGAGAGGATGCCCGTAACAGCGAAGAAACGAATCGGAGGCCACAACGTCACTAGAACCAGCACTAATATACCGAGCATATATTTCATTATTCAAATCAGACGTATTGGACCAATTTAATATAGAATTTCCTACTCCCCAAGCATATCCAGCGTCAAAAACTTGTCCACTACGCACGAAATAACAAGTATTCGAGAGAAATAAAAGTTCTACTTTTATTTTTGAGAATACGCAGTTATTTCTAGAACGAAGTGATAGAAATGGCAAATATCTGAGCGAAAAGAGAATCTTGTTCTCTTTTCCGAAGATATGCAGTCATTTCTGGCACGAAGCGGCAGAAGAATAAAGTAATGAGCAGGCATTTTCAACGCGAATCAGTGAAAGATCAGGTTTTACCAAGATTGTAAAAGTGCTGCAAAAGATGTACAATCAAATCATGAAAATACTGAGTGAGGTAATTTCGCCAGCAGATTTGGCGAAAAGTAATGTGGTTTTTGACGGTCCAATGGTTAAGGCGGTAGTGGATGTTGAGTCGGGTCTTTTGGCAATTGATGCAGAATTACATGCAGATCTAGAGAAGTTCTTACTTGAGAATGGCTCTAATCAAAATTCGCTTTGGGGAATCAACCTCTGGTACGAAGACAAAGGCGATGATTTTGTGGAATTTGAATCTATGATTAATGTGCGCCCGCGTCTCGGCAATCACAGCCGAGGCGTCGATGATCCTGCTACTTGTACAAAAATTCTTGAGGTTGTCAACAAATGGATTCACTAAATTGTCAACACCGAGATCTCGCTGACGGCGGTTGGGCAGAGCTTCCGTTTTGTCTGCAAATGGGAAATCTTGGCAGTGAAGTTTCTCGCTCGCTGAAATGGTTCCAGAAAAACGAGAAGCGCTTTCAAGCGTCCTTTGTGCGCGCCTTAGAATTGTTTGACCTCACTATAGAATGCGCCAAGACCTCTCCTGGCCGACTGAAGGAGGTTTGTCGCGCTCGAGAAGAATTCTGCGACTATTTCATGGGTAACTCGTGGCACACGGATCCGGAAATTATGATGCGCTACTATAATCAATTTGCTATTCTCGCCCGAAATTTATAAACCACATCCATTACCATTATCCCTACAGTACTAGGCAGCGGAGAGGAAAGCCGAAATACCGAGTTTCAAGATGAGATGCGTAAGCAATCGAAGCATTAAAGAATAAAAGATAACTAAGGGGGCTGCTCATACTACCGCCATGGGACGACCAATAATAGCCGTCAACGCCTAGCCAGCCTGGATGACCATTGCCCCAAGCTGAGGCGCTCCGCACGACAAGATACCTGCATTCAACTCCCAAGTGCAACATTAGCTCTTTGTGTATGTAACGCGTAGCGTTCGGATGGCGTA